>DUHN01000083.1:0-28068 GCA_013330825.1 Candidatus Woesearchaeota archaeon | reverse complement strand
TCTTTTCTCGTGTTTCTCATGGTAAGCGCTCAGGCAAGTTGTGTCTGCTGCTCAGTCTGGGTGCCGGATCCGCCCGGGGAAGGCAGGGGAGGGATGCGGACTGACGCTTGCTTTGTGGCGAACACGTTGTTGCCGTTGTAGGAGATCGCGGTGCCGGAAAGCGTGTAGGTGTATGTCTCATCCGGCAGCGGATTTGGGAGGGTGTCAACGCACTTATAGGAGGCAGGAGCGACAGTGGCCGGATCAGGGCAGATCTCCCCTCCCTCGGCAGCACCGTTCCGGGATCTGGCGACGCTGTAATACAAGGACACGGTGCCCATATACTGGTCCGGCGCATACGATGGAGGGACGCTCCAGGCGAGAGTGACTTGCTTGCTCTGCGCACTATACTCTAAGGAGAAGGTAATCTGCTGGGATATCTCTGAGATGGAGGTGCCCTGCTTCGCCTGCTGGGGGGTCGTCTGGGTTCCTATCTTCTGCCGGAGCTGGTTGTAGAAGGTGACGACGCTGTTGACATACGCCCTTGTCTCCGCATAGCCGAGGTTCTTCTCGTTCTCCCACTTTGGGACTACCTTGGTGAGGGTGGCTGTCCCGGTGCTTTCAGGGACAGTGGAGCTGTCTTCCATCGCATCCTCGCTGCCGTAATACCCCCCCATCAAATTCCTGATGCCCGGCCTCATGTTCTGCCTGGCCTTCTGGATGTCAAGAAGATATTTAAGGTATGCGGCCCCGCAGTTGATGTTCTTCTCCGGATCCTTGAGCATGTCCCTTGCCAGTGCCTGGTCCATGTCCTCCGGCACGCATCCCCGCTCCTTCGCGATGTCGACGGAAACACCCATCAGCCCGACGCTGTAATCAGAGTCCTCGGAATCATAGGTTTGGACATTGGAGTCCCATTGGCTTTCAGCTTGGGTGATGGCCTTGATGAGGAGATAATCGATGCCCTGGCTCTGGGCAGCGGCGCGCACATACTGGTCATATTCCCTCTCGCGTATGCCGGTCGCTGTATCTGCCGGGTTGAGCATCGGCGCCAGGGCCGCCACTGACGCTTCATAGGCGCCATTCGTCTCGACGACAGGAACGGCTGGCTGCTGGCCCCCCAATGCCACCTGGATGGGGGACTTCTCCACCACGACCTGCACGGAGTTCTCGAGGAGATAGTTGTATTTTGCCCTGACGCGGAAGTAGCGCGTCGTCAGCGGGGCATTATCAAGCACGTTGGGAGCCGGCTGCATCCTGCACTGGAACGTCTTGAACTTGTCGATGTCCTTGTAGTCATCCTTGAGCTTGATGGCGGAGACGTCGAGGGCATAGGCAGTGTATGTCGCCTGCTCCCCGCTGTCTCCCTTGAAGAGGAAGCCGCATTCGTCATTGCAGCTCTGGAGTATCCTCGCGCATTCTTTCGTGCAGGCATCCTTTCCCCGGCAGCTTTTGACGCACGTCCCATAATCATTGGTGTCATCATTGCCGGTATGGGCGCCGTTGCCGCCAGTGCTGTCGCCCGTACTGCCTATGCTGCCGCACGCGCCCCTGCAATCAGCCTCTGTGTATGCTTTGAAGGGCACCGGCGTGCAGCTCTTGGGGTCGGGGATGGTGACCCCCGGCGGCAGCAGCAGGATGAGCTCCTTGATGTTCCGGATCTTTCCTTCCCAACGCGTGATGACCTTCTTGTCCTTGTCCTCTATCTGCTGCCTGTTGGAGAGCGTCAGGGAGATGGCAGGCAGAACGGTGTAGGAATTTGGATCAGCCACCGCTGTCAGCGCCTGCACGCTCATGCCGATCTCGACAGGCCCGTTGGTGAAGACTGCCTTGGGCATCTTGTCCTTGATGCCGAATTGGGTGAGGGGATCGATGCTCTGCCGGATATAGGCGCGGTAGCGTTCCCGGTCCATGAAATACGCCTTCTGGTAGGAATTGGTGACGAAGTTATATTCTGCGGAAAACATGACGGTCTGCGTCCCTGCATCAAACGTGTGATTGAGGAAAGAGCATTCGATGTCCGTGTCCTCGAGCTGGAAGATGGGGAACGGCTGGCCTGGGACCATCTTGCCATAGGATTTTGTCCCCGAACTGATGAAGGACCCTCCCTTGAGGATGTAGCACGATGGGTTCACGATGACCGCGTCCTGGTACGTCTTGCTCCTGATGCTCCCCCAGACCACGACGGGCTCGTCGGTGTAGAACCGCGGCTGCGCCGCCTTGAGGTTGGAGAAATATACGCCCAGGCTCTCGTACTGGTTCTGCTCCACCTGGCCGGTGTACTGCTGGGTGGCCAGATTGATGCGGCCGGTGAACCACGACCACATGGAGCTCCACGCGCTTGATGTTTTTGATATGTCCACTTGCTGGGTTCCGGGAGCGGCGTAATTTGTCGTGTTGTCCGTGCGCGCCTCTGCCAGCCCGCCAAAAAGGACGACAAGGCAGAGGATGATGCTGATGACGGAAATGGGGGTTATCTGCGCCCGTGTCGAGATATACATCACGACAAGAAAGAACAGGATTGGCCAAAACTGGACAAACGTAATCCCGAAGTACGTGCCAATCGCATATCCAAAAAAGTCAGCGATGATGCCCACGGTCATCCATATGTAAAACCAGAACTCATTGTCTTCATACCTTTTTATGATGAGGTAGCCAAAGGCAATGACGAAGCTCAGGTGGAGTATCGCCTTGATGCTCTGCGTCCAGAAGCCGTAATTAAGGAAGAGGAACGAGAAGACGAGCGCGAATGTCAGATACCCGATGTCGTCCCACGTGAAGGCCTGCACCTTTGGGGATATCCTCTTTCCGATGAAATACGCCAAGATGACGAAAATGAGGAGGATGACCCATTTCTCGTTCAATAGGCCGGAGAGGTCAGACCACGACCTCATCGTCAGCCCGATGCTGTGGATAGCGAAGATGTAGATCGCGAACAGCCCGAGTTTCCATTCATGCCTGGTCAGGCTGATTATCCCCCTTAATGCGAAAAATCCCAGGAAATAGGGGGCCGCAAGCGTAAGTGAAAGCCACACCCAATAGGTGGCGGGATCCGTCGGCAGCTGGAATCCACCGAAAGGCTCGAAGAACGGTATTCCGCTGATGAATTGTTCAACGCCGGGGTACCCGTATCTGGCGAGGTATGCGGCACCGAGGGTCACAAAAAAATCAAAGCTGAGGAAGAATGCGAAAACCATGAAATACTTCGAGGCCTTGTCGAGGCTCTTCCGCTCCTCAGGGCCCATCTCGCGCTTTTTGCCACCCGGCTCATAGTGGTCTCTTCCAAAAAGTGCCCCTGATCCGGGAGGGGCCGTCGCCTGCTCCGGCGTCGTGACGTTGATAGTCGGATTGAAGTTGATGTTTCCTCCTCCACGGGGGTTTTGCTGTCCGGTGCTTGCCTGCTGTTGTCGGCTGGCCTGAGCGCGCATCTGGGCGAGCTGGGCATCCACCTGCGCTTTCATCCTATCCGCCCACTCTGAAGATCTCCCGGTAGCAGATTCCCTCCCCGCCCTGTTTCCAAGGCGAGCAGAAAGCCTTGCCATCTCTTCCGGCGTCCTTTGTCTTCTTCTCCCTGTCGCTGCCATGGCACTCTAAAGGTCCGCAATTATCTCAAGAATTCTTCCCAGCCAACCCTCTTTTTTACCCGCAATGATGATGAATTGTGATGGATGATGTGCCGTGCCAGTCAGCCTACTTCTTCTGCACTTCCACTCTCAGGTCGATGATGTTGAGCTCGGTCTCCGGCTCGATGCGTATGTAGTTGTTGCCCCTCTTGAGGAAGCTGTTGATGGTCTTGCTGTACGTCCTCCCGGTCTGGTCGAAGGACTGCAGGTGGCCGTTGACGTCGAGGACCCCGCGCTTGTCCTTGTCGTCATCCACGAAATTGAGGGTGAGGACCACGCTCTCTTTGCTGTCGACGATGTCGTTGAAGTGGGTATCGTTGACCTCGAAGAAGTAGGTCTTGGATGTCGTCTTGTCGTACTCGAAGTCGAGGAAGATCTGCTCCACGGAATAGCTCCCGCTGGATGTCCTGAACACCACGGTGTTCTGGCCCTGGTTGAGGATGCCGGACGGCAGCTTCTGCTTGTAGGGATCCTCGCACACGGGGACGGCCGAGAAGATGTTGCGGTTGTTGACGGAGATGTCCAATGCCCCGACCCTTGTCTGCCCGCTGCAGTAGGGGATGAATCTCAGGTCAGCATCCTTGAGGTTCTCGTACTCGTCGTTGGAGAGCGTGAAGACGTTCTGGCTCTCCTGCTTGCTTTTGTCGGTGATGTCCCCCACGACCCTGATGGCTTCCAGCGCGTACTCGTTCGTGCGCCAGAACTTCAGGCCGACGGGGGATGCCGCGAACGTCAGCGTGTTCTGCTGCTGCAGCAGGCTCTTGTCCAGCTTTATCGGCTCGACATTGCCCGCGCCGACCTCTGACTCGAAGATGGTGTGCCCATTGAGCATGATGGTCAGCCCGCCCTTCTGGCTCTTGATGTTGAATGTCAGTAGCACGTTCTCGGTGTTCGCCAGGTCGGAGAGCGAGAACATCATGTCCTTCTTCTGGGTGTCGAACCACCCTTTCCGCACGACGAAGGGGTTTTCCCGCGCAAGCTCCTTCGCGTTCGTCGTCTCAAAGAGGAAGACGTTGGGGATGTCCTTGCGCGTCTCCAGGTCCTCTCCTACGCTGAGCTGGCCGACGTTCTCCAGGAGCAGGACGCGGTCCTCGGCAGAGACTGACTTCTTCTCAGTGTCGCTCTGGAGGAGGTCTTCCCTGTCCACGGAAGGGAGGAAGAGGATATAGAGGAAGATCAGTCCCGCGATGATCGCCACCAATGCGGCGGCGCCCATTCCCTGCGCTTTTCGTGATGAGAGCACTTTCACTACACCAGTGTAAAAACCGGGATATAAACGTATATAAATGTTTGGATTTACTCAGGTGTATGCCAATCTTTCGTCGGCTTCCTTTGGCTACGATCAGCAAAAGGCCAGCGGAAAGAATAATCAGGGAGGGAACAATCCACGTGCGCTTCATCGGCGCATGACGCCCTCCACTCGCCCTTTACGAGAACAACGATAGCACACTGCCAAACACGACCATGAAACAGCTCTTCGCAGACTTTAGATTGGGAGAAGTGAAGCTCGAGGTGGAGACGGCGGACGACCTCTGGCACCTCAAGGGCATCATCGAGGCAGGCGACGCCATCAGAGGCAGGACCCTACGCAAGGTCTCTTCCGGGAACAAGGACGAGCGCGCGAAGGACGCCGTCAGGAAGCCCATGGTGCTCGCCGTCAGGGTCGAGAAGGTTGATTTCGGCGATGCCGGCGAGCTGCGGGCAGGCGGCCCCATCACCGAGGGACCGGAAGACATCCCTCTGGGAACGTACCATACCTTTGCCATCGGGCTCCATACGCAGTTCTCCCTTGTCAAGCAGCACTGGCTCAAGTTCCAGAGGGACAGGCTGCAGCAGGCCCTGCAGTCATCGAAGACCTCTGTCCTCCTCGTGGTCATGGACAGGGAAGAGGCGTACTTCGCGCTGCTCAAGAGCTTCGGCTACGAGCTGCTCCTCCGCCTTAAGGGCAATGTCCAGAAGAAGGGAGACACCGCCTCCGCCGCCGGCAACTTCTACGCGGACATCGCGAAGCAGCTCGGGGAGTACAACAGCCGCCACCAGCTGCGGAGCATCGTCATCGCCTCCCCCGCCTTCTGGAAGGAAGACCTGATGGGGCTGGTGGAAGACGGGGAGCTCAGGAAAAAGATCGTCCTCGCCACCTGCTCCTCCGTCGGGGAGAACGGCATCGCTGAGGTCCTCAAGAGGCCGGAGGTGAAGGAAGCGCTGAAGCAGGAGCGCTCCTCGCAGGAGGCGCAGGCCGTTGAAGAATTGCTCGCGGAAATCTCCAAGCAGGGCACGGCCGCGTATGGCAGGCAGGAAACGCAGAAGGCGTGCGGCATGGGCGCCATCCGGCTGCTCCTGGTGACGGACGCCGCGCTGCAGGCATCCCGCCGTGAAGGGTGGTACCCGGAGCTTGAGCAACTGATGAAGGACGCCGAAGCCGCGAAAGGGGATGTCATGATCGTCTCCACCGGGCACGACGCCGGCAGGCAGCTCCAGGGCATCGGCGGCATAGGGGCATTATTGAGATTTAGGATGCAGTATTGAATGTTCCTTCCGATGGAAATACAGAAATAGGGTGTGCGCACTGCGGCGCACCAAGATTTTGCGAGCGAAGCCGAGCGCAATTATGATTTCTCCACAGCAGCCTACACAAAACAAAGCTATAAAAATGCTCGATAGATAGCAACCCTGAAAAGAGATTGTTGCAGGATACTGCAGGAAAAAGAGGCCCAATGGAAGAACCCATCATCTCCGTGCTGAAAGAGACCAGGGTCTTCCCCCCTTCTAAGGAATTCAGTGGCAAGGCGCGCATCTCCTCGATGAGGCAGTATCGGGAGCTCTACAGGAAATCAGTCGAGCAGCCGGAGCAGTTCTGGGCGGAGCAGGCGGAGCAGCTGCACTGGTTCAGGAAGTGGGACAGCGTCCTGAGGGATGACCAGGGATTCTTCAAGTGGTTCGAGGGCGGCCGGCTCAACGTCGCGTACAACTGCCTTGACCGCCATGTGGAAGCGGGAAAAGGAAACAGCATTGCGCTCATCTGGGAACAGGAGAACGGGCAGGCAACGACATTCACCTACGCCAAACTCCTGGAGGAAGTCAGCAGGATGGCCAACGTGCTCAAGGGCAATGGCATCGGAAAAGGCGACAGGGTCTGCATCTACCTGCCCATGATCCCAGAGCTGCCCATCAGCATGCTCGCCTGCGCACGGATAGGGGCCGTCCATTCCGTGATCTTCGCCGGCTTCAGCTCCGATGCCGTCCGCGACAGGGTGCAGGACTCGGATGCGAAGATGGTCATCACCTCCGACGGAGGCTTCAGGAACGGCGCAATAGTCCCTCTCAAGGATATCGTGGACAAGGCGGTGAAGGAATGCAGGACCGTGGAGAAAGTCCTGGTAGTCAAGCGATGCGCGAACAGGGTTGTCATGAAAAAAGGGAGGGACTCCTGGCTGCACGACCAGCTTTCTTCGGTGAGATCGGATGGCTGCCCGGCGGAATCTCTCCACTCGGAAGACTCGCTGTTCATCCTCTACACCTCCGGCACGACGGGAAAGCCGAAGGGAGTGCTCCACACCCAGGCGGGCTACCTGCTCTATGCGTCCCTCACGTTTACGCACGTCTTCGACATCCGGGAGAAGGACATCTACTGGTGCACCGCGGACATCGGCTGGATCACCGGCCACAGCTACACCGTCTACGGTCCGCTGGCGAACGCCGCGGCCGTCGTCATGTACGAAGGCGGCCCATCCTATCCCAGGCCGGACCGCTTCTGGAAGATCATAGAGAAGCACAAGGTGAGCGTCTTCTACACCGCCCCGACGGCGCTCCGTGCCCTGATGAAGCAGGGAGATGACTGGCCGGACAAATGCAATCTCAAAAGCCTGCGCCTTCTGGGAACAGTGGGGGAGCCCATCAACCCGGAAGCGTGGATGTGGTACTACACGGTCATCGGCAGGAAGCACTGCCCAGTCGTGGACACGTGGTGGCAGACCGAGACGGGCGGCATCATGATCACTCCCTTGCCGGGAGCGACCCCCCTCAAGCCGGGCTCCGCGACCTTACCGTTCTTCGGCATCGTGCCGGGCATCGTGAAGGAGGACGGCTCACGGGCAAAGGAGAATGAGGGTGGTTACTTGGTCATCAGGAAGCCCTGGCCGGGCATGCTCCGCACGGTCTGGAAAAATCCGGAGAGATACAAACACACTTATTTCGAGCAGTTCGGCGTCTATCTCACCGGCGATAGCGCGCGCTGCGACAGGGACGGCTATTTCTGGATTATGGGCAGGACGGACGACGTCATCAAGGTCGCGGGCCACCGCCTCGGCACGGCGGAAGTGGAAAGCCATCTCGTCTCCCACCCCACGGTCGCGGAGGCCGCCATCGTTCCCATCCTGGACGTGGTCAAGGGCCAGGCCCTGTATGCGTTTGTCATCCTGAAGAAAGGCAACAAGCCATCGGACAGGCTGCGCCAGGACATCATCACCCACGTGGCCGAGCACATGGGCAAGATTGCCCGGCCGGAGAAGCTGCAGTTTGCCGACGACCTGCCGAAGACGCGCTCCGGCAAGATCATGAGGCGCATCCTCAAGGCCATCGCCGAAGGCGCAAAAGACCTCGGCAACACCACGACACTGGCAGATCCTTCCGTTGTGGAGAAGCTGGCGAAGGGACGGATTGCCTAATCCCTCTCAAAATTGCCCCTCACAAAATGCAAAAGGTTTAAATAGGGGTGTAGCTTTTTTGTTATAACTACTAAGTAAATATTTGTTTATACCCCTCCAGGATGAAACTACTCCATCCGGGTAAAAAACGTAATGTTTTAATAGTAGTGAACAAGTGATTATCCCCTATCAATGATAAAGGGGGGTGTGTATCGTATGATAATAAAAGAAGAATTTTTGTCAAAGCTGAGGAGGTTCTTCAACCTGAACCTCTATGAAGTGAAGATCTGGACTGCGCTGCTGAGCCGTGGCGTCTCGACGGCAGGAGAGCTGTCGGACATCGCCAACGTGCCGCGGAGCAGGAGCTACGACGTTCTTGAGTCTTTGGAGAAGAAGGGTTTTGTGGTGATGAAGCTGGGCAAGCCCATCAAGTACATCGCCGTCCCTCCCAAGGAAGTCCTCGAGCGGGTCAAGAAGAACGTCGAGCAGGAGGCGAAGGAAAACGTCAAGCGCCTGACCGATCTCAGGAACACGGATGTCATCAACGAGCTGAACACCCTCCACACCCAGGGCGTGGAGTTGGTCGAGCCCGCTGACCTTTCCGGCAGCCTGAGGGGAAGGCACAATCTCTACAATCATCTCGAGCTGACCATCAGGAACGCCGAGGAATCCGTGACATTGATGACGACTGCCCAGGGCCTCATGAGGAAAGTCGAGGGCTTCCTCCCGACGTTCGAGAAGCTCAAGAAGCGCGGAGTCAAGGTCAGGATCGCCGCCCCCATCACGAAGGAGAACGAGCATGTGGTGAAGGAGCTGAAGGGCCTCGCAGAGGTCAAGCATTCCGACACCAAGGCGCGGTTCTGCATCGTGGACAAGAAGGAGATCATCTTCATGGTCATGGACGATGAGGAAGTCCACCCGACATATGACATCGGCATCTGGGTGAACACTCCCTTCTTCGCCGCCGCACTCGAGGAGCTCTTCGAGCTCGCTTGGAAGAGCCTCAAGACCGTCGAAGTGAAGAAATAAGCGCTTCATTGTTTTTATTCCTTATTTTTTCTCTTATCTTTTGTATTGTTGGATGCAGCGGTGTCTATTATCGGCATGCGCCGGTGGCTTTCCTGTAATGTTTAAATAGGAAAGCCGCGCAGGAGCCCCATGCACAGGGCATTTGCCGTCATTCTCTTGCTTTTTGCCCAGTTCTCCTCGGCAGAAATCATCATCAGCGAGGTACATCCGCACCCACTCAAGGACCAATCCCTCAACGAATGGGTTGAACTATACAACAACGGCTCAGAGGCTGTCAATGTAAGCGGATGGGTTTTTGGCGACGCTTTTGCCAACGATGTAATAGAAGGGCCCCTTTTTGGCAAAGAAGGAGCAATTATCCCGGGATTCAGCTTCGCCATCCTGACGGATGAGACGACGCGCGTCTACGAGAACTACAACGTGAGCGATGATGCCATCCACCTCTATATCGATGGTGGCGATCTTGGCAGGAGCGGTCTCGATGACGACGGCGAACAACTGTTTCTCTACTCCAACGGCACGCTCATCTCTGCGATGAATTACTCAACATCAAAGGATGGGTTCAGCATCTCGCTCATCAATGGGACTTTCTACAATGCATCCCCAACTCCCGGCTACCATAACAATGGCAGCGTCACCACGTCCTGCGATTATGAAGTGCAGATCGTGATGAACGGCAGCCTCTTCACTGATCCAAACGACTTCAGCTGGAAGCTAGTCGTGCGCAACGTCAGGGGAGGCCCCACCAACATGACGGCCCGCGCGGCCATCCATGATTTGTTCGGAAACCTTGAGCAGGAATACCAGCCCTTCACTAACCACACCATTACAACCAAAGCGACTTCCTCCCCATTCTCCCCCAATCTCGAGGAAGGAAAGTCCTACATCCTCTCCACGAACATCACCACGGAGTGCGGGGACTCCAACAAAGGCAACGACGGGGACGAGCGCATCTTCACCATCCAGGGGACGCTGACCACGGCATCATACCTCACCATCCTCTCCGTCCTGGACCTCGGCTCGGACGATGCCGCTGCCTTCGGCCAGACCATCAGGATGCGCCTCAACGCGTACCGCGGCGACACGGGAAAGGAAAGCGTCGCCGCATGGGTCGAGAACAGCAAGGGAGAGAAGCTCAGCAAGCAGTCCCGTGCCTCTGTTGAGGAGAGATTTTCCAATGTCACCCTGACCCTGCCCGTCCAGCTCGTCCCGAACTGCGACCAGGGGATTGACGACGGCACCTATACCCTGAAGGTGGAAGGCCTCGACACGGAGGACGAGCGGCGCATCGATGTTGAAGGCATCACCAATGACCTGTGCGAGGAAATAGAGGTGCAGGAGCAGCAGGCTTCGACGCGGAGAAAAATCCTGTTTGAGATGGTGGACCTTCCTCAGTACGCCAACAACCGGCAATCGACCGCGCGGCTCCGCATCACCAACAACAACCAGGAGGAAGTGCGCGCAGGGCTGTGGAGCTACCTCTACCGCGGCTCGGTCTCGTACAGCGGCGAGAGGGAAGCGAACAGGGAGACCATCGTCCTGCCGCCGGACAGCGTCACCGAGACCTATCTCTCCAATACCCCCTCCATCAAGGAGGAAGGCAGCTACAAGGCAAAGTTCCTCCTCCTGCAGGACGGCCTCAAGACGCCGCAGGACATCACCTTCGACATATCCATCAGCCAGAGCCAGGAGCAGTCAGAGGCCATCGCCCTTTCCGGTACCCCCTCAAGCGGCTCTCCGGCGCAGCTCTCCAGCAGGGCCAATGTTGCGACGGCCATCCCGCTGCCGGAGACCATCTTCTCCTCTTCTGCACGCAAAGCCCAGGACCTCGCCCCACTCATCCTCATCATCACCCTGACCATGCTTCTCGCCGTCTTTGTCTGGAGGAGATAAGCCCACCACAAACCTTTTTAAACATCCCGCCGTCCTGAAAACCCATGGCGCAATCGCATGACGCAAACCACGCGAAGATACGCTGCCGCACCATCATCGAGGTGCTCGGCAAGCCGAAGGAGCATGTGGAGAAGACCATCCGCGGCTATGTGCAGAAGATAAAGGAAGACACGGACTTCGTGATCCTCGCCGAGCATTTCTCGGAGCCGGCGGACAACGAGGACGGCTTCGTCAGCGTCTTTGTTGAGCTGGAGCTCATCTCCAAGGGCGTCATCCCCCTCATCGGGTTCTGCTTCGAGTATATGCCGTCCTCCATCGAGATCGAGAAGCCTGAGGAGATGGCACTGCCGGCCCACATCGTCAATTCCCTCTTCAACGATCTCCAGGCTAGGCTCCACCAGGTGGACATGATCGTCAAGAAGCAGGCCAATGAGAACGCGTTCCTGCGCAGGAACCTGCGCCATTCCATCCGCAACCTCGTTTCCGTGACCTTGGCGGTGAAGCCGCTTTCCCTGGAAAGCCTCTCTAAGGTGACGGGGGTAGAAAAGGACCAGCTCAAGCCGTTCCTCGACGAGCTTGTTTCCGAAGGAAAACTGCAGAACGATGGAGACGCCTATTCCCTCGCCGGCTAAGAAGCTTCCCCTCAAGCAGAAGGTGGAGGCCATCCTGTTCTCCGTAGGCGGGCGAATATCCCTGGGAGACATCGCGCGCCTCGCGCGGAGCAGGGAAGACGCGGTCAGGGAAGCATTGCAGCACCTTAAGGAGGAATACGGGCAAAAGGACTCGTCGCTCATCCTGATAGAGGACGGCGACCAGTGGAAGCTCGCGGTCAGGGACCATTATCTCTCCGTGGTCAAGAAGATCGTCACCGAGACAGAGCTCAGCAAGACCGTCCTCGAGACCCTGGCCATCATTGCCTTCAAGTATCCCATCAGGCAATCCGACCTCATCAAGCTCCGCACCAACAAGGCGTACGACCACCTCAGGGAGCTCGAGCAGCAGGGCTTCATCAGCCGGAAAAAGCATGGCCGCACGAACCTCATCAAGCTGACGGAGAAATTCTTCCAGTATTTCGACCTGCCGGAGGAGAACCTCAAGGAGCATCTTGCGGATTTCGAGAGCATCGCCGCCGCCATCACGAGGAAGGAGCAGGAGCTCGCCGAGCGGAAGCAGCAGCAGGCGCAGGAGCTGGAGCAGATCGCATCCCAGGAAGACCGCATCAAGCAGGAGATAGAGGGGCTTGACGCGCCTCAGGAACCGATGGTAGAGCCGGGAAGCGGGGATGCAGAAGCCTCGCTCAAGCTGGGCAGGCTGGAAGTTTACGATGAGGATAAGGAACAGCCGCAAACAGGAACCCCGCTTGAGGTCTATGATGAGGGGCAGGAGCAGCCATTGTCACCCCCGCCCTCTCCTGAGGGAGGCAATGGAGGAGATGAAGGCCAGGATACCGGTCAGCAGGACGGCGAGACCACTGCGATACAACAGGAACCTCCAGAAGGCCAGGAAAACCGGGAGGAAGGCGCAGAATCAACGGAGACTGCCGGGCAAGGGGAGCAGCAAGACGGACAATTGCCTTCCGCACCGGACACCGCCCAGCCAAGACCCGGACAACCCGGCGCACCGCAGTCAGGCATCACCACTACTCCTGAGATGGATGCGGAAATAGACAGGAAAGTCGCGGAGATGCTCACCCCACATCACGAAGAGCAGGACAAGGAGCGCAAGGAAGATGAAGACACCGACGGGGATGGGACGGACCGCGGGAAGAGGCCGTCGAGGGTAAGGAAGAAGGATGATGGCGCATGATGCTCCTCCTCAAATGCCCGGCATGCAAGAACACCATGAAGTACCGGAGCCAGGATTCTTCCATAAGGGGGAAGGCCAAGCGCTGCGTCTACTGCGGCAGGTCCTATCAGGTCAGGCCAGCCGTCATCAGCACTACCACGTGATCTTTCTTGAATTAATCGGACAGAATAAGAAGAATAAATATCAAAAAACCTGATCAGACTGCCTGCGGGCCTTCTTCCTTCTCTGTGTAGGCAGGGACCGCAGCCCTCGAAATGATCATGATGTCCCCGATGCTCTTGACCAGCTGGTGGGGCACGATGACACCCTTCGCGGAGCCGAGCACCTTGTTGAGGAAGGAACTCTTGGTGGCCCGCACGCGCCAGGAATGGATCTTGCTCTTGGTGAGAATGACCTCCTCCACATCCCCGAAGTACTCTCCGTTGTCCGTGAAGACCTTCATGTCATACGTCTCAGAAATGGGTTTCATCTTCAGCATGTTTTCACCTTTTAAATCTGACCAATTGTCTCACTACTGGCAAGTATTTAAAGTTTTTGTTTGGGGGGTGTGGGTGACGGCATAAGATGGCGAGGCAATGCTTAAAAGCACATAAGGCCCCCTAAGGCCATGGAAGGCATCACCATCATCGGCACCTCCCACATCGCCAGGCAGAGCATCCGGGAGGTGAAGGAAGCCATAGAGAAGGTCAAGCCGGACATCGTCGCCCTTGAGCTGGACAGGCAGCGCCTTCCTGCCCTTCTCAGGAAAGACCACCGCGGTCCAAGGATGTCCGATATCGGCAGGGTCGGCCTGAAAGGGTACTTCTTCGCCCTGCTGGGCAGCTGGGCGGAGCGCAGGCTCGGGGAGTCCGTGGGCGTCAAGCCTGGAGAGGAGATGAAGGCTGCCTACAGGCTCGCGAGGAAGAAGGGGATAGCGGTCGCGCTCATAGACCAGGATATCAGCATCACCCTGCAGCGCCTTTCCAAGTCAATCACCTGGAAGGAGAAATTCCGCTTCCTTGGCGATGTGCTCAAAGGCCTGTTCGGCGGCAAGCCGGAGTTCATCTTTGACCTATCCACGGTCCCGGAAGAGGAAATCATCAAAAAAATGATTGCCCGCATCAGGGACCGCTATCCAACCATTTATCGTGTCCTGATCGAGGAGCGCAACCAGGCCATGACCAGGAACCTCACAAGGCTGCGGCAGGAGAATCCGGACAAGCGCATCCTTGCCATCGTTGGCGCAGGCCACAAGGACGACCTCAGGGAAGCTCTGGACAAGGGAAACATCTCCATCACCTACTCCCTCCCGAAAGGGATGTCCCTGGTGCTGGAGTGATTGAAGCAAGGAACAAAAGGACGATAACCCGACATCTTTAAATAGGACAAATCTTCGGGCAGGGGCATGGCCGAAATCATCGATTACAAGGATAAGGTAAAGCGCTATTTCCTCCCGGAGCGCAGGGAATTCATCAGCATGCTGCCGCCGGTCGTCGGAATGGCCTTCATCATCTCCTTCAAGGAATGGGGAGGGGAGACCTTTGACGTCGCGGCCGGCCTCGCGAACTTCGCCCTCGCGCTCCTCATCGTGGCCGTCTCCTTTTTCACGTTCGATGCCGGGCAGCGCCTCCTGGGATTGACCATCAACTACCGGCTGCGCTTCAAGGTATGGACCTTCGGCCTGCTCTTCGGCCTTGTCATCTGCTTCCTCACCAACGGGAGCGTGTGGGTGCTTCTCCCTTCCGGCTTCCTGGTGGAGCATCTCACCGGGCACCGCCTGGGCTGGTTCAGGTACGGCATCAACATCTTCGGCCAGGGCATCATGGCTCTCGGAGGGCCTGTCGCCTCCATTGTCCTCATCATCCTCATCAAGCTCTTCAGCTTCGCCCTGCCCGCAGCCTTCGTCGATAAGGCAGTCCTCTTCAACGTCGTCTTCGCCATCACCCAGATGCTCCCCATCCCCCCCCTTGCGGGCAGCAAGGCGTATTTCGGGAGCAAGATGACGTATGCGTTCTCCATGCCCGCCATCGTCTCCGCGCTGCTCCTCCTCGCCATCGACATTCCGCTCTTCATCTCGATAGGGGGGGCCATCCTCATCGGCCTCATCCTGTGGATACTGTACTACGCGTTCTTCGAGCAGAACGTCTGGTCGGGGCCCGGGTGAACCATGTCGGGCGGAACCTTCGCGATGCACTGGGTGGAGATGGTCACCCTGACGTTCGTCGTCATCGGCATCATCATCGCCCTCCTTTCCCCGAGCGCGTTCATCAGCTACATCATCATCCTTCTCTCCGGCATGTTCGCCGGCAGGCTGATGTGGGAGCGGCGCAACAACGTCAAGTTCACGTACATCGCCATCATCATAGGATTCCTTGTCGGCTTCATGCTCGGTTCGTTCAGCCATTACGGCAACCAGATCGTCATCGTGGTGCTGTTCATCTTCGGGGCAGTGCTCATGTACAGGCTCAACAAGAAGGGCATCTTCACGGATTTCTTCTTCTAGATAATCTTGCTGATGGCCCTACCAGTTTATCCAGACCGCATTAAAAACAGAGGGCAGCATCAATACGCGAGCGTCTCTCTGATTAGGGCATTGAGGCGGGAGGGGATGCGCCGTCCGGGAGGGGCCCGCCCTTTCGATTGCGGAAGCAAAAGCGAGCCGATGCTGCCCTCCCCGGCAAATTTCTCAACAGGCCCGCAATGCCAGAACGTTTTTAAACCAACTTCCCCCTCGTGTGGCCATGCCGCGCCTGCGCATCCTGGCCACTGCGACCACGTTTCCACGATGGAAAGGGGACTCTTCCTCTTCATTCGTCTTTGACCTTGAGAATAGGCTGGGAAAGATGCACGACATCACCGTATTGGCGCCCCACCATCCCGGAGCGAAAAAGAACGAGCGCATGGGCGCTCTCGAGGTGAGGAGGTTCGCCTACTTCAAGCCAGAATCCCTGGAGAAACTGTGCTACGGCGGAGGCATCATCCCGAACATGGGGAAGAGCATGCTTGCCAGGCTCCAGCTGCCTCTTCTTGTCCTCGCGGAATTCTTCTCCGCATCAGGCCTCATCAGGGAGAAGGATGCCCAGATCATCCATGCGCACTGGATGCTGCCGCAGGGCATGGTCGGAGCGCTCCTCAAGGGATTCACGAAAAAGCCGCTCATCATAACCATCCACGGCAGCGACCTTTTTCCCATTCAAAATGTCTTCCTGAAGAAATTGCAGGGCTTTGCCGCGCGCAAGGCAGACATCATCACCGTGAACAGCGAAGCGACAGGAAACGAGCTCCTGAGGAGATTCCCCCATGTCCGGGAGAAAGTGCGCATCATCCCCATGGGCGTCGACACATCCCTTTTCAGGCCGCGCAGGAGCCGAAAGCCCAAATCCCTTAGGGGAAAAAAGATCATCATCTTTGTCGGAAGATTGAGCGACCAGAAGGGAGTGCAGTATCTTGTCGAGGCCATGCCTTCCATCCTCAGCAGGGAGAAGGACGCCCTGCTGTTCATCATCGGGGAAGGGCCCCACAGGAAGGAGCTGGAAGCGCTTGCCGACTCTTACGGGATGGGCCACGCGGTCCGGTTCCTCGGAGGGTTGCCGCAGGAGAAGGTCGCCATGTACCACGGCATGTGCGACGTCTTCGTTCTTCCCGCGCTCGCCAACAGGACGGGGACAGAAGCCCTCGGCCTTGCCCTGCTCGAGGCCATGGCATCGGGCTGCGCGGTCGTGGGGACGGACGTGGGAGGAATCCCCTCAGCGGTCTCCCACGGAAAGACCGGCATCCTCGTCAGGCAGAAAAATGCCGATGATCTGGCAGCATCCATCACCGCTCTCCTGAAGAACCGGAAGAAAGCGTCTGCCCTCGGACGAAGGGCCTCCTCGTTCATCTCAAGGAACTATTCCTGGGAGCAGATAGCCAAGAAATTTGACAGGGCCTATCGGGACGTGGCATCATGATGCGGGCCAGGCTGCTCCTCTACAGGCTTTCCTCCACTTTGCTCGGCCAGGCAATCCTTTCAGCGCTTTCTTTCGGCGTATCCGTCCCCTTCCTCAGGCAAAAAACAGCAGGAACGGGAAAGGCGCGTGAACCGGCAAGGAAGCGCCCGTTCCTCGTCCTGATCACCGTTGACACCGAAGCCGGCTACGTCTCCAAAGATGAGCGCCGGGTCTGGCAGAAGGAAGCCCCGGAGGCGTTCCAGGGCTATCATGCAGGCATCAGGAACCTGCGCCGCATTTTTAGCAAGCATGGGGTCAGGGCAACATTCTTCCTCTCCACGCATTGCTTCTCCAGCGCCGGGGGAGAATACGCGAGGATCATCACCGAGCTGAAGGGCCTGCTGAAAGAAGGCCACGAGATCGGCCTCCACCCCCATCCGGATTCGGACAGGGCGCTCCAGAAAAAGCTTGGCAGGGAATTTCCCGCCACCAGCTGCTTCTTCTACGATACGGGCCAATTACTGGAATTCATCAACTCTTCAAAAAGACTTATTGGGGAGCATCTCGGAAAACCGGCCGAGAGCGCGATTAAGAGCATCCGCTGGGGGAACTGGGCGTTGAACACCGACGGCGCGAAGGCAGTCGCCGCTTCCGGATTCCTCGTCGACAGCTCCGCGACGCCCGGCATAGCCGGCCATGAGGGGGACAGCAGGAAATTTGACTGGAAAAAGGCGCACGGGCATTCTCCTTGGCGTTTGAGCTCCACCGATTACGCCGATTGCCAATCCACGGCACAAAGGGGCTCAGGCGTCCTCGAGATTCCCATAGCTACCTTTTCCTTCTTTGGGAAGGCCATGCGCGCTGACCCTCAATATTCAGTCCTTCTCAGGAAAGCTTTTGCGCGCTATCATGCCCATGCGGACAGGTCCCAGCACCCATTCCCCTTCGTCGTGATGACCCACAGTTCGGAAGCGACGCTGAGAGAAGGATCCCCGACGAAGGCTGCGCTGGAACTCGAGAATTTCATCGCCTTTGCCAAGACATTCCCGGATGTGGAATTCACCACGGCCCTGGAAGCGCGCAACAAATACCTGAAGAACTGATTACTTCCTTCTCGCGACGGTGAAATAATAGACCGGCCACCTGCCCGTGCGATCAAGGGCATCAAGCAGGCTGAAGGTCTCGGCGAANNAGGGAATGCACCATGACCACCCCGACGCTGAAGACGCCGCCGACCGGAACGATGCGCTCAACCACGAATTCCTTGCGGAGCAGCTCCCGCAGCCCGTACTCGGTGAAGCGATACTTGTCTTCCGGAGCATCATGGAGAGGATAGATGAATGGGCTCACCAGGATCATCTTTCCCCTTTTTCTCAGGACGCGCGAAAATTCTTTGATTGCGGAACGGCTGTCTGCATAATAGTACAATGAATTGACGCACACGAGCCCGTCGAATGATGAGTCCCTGAACGGAAGGGTGTGCGCATCGGAGAGAACATGGGCTTTTGCTGATGCCGCCTTGTCCGCGCAGACGATGCCGCCGGGAATAAATCGGTGGTATGAAGGATGGTCTCCGCACCCGACATCGAGAACACGATCCCTGCTGGAGAACAGCCCTCCCCACAGCCGCCTCATGCGCGCATTGATGACAAGGAACATTTCCCGCCCCGCTCATTTCCTCTGCATGTCCGCGAGGAAGCCGAAGATGATGAGCTGGAAACCGATGCTGAGGATAAGCACGTCAAGCATCATGAGCCCCAGATGGCGGTTGACGCCTTCTCCAAATATCTGGATGTAGACCAAATACAGGCCGAGAAGAAACCCGAGCGAGAAGATGGTCCCTCCCGTCATGCCGAAGAACCTCAATGGCTCGTAGTCGCGGTAGATGCGGAGGATGCTGATCCACGCCTTTGCAGCATATTCGAGTGGATTGTTGATGAGCCGGCTCTTTCCTTCCCTCCTTGCGAAATAGACCGGCACTTCCTTGATGCGGAACTTCTCGCGTACTGCCTTGATGATCTGCTCCTGCGTGTACGTGTGGCTGGAGATGATGACGATGCGCTTCGCCACTTCTTTGGTAAATGCCCGAAATCCGGTCTGCCCGTCTGATATCTCTACGCCGGTAATGCGGGAAATCACCCTTGAGAATGCCTTGTTGCCCCAGCGCTTGATGAGGGGCATGTACTCTATCGTTCCCCTGAACCTGCTTCCCAGCACGAGGTCGTTCCCTGCCTGCACTTCCCTGATGAGCAGAGGGATCTCCTTCGGAAGATACTGGCCGTCCGCGTCGATATGGACGATGATGTCCGCGCCAAGCTCAAGGCTTTTCCTTACCTCTGTCCGGAATGTCTCCGCGAGCCCGCAGTTCCGCGGATGGGACATGACAATTGCTCCTGCCTTGCGCGCGGCTTTGGCAGTATCATCGGCGCTGCCGTCATCAACAACAAGCACCCGATACTTGGACTTGTATGCGGAGGAGTCCATCGCTTTCCTGATGTCCTGAATGACATTTCCCAGCGTCCTGCCCTCGTTGTAGGCGGGAATGGTGATGACGATGCGCATTGTCCTCAAGAGGCAATGTCCGTTTAAATATGTTTTTCTTTTGCAGCGATATTGAAAAGTGCAGGCAGCACCAATTTGTGAGCGGCATCATCCGTTGGACAAGCGGGGCGGAAGGGGGGGCTCCCTATGGGAAGGGGCCGCCCATCAAAGGCTCAATCAATGAGCGAACCGGTGCTGCCCGGGCGTGAGCGAGACTTTTCAATATCACCTCCTTTGCCATCAGGAAAAGCCTTATTAATCAAAAGCATCCGCTCATGTCCATGTATTGGTCAAGCCTGCTGTTTTTCATCGCTGCCTGCTATGGGCTCGGCTATCTTGCCACGTTCTTTGTCAGGGATGCTGAGGACTCTCTTGAGCGGCACCTCATGAGGTTCGGGACCGGCCTCGGCGTTTTCGTCGTCCTCGGATACCTGCTCAATCTGCTCAATGTCCCTCTCGATTACAGGATATTCCTGGCCATCATTGCCCTCGGCATTCTTGCCGTCCTCGGCCACCGCTACTGGAAGCACAGGAAATGGGGGCTCCGTAAGCCAGCATTCCGCGCCAACCCCTATGCGCTCGCCATGCTTATCTTGTTTGTTATCACCTTCTTCATGTACCACAAGGGAGCGTTCAGCTACCCGTATCTGGAAGATGACGACCCCTGGGTTCACGCGAACGGTGCGCAATACGTCTCCNNTCGAGAAAGGCATTCTACGCGACCCTGGTGCTGTTCGCCGTCCCTGCCTTCATGAGCCATTTCATCTGGGCCATAGCCCTCACCATGCCGCTTATATTCGCCTCGTTCTATGCCATTGAACGCATCCGGCAAGATGGAAAATGGGTGGTGCCTGCCTCTCTCCTCATCGGGGCGACGCTCATGGTCTCGCCGACGCACAGCGCGTATTTCGGCCTGTTGCTCTCCCTTTATGTTGGCGCGCGCACGCTCGTGGAGCGGAAGATGATCTGGCCCGTGTACGGTGCCGGCGCCATCGGCTTCGGGATAAGCATGGCCTTGTGGTGGATTCCTGCGCTTGTCCGCTACGGCTTCCAGGGCGTCCGCGACGGGCTTGGAGTTGGAGCAAACCCCACCCTCTTCGGCATCGGCGGGACCGCGGACAGGAAATACGCTCTGGCGGATTTTGCCATCGCCCAGAAGCAGAACATGATCAACAATCCTGTTGGGCTTGGCCTCGTGGTCTTCCTGCTCCTCCTCTTTGCCGTTTTCTTTGCCGTTTTCAAATATCGGAAAGAAATCGCCAGGTGCTGGAAAGCCATCTTGCCCGCATTCCTCATCCTCCTGATGGTGATGCTCCTCTTCCTCTCCCGCTTCTACATCAAGAACGTGCCGAAGCGGAACCAGCCGGCAGCAGAGGTGGGCTCTGTCCCCTTTCTGGAATTCCTGGGAGATGAGTTCTTTGTGGTTGCGGTGCTGGCTATCCTCCTGTTCACCCTTGTCATGCTTGCCGTCATCAGCTGGAAGGTGCAGGATTTCCCCGATGGGAATCTTGTCCTTGTCTTCGCCTGGCTGCTTTTTGCCTTCTACGCCGTCAACGCCGGCCCGTTCTACATCAAGCTCTCGCCCTTCCGGGCATGGATGGTCCTCGCCATACCGGCCGCGCTTTTGGCGGCGGAAGGGATGGGGTGGCTTCTTGCGATTGTCAGGGGGACAGCCTCCTCATTCTCCCCATCCCTGGCAAGGCCCGCCTTCATCATGGCGCTCGTGCTCCTCCTCATCGGCATCTTCTCCACTTCCTTCGTCCAGAAATACGCGGTGAACACCGCCCAATGGAGTCCAGGCGGCTTCTGGACCTCTGGAGAGGAGATAGCAGGCTACCTCTGGATGCAGCAGAACCTCCCCCCCGATGCGCCGGTCTACACATTCTCCAACATCGCCCTCATCAACGCCTTCGACAAGTACATGTGCTACTGGTGCGTGGAGCAGCGCAACTTCCAGAAGACGGGATTCAATGGGACAGCACAGGAGATTCATGACCGGCTTACGGCGTGGGAGTATGGCTACCTCGTCATCGATGGCCAGGCCGTGCAGCGCTTCGGGGCGAATGCCACCAATGCGAAGGTGCAGGAATTAGTCCTCTCCGGCCAGTTTACGCCGCAGTTCCAGAACCAGGGCATTGTCATTCTCAGCGTAGCATAAGCCAACAGGACATTCCCATCTCTTCTTTTCCCCTCGACTGCTTCAATCGTGCACCCACCAAAACCTTTTTAATGCGAGTGGATTGCCACGGCACCATGCAAAGGCGCATATCACTGGTCATGCCCGTCTATAATGAGGCAAAAGCTGTCGAGAAAGTGGTTAGGGATTGCCATGAAAAGCTCATCAAAAAATTGCCGGGGTCAGAGTTCATCATCGCGGAAGACGGCAGCACAGATGGCACCAAGAAGATCCTTAGGAGGCTGGCAAAGGAGATGCCCCTTCGCGTGGTCATGGGTGATGAACGGAAGGGATACCCGAGGGGCATACGTGACGCCCTCAAGCTTCCCAAGAATGACATCGTGTGCTTCAGCGACTCTGATGGTCAGCACGATCCCTCAGATTTTCTCAAGATGCTGGATTACGTGGACAGGTATGACATCATCATCGGCATGAAGAAACCACGCCGCGACCCGTTCCACCGCCTCGTGCTCTCTAGGGCCTACAACTCGCTCATCAGGCTTCTCTTCGGCCTGCGATTCAAGGATATTGACTCCGGTTTCAGGGTCATCCGGAAGAAAGTGCTGGATGACGTGCTTGATAAGAGCACAACCCTTCCGGAATGCACCAACTCGGAAATCACCATCCGGGCCGCCAAAAAGGGCTATCACATCATTGAGGTTCCAGTCACCCATTATCCCCGTGCAGCAGGAGACACCAAGAGCTTTAATTTCAGGAAGCTGCCAAAAGTGGTGCTTGCCCTGTTCAGGGGCCTCCTCAGGCTCAAGTCAGACATCTCTTCAGCAAAATGACCATTGGCATTCTTGGCGGAGGCATTGCCGGGCTGTCCCTTGCCTATTTCCTCAAGCACAAATCCATCATTCTTGAGAGAGAAGCACACCTCGGCGGCCTTGGCAGGAGCTTCTCTCTTAATGGTATTGATTATGACATTGGGCCGCACATCATCTTCTCCAAGAACAAGGAAATCCTCGATCTTCATACGTCCCTCCTAGAGACAAATAAGATACGGCGCTCGAACAAGATCCTGCACAAGGGAAAGCTCATCAAGTATCCTTTTGAAAATGACCTTGCCTCCTTGGATAAGGAAGAGCGGGACTATTGCCTTCACGGGTTCCTCAACAACCCGTACGATGGATACGAGCCATCGACCATGCTGCAGTTCTTTCTCAAGACCTTCGGGGAAGGCATCACGAAGCTCTACCTTGAGCCCTACAACGAGAAGATCTGGAAATTTGACCCGAGCTTCCTCGACACGCAGATGGTGGAGCGCATCCCCAAGCCGCCGAAAGAGGATGTCATTAAGTCCGCGCAAGGGATACCGACTGAGGGATATACCCACCAGCTCTATTTCCACTATCCGAGGGAAGGGGGCTTCCAGGCGCTTGTCAATGCCTATGCAAAAGCCATCGAAGGGAAATCAGAAATCATCAATCCAGTCGCTATCAACAAGATCATCCGGAAAGGAAAGCAGTGGCTCGTCAAGACCGATAAGGGAGACCAGCTTTTCGATAAGCTTGTTAATTGCATGCCTCTCCATGAGCTGTTCCGCTATCTCGAGGCCCCCGATGACGTGCGCCAAACCCTTGATAGGCTTAAGTTCAATTCCATCTATACGGTCGTCGTGCAGTGCGCCAAAGATGGCATGGGGGACAATTTCACCTTCACCATCGCTGACAAGGACGTCATCTTCCATCGCCTCTCCAAGCTCAATTTCCTAGGCGATAGGTACTGCCTCAAGGATGGAGGATCGACATTGCTCATAGAGATCACGTTCCGCCCGGATAGCCAGCTCGCCATCATGCCTGAAGAGGATCTGAAAGCGCAGGTAGTCCGCGACCTTGAGAAACTTTCCCTGGTTTCAGGCAAAGATATCCTTGCCGTCGAAGCACGAAGATTTAAATACGCTTATGTCATCTATGACCTTCACCATAAGCAGAACAGCGCGAAGGTGCTTGGGTACTTGGAGGGCATCGGCATTTCTTGCTGCGGCAGGTTTGCGGAGTTCAAGTACATGAACTCTGACCATGTGGCAGAGAGCGCACAGAGGCTTGCAGGGCGATTGAACGGGGGACTGGAGGACAGCACATGAAAGAGAGGATACTCATTACCGGCATCACCGGATTTGTTGGTAGCCATCTGGCTGATTTCCTTCTCGAACAGGGGAAAGCCGAGATTTATGGCGGGAAGAAAATCAACGGCCGCCTGCGGAACATCCGCCACATCCTGGATAAAGTGCAGCTCATTGACTTCGATTTGATAGATTATTTCAGCGTTAGGAACCTCCTGAAGGAATCAAGGCCCTCCCGCATCTACCACCTCGGCGCCCTCAGCTGGGTCACTCCCTCATGGACGCATCCTTCCGCCTACATGCAGGTGAATGCCATCGGCACCATCAACCTCCTTGAGGCGATACGCGAACTCGGCCTCAAGACCCGTGTGCTGGTAAGCTGCACTCCTGAAGAGTTCGGCGATGTCCCAAAGGAGAAGCTGCCCATCACAGAAGAAACGCCCATCGCCCCGGTCAACCATTACGCTGCCTCCAAGGTCGCGCAAGACGCCATCTGCATGTCCTATTATGCCTCCTACAAGATTCCCATCATACGGACAAGGGCGTTCAACCATGAAGGCCCGCGCAGGGACATCTCCGGAGCCTTGGCATCCTTTGCCTACCAGATTGCGCGCATAGAGGCGGGAAAACAGGAGCCCATCATCAAGGTGGGAAATCTTGATGCAAAGAGGAACTTCACCCACGTCAGGGACATGGTTCGCGCCTATACTCTTGCCATGGAAAAAGGAATGCCCAACGAGCTTTACCTGATAGGATCGGATAACATCTACACCATCAAGGAATGCCTCGAGAGACTCATCTCCCTCTCTCCATCAAAGAACGAGATACGGTACGTTGTCGACCAGAAGCGCGTCAGGCCGACGGAGTTGAACTACCTCATCGGGGACTGCTCAAAATTCAGGAAATTCACCGGATGGAAGCCGGAGATAAGCTTCGACGACACCCTCAAGGACATTCTCGGGTACTGGAGAGGTTTTGTTGCGGATGACCTCTATTAAAGGAAAGGTAGTGGTGATTACCGGAGCAAGCCGCGGCATAGGCAAGGCGATCGCGGACGAATGCCTGAAAAAGGGAGCAATAGTGGTCATCGCTTCCCGCTCGAAGCCGCAAGGCAGGCAGGCAGGAGAGCAACGGAAAGCCGAGCACATTTTCTGCGATGTCACTTCTTCCAAATCCCTCCAATTCCTTGTCAGGAAAGTGATCTCCGGGCATGACAGGATAGACATCCTCATCAACAATGCGGCCATCGGCCTGTTTGAGACAATTGCCGCATCAAAGGAGCAGGACGTGAGGGCAATAATGGAGACAAATGTCCTTGCCCCTCTTCACTTGACTCAGTTGGTGCTGCCGCACATGAGGCAGCGGAAAAGCGGGCTCATCGTGAACATCTCGTCGGCAATTGCAAAGCATTCTCTCTATTACCAAGGCGTGTATTCTGCGAGTAAGGCGGCCCTTGAGCGCCTGACAGAAGCCATCGCCATAGAGGAAGCGGGAAATGGCATCTCCGCTCTTCTCATTGTGCCGGACAGGACGAAGACCGCGTTCAGGATGCGCGCCCTTGGATCAAAGAAAAACGCCCCGCTGCCGCTCACGTTGCCGGAGTCAGACCCTTCCCGCGTCGCCAGGACCATAACGGCTGCCATCGAACGAGGGACAAGCATCTGCTACACTTCTCTGAGGAGCAGGATTTTCGCGTATGCGGCAGCACTTTCCCCCAGCATCATTTCCCGCACGTTTAGGAAAGAATTTCTCCTTGCAGGAAGACCGAAGGGAAAACCATGAATGCGCTCGTGACCGGTGCAGGTGGATGGCTCGGGAGATGTCTTGTCGGGAAATTGATTGCGAAAGGCCACACTGTGATTTGTATTGACCTTTGGCCAGCGCAGCACCCCACTCCAGTTCTCCGCTCCAGGAAAAAAAACATCAGGATAGTGAAAGGAGACATCCGCCGCCCAGAGCGGTTCATCAAGGAGATGAGAGGGTGTGATGCTGTCTTCAATTGCGCTGGATCGCAGCACCCTAGGTGGACATCTGAACTGTATGAAATCAATTCCCTGGCGCCGGAGCGCGTCCTCCGGTGCTGCCAGAAAGCAGGCGTTCCGCGCCTTATCCACGTGAGCAGCTCTACTGTCTATGGATCCAATCATGGGGGAAGCTCTTTCACCGAGGAAAGCCCCTTAAGGCCGTTGACCCATTATGCGAGGAGCAAGGCCAAAGGAGACAATCTCCTGCTGGCTCCGGAAAAATCCCCCTCAACAGATGTGGTCATCATCCGCCCGGCGGTTTTCTACAGCACGCAACCTTCCCCCAATATGGTCTCCCTGGTGAACATGGTAAAGGCAAGGAAGGCAGTTCTCTTCGGAAAGAGAGGATTTCTGAGAACCTACGTCGATATCCGGAAGGTTGTGGATGTCCTCCTCCTGGCGCAGCGTAAGGGGGAACGCAACGGGATCTACCTCGTTGGAGATGAGCAGCCATTGGATACACTTTCCCTTTATGAGGCCCTTGCCGAGCCCATGGGAGTATCAATCAGGCCAATCAGGATGCCTGTAGTGGTGTCGCGGCTTTGCGAGAAATCTGCCCTTTTAGGGGGATACCTCAACGTCCATCTTAAGTATCCCAATATTGTGGGGGAATTTGGAAGAGACCATGTATTCTCCTCGGAAAAGGCAAAAAGGCAACTTTCTTATAGGCCGAAAGGTTCCTCTGAGGAAGGGCTGCGCACAATGGCCGGCGCAGTCGCAGAGGCACGAGCCGGCGCATCAGGGTGAATGACGATGAAGGTGCTCATTACCGGAATGGGTGGATTTCTTGGCAGGCATCTCGCACGAAGGCTGATTGCGGATGGCCATGCCGTGCATGGGGTCTCCAGGTCTCCTCTGGACATCGAAGGTGCTGAGATTGTCCTCGGAGATGTCCTGGACAGGAAGCTCATGGAGGATGCCTGCTCCGGCATGGATGCCGTCATCCATCTTGCCGCGATTACCGAGTTTGGCAGCATCAGCAGGCATCCGGCCAAGAGCATGGAAACCAGTCTCCTGGGCACGCTTTACGCACTTGGCGGATTTGTCAAGGCTGGCGGCAAGCATTTCATCTTCCCATCTTCTGGTAAAGCATACGGGAAGCCAGCCAACCTACCCATACCAGAACGGCATTCCCTGAATCCTGAAACCTATCTTGGGCACATCAAGAAACTCTGCGAAGACCTTGTCATGTTCTATGCATCATTCACGCCGCAGCTGTATACCTCTCTCCGGATTTTTAACGTCTACGGCCCGGGACAGAAGGCATATTTTCTTATCCCCACTATCCTCTCCCAGCTCGACAAAGGGGAAATCATTCTGGGAGACATCAAGTCTCGGCGGGATTATGTGCATGTTGAGGATGTCGTCGGGGCGTTCCGGGTTGCACTCAGCAGGAAAGGGCATGGCTTTGAGGCATACAATGTTGGAAGCGGCTTGTCATCTTCTGCGCAGGATGTCGTTGATGAGATAAGCAGGATTGCAAAAAAAGAATGCACAATAAAGACTGATGCGTCGCGGCTCAGGGCGCATGAGGCATTCGAGGAGCGCGCGGACATCTCCAAGCTCAAGGCGCTGGGATGGTCTCCGCGCTACACGCTCGTGAAAGGGCTTTCTGAGATGCTGTGATCATGCAGGCCGTAATACTCTGTGGAGGAAAAGGGACGCGGATGCGGCACCTGTCCCAGAAAAAATCAAAGGTGCTCCTCCCCCTTGGCGGCAAGTCTCTGCTCCAGCGCCAGATTGAGCTTCTCAGGGATTCCGGGATAGGCGACATCATCCTCTGCATCGGCCACCAGGGAGACAGCATCAGGCAGGCATGCGGGGATGGCTCTTCATGGGGCGTGCGCATACGCTACGCAGAAGAGCAGGAACCGCTCGGCACAGGAGGCGCGCTCCGGAATGCATGGCACTTCATCACCGGAGAATTTCTTGTCCTCTATGGGGATCTGTATATAGACATGGATATGGGGAAATTTGTAACTTTTCACCGGAAGGCGGGAGCCCTGCTGTCTGTCGTGCTCCACCGCACCGACCACCCCTGGGACAGCGACCTTGTCGAGATAGATGGCAAGAGCAGGATAATCAGGATATGCGGGAAACTCGGTAGGCGGGAGACCTATCCAACATCTCTCTCTAAAACCTCAGTCTATGCCTGCCAAAAAGAGCTTATTCGCAGCATTCCCGCAGGGGAATCTGATTTGGATAAGGACATCATCCCTGCCCTCCTCTCCGAAGGAGAACACATCTGCGGCTACGTGACGGAAGAATTCATCAGGGATGCCGGAACGCCTGAACGATACGCAGAAGTTGACGCTTATGCACAGCAGAAAGCACAAAAAAATCCACGCAGTCCTTCTTGACAGGGATGGCGTCATCAA
>DUHN01000055.1 GCA_013330825.1 Candidatus Woesearchaeota archaeon | reverse complement strand
TGCTTCGACGGAAGATAAAAGCCGAGCAGCCGGGGATTAACCAGTACAGCCCTTTGCCCGTCAGGCACCGGAAACCAATAGCTTTATGAACTAGTATTTCCAGAAAAGGGAGAAGAGGCGAAAATGAGAGACCTTGTGCTGTATGCCCACATCATCCTGGGACTGGCCACCATCGCGTTTCCCCTTATCATCCTTCTCAACCTGAAGAGAAAAGAAATGTGGCTCAGGCTGCTCGTCATCGCCGCGCCGGCAGCCGCATGGATACTCCTGATTCCCGCGGGAAAGCTCTACCTGACGTTCTATCCCGCGACGAAGACGCTCATCCTGGCAGGGCAGAGCACGTGGCTGCATGCCGTCCTGATGGAGACCAAGGAGCACTGGGGCCTCCTCCTGCCCATCATCGCCACCACCGCGGCCTGGCTGTTCCTCACCGGAAAGAGGAACGAGAGCAAAAAATGGTGGGCTCTCACCATGATCCTTTCCATCTTCCTGGGAGTGATGGGCAGCACGATTACCGGGGGGGCCTCCTGATGGCGAAATTCAACGCCGCCATCGGCGCAACGGCAAGCGCGTGGCTCCTGGCCCTGCTTGTCATCGCAGGTGAGCTGTCCGGCCCTCTCAAGGCCCTGCTCAAGGACACCTTCGGCCACCATTGGATCGGCAAGGCCGTCCTCGTGACGGGGGCGCTCCTGCTCTTCGGCTTCGTCTTCAGGGACAGGAAATCAATCGGAACATGGAAGGATGAGAAGGCCGCGTGGGTCAGCGTCCTGCTCAGCTTGGCGGTCATATTCTTGTTCTTCATCATCCACTATCTCATCAAGTAAAATGGATGCCAAAAAAATAGCAGGGCTGGCGATAATCGTCATCTTCCTGGGTGTCGTCGCCTACTTCTTCCTCTCTCCCGGCACCCCAGAGGACCAGATTCCGCCGTACGTCACCGGGGAGAAGCGCGAGATCTATGAATGGGCCAAGACGCCGGAGGGCGCCGCCATTCTTGAGCAGATTCCCTGCTACTGCGGCTGCAAATTTGACGGGCACAAGCACACGCGGCACTGCTTCTGGAGGGATGACGGGACCTTCGACAAGCACGGCGTCACCTGCTCGGTCTGCCTCGACATCGGCGTCAAGGCGAAGCAGCGCACTGGGGAAGGGGCCGATGTCTGCACCATCAGGAAGGAGATAGACGCCTTCTACGAGCCCAACAAGCACCTGGCGACCGACACCCCCATGCCGGAGGGCTGCCAATAGCCATGATTGGGGATCAGCTGACATTAGGGATAGTCATCTCCGCGGCATTGGCGGACAGCATCAATCCCTGCGTGTTCGGTGTCCTCATCTTCCTGCTCGCGTACATGACGCGGGTGTTCAGGAGCCCGGCAAGGATGCTCATCGCGGGGCTGATTTACATCACGTTCGTCTACCTGACCTACTTCCTCCTGGGCATAGGCATACTCACCCTTGCCTATACTGCGGGATTCGCCAAGCCGTTCTACTGGTTTGCGGCCATCGTCGCCATTGCCGCAGGCATGCTTGAGATCAAGGATTATTTCTGGTACGGAAAAGGCTTCACCCTGCAGCTGTTTCCCGGGGCCGCGCAGAGGATCAAGAAATATTCCGCATCAATGGGAAAGCTCGAGACTAATCATCCTGCCCTCAGCCTGCTGATCGCCGCGTTCCTCGGCATCCTCGTGGTGTTTGTCGAGCTGCCCTGCACCGGGGCGCCCTATCTCGCGATACTCGGCATGCTCTCGACCGGCAATTATGCTTCGGGAATTCCGCTCCTCCTGCTGTACAATCTCATCTTCATCCTGCCGCTCTTCGTCCTGCTGGAGCTGGTCTATGTGGGCCACGCGTCAAGGAAGCTCGAGAAATGGAGGCAGGAGCACAAGGGAGTCATGAGGCTCGTCATCGGCCTGGTGCTGCTGACGCTGGGCGCGTACATGATATGGGCCGTCACCTAAGGTGGGCACGGCCGTGAAGGATGTTCTTTGATTGCCTTTGATTGCGCTTCTCCAATCATCTATGGGGGGATTCGTCCATGTCGAATGCCTTGGGATTGGGCATCTTGAGGTCGATGAACTCGATGAGGAAATAGAACACCGGGAAAAAGAACGCGATGGAGAGGAAGTATCTCATGCTCAGCGGCACGATGCCGTAGATGATGGGCGTGAATACGACCATGGCATAGGTGATTTCCCTGATGCGCCCCACGTAGCGGACGATGTGCCTCCCCCTCACCCCTTGGACGAGGATGAATGCCCCGTACGCGAACACCCCCAGGCAGATCAGGAACTTGAACACCAGCAGCGGGCTCCACGCCATCTTCTCTTCCAAGATGCCGTTGACCAGCAGCCGCATCCAGTCCAGCCCGACCCAGAACGGGACGACCCCATTGGAGATGGCATTGCCGAAGCTCGTCCCTTTCTTCTCTTGGAAGAACTCCCCGAAGAACCACGCCAGCCAGATGGGGATGATGATCCACATCACCTGGAAATTCCAGATGGGCGAGGCAAAGAGATACAGCCACCCCACAAAAAGGCCCCAGAACCAGGAGAGCATAGGCAGGATGATATCGAGCATGGGCATCCCTGCCAGCTCACCCTTTTAAATCCTTCCACACGTTGAGGCCGATGCGCTCGTCCTTCGCCCGCTCGAGTTTCCTCTTCACCTGCACGAGGTAGACCTCGCAGACGGCATGCACCCGCGCTTCCTTGAGGTGCCCTCCTGCCAGGGTGAAGTCCTTTTTCCCCAGCGTGATGTGGCAGTGCAGGTACGGCTCGCCGTCCATGGTCGCGACATTGCCCGTCATGTTCGCGATCTCCATGGGCTCGGAAAGGGTCGTGGACGAGTATTCCTTGTTGTCCACGATGTAATGCGCGATCTCCGCCTCGTCCACCGCGCCGATGCCCGTCAGGAAGCCCGCGGTGATCTTGTGCTCCCTGCAGTACTCCGTCAGCTTCTCGATGACCTTCTCCCCCCGCTCAATGAGGATGATGTGGGTATGGCCTTTCTTCGCTGATTTCATGGGGTAGGAAGAAACGAAGAGTTATTTAAATCTGATGCTTCTTCACGCCGTCATGATGGAGATTGACGGCAGTTATGGGGGAGGAGGCGGGCAGATCATACGCACGGCATTGGCGTTCTCCATGCTCACCCAGCAGCCGTTCCACGCCATCGGCATCAGGAAAGGCCGCACAGAGCCGGGACTGAAGCCGCAGCATTTGCACTGCATCAAGGCGTTGCAGAAGCTCTCCCAAAGCCGTGCGGAAGGCGCGGAACTCGGCTCGACAGAATTGGCGTTCCATCCCGCTCCCCTCAAGGCGCAGAGCATCACCGTCAACATCGGCACGGCAGGCTCCACAACGCTGCTCCTGCAGGCCATCCTCCTGCCCTGCCTCTTCGCGGAAAAGCCCATCACCCTCACCCTGAGAGGGGGCACCGACGTCAAATGGGCGACGCCGATTGACCATTTCGCCCGGGTCCTCGTCCCCCGGCTCCAGCGATTCGCCGGCATCGCTGTTGACTGCAAGAGGAGAGGATATTTTCCCAGGGGCAACGGATTGGTTGAGATAGCCATCGCTCCCAAAATCCACCACGACGGCAATTTTTTATCATTGTTGAAAATAATCAAGGACAATGCCGACCCTTATGCATTGGGAGAGCAGGGAAAGCTCGTCAGGATAGAGGGCATCTCCCACGCCTCCGCCGGCCTGAAGGAAGCCACTGTCGCGGAGCGGCAGGCGCACGCGGCAAAAGCCCAGCTCCTCAAGCACTATCCCGACACCACCATCTCCATAGGAAAGGACTATCAGGAAACGGATTCCGCCGGCTCCGGCATCACGCTCTGGGCAACGTTCGACAATGGCGCCATCCTCGGCGCGGACGTCCTGGGGGAGAGGGGCCTGCAATCAGAGGAAGTGGGCAAGAGGGCCGCATCAGGGCTCATTGGGAAGATACGGAGCAGGGCAGCCGTCGACAGCCACACCGCGGACCAGCTCATCCCGTTCCTGGCGCTGGCAGGAGGCACCATGAAAACATCCGCCATAACCCCCCATGCGGAGACCAACATCTATGCCGTTGAGAGATTCATGGGTAAGGTGATCTCAGTAGAAAAGGGAACATCCACTCTTTCTGCCAACGGCGCATAAATCATGCCCATCCCCCAAAGGATGCGCCCGCTGCGGGGCGCCAAGATAGTGCGAGCGCAGCGAGCGTGAGGACGCCTTCGTCAGGCACGCCAAACACGAAAATCCGTCATGAAAAGCTTTATAAACGAACATCCTCTCCCCAAACCATGGAAAAAATACTCGATTCCGCGTCGCGGAAGCGCATCACGAACACCGTGGGAACAGCGCGCTTCAAGTGCCCTGCCTGCGGCAAGCACGAGATCGTGAGGACGCGGCACATGCGCCAGATCGCGGCGAAGTACGCGTGCCCGGGATGCGGCTTCGAAGGTCCGAATTAAGATGGCTTCTGTCGTTGTTACCCTGCGCATCATGCCGGTGAGCCCCGAAGTCGACCTTCCTGCCATAGAAAAAGACGCGAAACAGCGCATCTCAACATTTACCGGCAAGCATGAGTTCAGGACCGAGACCAGGCCCATCGCTTTTGGGCTGAAGGCATTGGACATCACCTTCGTCACCCCCGAAGAGAAGGGCTCGACAGAACCCCTCGAGAAGGAGATTGCCAAAATCCGCGGCGTGAATTCCGTGGAGGTCACGGACGTTCGAAGGGCAATCGGATAAGTTTTGACTTCTGCATCAGACTATGGAGGGATTTGGCTAGGCGTCCAACGCCCTGCCCCGATACCCTTACTGCATCAGCGCCAGCAGCTTCTCTTGTGGCATCGTCGTGCGGATGCCCTCTCCCTTGAAGTGCGTGCCGCTGGCCCGATAGCCCGCTTTCCGGATGGCGGAGATGAGCTGTTCCCTCGAAGGGATGTTCCTGCCCCTCCCCCTTCCAAGTTCGTGGATGTCATGGAATCCCGCAGCCGGAACATCCGCCTCTTCCCTGATAAGATCCAATAGCCGGATCATCTCCTTGCCCGCTTTCACCTCTTTCCTGGCAAGAGCATCCATCTTTTTAGCCAATGCAGGTTCCCATAACGGGCCGAGCCACAGCGGCCCCACGCCATCCAGCATGCCGTGCCGCTCCATCACCTCATCAACAGCGGCATTGCCGCGCCCGCAGGCGAAGAACGCCCGGAAATAATGCTCGCGCGCGTAGCAGAACACCGGCACAAGGGATTTCTCATACTGCGCCCCGATGAGCTGCACCCGCCGTATCAGGATGCGCAGCCCCAGCTCGTGCATCATGCCGCACTTCTTCGGCGCTGCCCAGTATCGCCGCCTGCAGGTCTTGGGATAGGTGCCGCACAATGGCGCAGTATCCGTCGCGGTCACCGCGAGGATTCCTCCTCCGGAGATGCGCCTGCACGCCGCGTCGAGGAACGGCACCGGAGAGCCGAACGGGTCGATGTCGATGTAGTCGAAGCCCGAGGATTCCAGCAACACCAGGTTCGCGTCTTTGTTCATGACCGTGATTTTTTTGTTGCCGCCCAGTCCGTTGAGAATAAGGTTCTTTTTGATGAGCCTGGCCGCGTCCTTGCTGCCGTCATTGATGGCCATGCTCTCAATGGCGCCTTTCCCCAGCTCCCTGAGGAGCCTGATGCCCCTCACCCCGCTCCCCGCCAGGATGTCCGCAACGCGCATCCTTTTCTTCCCCAGCGCGCGGAGGAGCAGCACCGAGATGTCCCTGTTCAGCGCCATCGCGGGATTGTAGAAGACGGGCAGCTCTTTCGATATCTTCGGGGAGAGGAACTCCTCCACCTTCGCCCTGCCCTCTGTAATCACGGTTCTCATGGGATTGCAGGATATGCCTTTCTTAAAATGGTTTCCCCATTCTTTCCCTTAGCATGTTCCCGCCTGCTGCCCCTCTTTTGGCAGCTTTTCCCACCGCAAAGGAAAAAATAACGCCGGAAAGATATTTATAACACCTTCACCATGGACAATGTATGAACACCCTTCCCGCGGCAGGGCTGCTCCTAGGCATCGCCCTCTTCGCCTTCTTCGGCGCCACGAACATGCCAGTTCCGTTCGACCGTGACAGCCTGTTCGTGCACGTCAACATCCTCAACCAGCAGGACCGCGACATCGACGACGCCTCTCTCACCGGTTACATCTATACCAACAGCGGCGCCTCCCGGCCGATAGGGATGGACATCGACGCCAGGACCACCTCCCCTGGGCTGCTCCAGTTCGTGATTCCCGCCGCCCCCCAGCAGCAGCCCGGCTACGAGCCTGTGCGCGTCGTCCTCCGCAACGATGATGTCATGGCAGTCAAGCATGTCTGGGTATGGATGGGATGATTGACGCGATTTTTCCCCTAACTTCCCGTCCACCATCGCCCGCTTCGCGGGGAAAGTTACGCGCGCCCTCCAGTGCTGAAACGGGCGCGCATTGATAGTCGGCGCCCAGTGTGGCGCCGCAAAGAAGCGCCGCGCGTTGTAGCGTTGGGCGCGGCGCCTTGCATCCTCCGCCCGAAGGGCGGCTATGAGTATTGTAATCCTCCAAATGTTTAAAAACGCCTTCCTGTTTTCCCCCATTATGCTCCGACAGCCAATTCTCGTCTTTATGGGGAACGTGGACGCGGGGAAGACGCAGCTCCTCGACACCATCAGGAGCACCGCTATCGTGGCGAAGGAGGCAGGGGGCATCACGCAGGCGATAGGGGCGTCCATCATCCCGCTGGCATCAATACAGAAAATCTGCGGCCAGCTGCTCGGCCAGTCCGCCCAGCTCATCATCCCCGGCATCCTCACCATCGACACCCCCGGGCACGCCGCCTTCACCAACATGCGCAGGCGCGGCGGCAACCTCGCGGACATGGCCGTCCTCGTCATCGACATCAGGGAAGGCGTCAAGCCGCAGACCGTGGAGTGCATCGGCATCCTCAAGCAGTACAAGATACCCTTTGTCATCGCGCTCAACAAGGTGGACCTGCTCAACGGCTGGCAGCCCCATCCCGAGACCATGCTCATGAAGAGCATCGGCATGCAGGGCGAGCGTGTCATCACCGAACTGGAGACCAGGCTCTACGAGGTCGTGGCTCAGCTCAACGGCCACGGCCTGAATGCCGACCGCTTTGACCGCGTCTCCGACTACACCAAGCAGCTTGCCGTCGTCCCGACATCGGCCAAAACGGGCGAGGGCATCCCCGAGCTCCTGATGGTCCTCATCGGGCTCTCCCAGAAATACCTGGAGAAGAACCTTGCCGTCGACAAGCAGCAGCCTGCGCGCGGCACCGTCATCGAGGTCAAGGAGGAGAAGGGCCTGGGCACCACCATGGACGCCATCATCTACGACGGCACCCTGAAGGTCGGCGACACGCTGGTCATCGGCACGCTCGGCGATCCCGTCACCACGCGCGTCAAGGCCCTGCTCGAGCCCGCTCCCCTTTCAGAGATGCGCGACCGGAGGAGCAAGTTTGCCCCGGTGAAGGAGGTCTTCGCGGCCACCGGCGTCAAGATCACCGCCACCGGCATAGAAAACGTCGTCGCGGGCATGCCGCTCCGCTCCTGCTCCCCCGAAGGGGCGGCGCAGGTCGCGGGAGACATCAAGCAGGAGGTGGAGGAAGTCCTCCTTGAGACGGATGCGGAGGGCATCGTCGTGAAAGCCGACTCCTTGGGCAGCCTGGAGGCCGTGGTCAAGCTCTTCCGGGAGCACGGCATCAAGATAAAGAAAGCGTCCATCGGCCCCATCACCAGGAAGGACTGCACCGACTGCGAGGCCAATCTCCAGCAC
>DUHN01000016.1 GCA_013330825.1 Candidatus Woesearchaeota archaeon | reverse complement strand
TTGATATGGCCGTATATGGAGGCCGGAGCCGCCGACTGCATCACAGAGACGTTCAGGGCAGCGCCCAATTCCATCAGGATGATCTGCTGAGTCGTTGAGTTGATGATGAAGCCGTCATTGTCATACACCGAGACGTTCCACAGCCAGGTGCCATAGGCGGTCAGGTTGTAGGATTTGTTGTAGGTGGTGTCCACCCCGTTGTTCCTTCCCCCGCTCAGGTTGAGCGCTTTGGTGCCATTGGGCGCGATCAGGGTGAAGTTCACGCTCGCCAGCCCGCCGGCATCGGAAACTGTTGCGATGAGCGTGACGTTATGGTCCTTCATCGGGAACGGCGGGGATGTGGAGGTGCTGTCTATCGTTGGAGAGGAAGCCACGGTGAGCGTCGCGATGCGCTCTCCCGGGATGTTCAGGAACGTGGCGTTGGTTTTGACCGGATACACGCCGCCTGAGCCCGAAGAGGTGAAGGCATAAGTGTAGTTGCCGGAATTATCCGTGTAGAGGCCGGAGTAGTTGAGTGTCACATTCAGCAGGGTTGGGGCGAGGCTGTTGTTGCTGGTGTTGAGTATTGCAAGATACTGGATGTACCGATTAGTGGAATTCTGGCTTATGACAGAGGGACTCGTGGTATGCGTGGTCCATTCCGAGTATGTTGCATTGTCGCCGGAGGTCCGAGTCATCAGTATGATGCTGGTATTTTGTGGCGTCAGGTTGTTCCACGAGATATACGTCCAATTCACAATGCTATTGGCGTCAAAGGCCGTGGAGGCGTAGCTTCCTTCGACAAGGGGATATTCCTTGACCGGTGGGGTGAAGTTGGCCGTCCACCGTGCAATGCCTTTGGAGACTCTAAATTCATCTATCCAGCCGTCGAAGTCATAGCCAGGGTTGCCATCGAGATTCAGCCCGAGGGTGATGCTCAGGCCGGAGGCAAAGTAGGCGTTCCCGGGCATGGTGATGTTGTCTATCCGGCCGCCGTTCTTGAACAGGTACCATTGGCTGCCGTTCCGCACCCAGGCATAATGTCGCCATCCGGTGCCAACAGAATTGTCGGCCATGTAAGTGTCGAAGGATCCACCTATGACTGATCGGAATGCGAGGGAAGTTGTCCCTGATCCAATAATGATGAATCTGTTGCTGTTGTCCGTCCTCCACCCGAAAATACCATCGTGGTCGTTGAAAGTGTTCGGCTTCATCCAGAAGTCTATGGTGAATGACTCGTTGCTGAAGTTGAAGTCCTGGCTATTCGAGATACTCAGGTAATCGCCAGTTCCATCGAACAGGCCGGATGAACCGCCAAGTTGTGAATCGGCAGTGTCTATCTGTGCGTTCCCGTTAGTGGAAGGGGAATGCCGCTTTGCTGCGTCGTGGAAAACGGTGCTGGTGTCGCTGCTGTTGAAATGCAGGAGCAGGACTGTGTAATTGTCAAGGCTCAGGTTCAGGGAGATGTTGTTTTCTATTATGACTGAACCGTTGGGCACACCGAAGGTGAAGTTGATGTCTGTTATGTTCCTGTTCCCTGTCAATAGAGATTCGTTGAGATAGATATTGACGAGATGGGTGGACGCGTTCGTCCCGTTGGAGATGTTGATGTGCCCGGAGACGAGTATGCTCTCCGGCGCGCCGGATGAGGAGGTGCTGTCGTTCAATGAGGCGGTCAGTTCCATCAGCAGTATTGTCTGCGTCGTTGAGTTGACGATCTCCCCGTTGTCGTAGAAGATGGTCGCATTCCACAGCCAAGTGCCGTAAGAGGTAAGATTATACGTCACGTTCCAGAGATTCCCTGTCCTGGTGCCATTGACATTGTTGAGTACCTTGCTGCCGGAAGGATTGATAACCGTGAAATTGACGCTGTTCACCCCAGTCGCGGAGGCATTGACGATAAGCGTCGCATTCCGGTCTTTCATTGGGTAAAGAGGGCTGATGGTGACATTGCTGTCATTAACAGAAGCAAAATTGTGCGCGTACGCCACCTCCCCGTTGAAGGCGAACTGCTGGGTGTGGATTCCTGGAGTGATGACCTTGACCGTATGATAAGCGGTGAGGTTGCCGCAATTGTAGTTTTCAATGTAGACCGATTTCAGGGGGAATGACGAGCCGATGGCCTCTGACAATGAAAGCCGGGAGCCATTGGCTAGGATGAAGAAGACGTTGTTGGCATTCGTATAGTTGTCGCGGTTGAAGAGGATGGTATCGCCGCATTTCACTTCAATCGGGACTAAATCATTACTGGTGTTTTCATTATCATCAAAGAGCTCTGCAAACATCGTCCCGTTGCTCGCCGTAATCGTCAGGTTGCCCGTTCCGGTCGTATTGAACAGCACCGTCCAGTTCCCCCCGACAGTGGGGTAGCTCTGCACGTTCAGGATCGTCAGGGCAATCTCGAACGTCTGGTTTGATAAGTGCGGAACATACCACTCCAATCTGTCCACCAGACCGTCAAGGTCGGAGTCTATCATGTCCACGGCAGGGAACTCCGTCCGCGTGTTGTTCTGCACCCAGTAGACGTGGATGTTGTCCTGCATGGTGTTCCTGATGTCCGTCGAGACGAACACGTCGGTATACGACGCCTCGGAGCTGATGAACAGCTCCTTGCCGTTCCACTGCGGGGTCTCGATGAGCAGCGGAGCTTGCGTCGTATAGACGACTTCCACCTCCCTGGCCGCAGCAGGGATGTCCTCGATGGTGATGGTGGCGTTCTCCTCCGGCGCTGCCTCTGTCGAGGATGATGAATCATCAAATATGGCAAAACCAGTCAGTGAGGATACCCCGATGGCCCGTCCGGTTATTGAGGATGAAGTTTGCCCGGCCGTGGATGATGCGGCAGCGTCTTTCCTCTGCTCCGCCTCTCTCCTCTTCCCCGGTATCTCAGATGAGGTGAAATTCTCCTCAGAGAGCACGACCCTGTCCGCGCCTTTCCTGACCGCCTCGTCAAGGATGGACAGGGCCCTGTCCGCCTCCTTGGATGCCTGCTCCTCCTCGAACTCCTGCTTGGTCTTCTCCCTGCCTTCATCTAGCACGGTGATGCTCTTCTCAGAGACTTCCTGCAGGCTCTCGTTCGTGACAGCAAGCACGGTGAAGTTCAATGTTCCTTTCGGAAGGTTAGTCTCCAGTTCTGAAGTCCCGTTCGCAATGGATACTCTCTTCACCCACGTCACCGGCTGCCCAACCTCGATGCGGGGAGTCAGTCTGTCAGTATCATTCACCGCAATCCTGAAGATGTTTGACGAAACGGAGTTGGAGCCGTCAGATGCGCGGATGTACGTGAACCGCGTCCCGGCAAAGCCCTTGTCCGGCACTATGGTCGCTACATCGCCGTCGAACACCACGCTCAGGTTGTCCGCATCGAAGGCGGAGTAGGACAGCGCGTCCCCATCAGGATCGGAGAAGTACGATGAAAGGTTGATCGTCGCATTCCTGTTCTTGAGGATGGTCATGTTGGAGAAATTGGACACGGCAACTGGCGGCGCATTGGCGACATCCTGCCTCACCTTGTAGATGAGATTGTTCAGGCGTAAAACGACTTCCCCTTCCAACTCAAAGATGAGTTTGTACGACGTCCTGTTGAAGCCAGTTAATGAGCAGGTATCAATGCAGGCGGAGCTGAATTCCATATAGCCAGTCGTATATTTCGCCGTCAGGTTCTGCCAGGAGGAATAGGCAATCTCGGACTTCAGGCTCTCGACAGAAAGGTTGACGTCATAGGATATCACCTGCGCCGAAACCCTGTTGCTCTCGGTCTCCCCGTTCCGCGCAAAGGTGGAATAGTACGTGGTGTTCCACCCGTCCGCAGAGCTTGGAAGATCGACGAAGGCGCAGCAGTCAGGGGAGCCATAGCACACCTGCTCGGATGTCCCCTCATCCTCGCTCGCTATTGTCCACCGGGTGCAGAGCTTTGACGCATCCGCCTCCCAGTTAAACGATGTCCCGGCAACACTAAGGTCAATCACCCCGTTGAGAGTCTCTATGCCGTCATTGTTGATGTCGTACAGGGGATTGTCCCCGTAGGACAGGCCAAGGGAGATGGATTTTTCCGTTGTGGAAGGTTCTTCGGTGGCGTTGTCCTCTGTTGGCTCTGTCCCATTGGATGGTGCACTAGTCTCGTTTGAAGGTGGGACGGGGCTCTCTTCCTGTTCCGGTTCAGTGGCATCGTTGTCCGTTGTTGTCTCATTGGAGTCTGATGCGTTGGCAGTGGATAATGGCTCTTCATCCTCATTAGTGGAAAGGGCAAGTTCCGCCCCGATAATCAGCGTGATGGCCTGCGTCGTGTTGGCCTTGCCATCAGAGGCGGTGACGAACGCCGTCCGGGAGCCGGTGAAGTCCTCGTCCGGGACCACCGTCAGCGTGCTGCCATCCACGATTATCCCGACATTGAGCGGGGAGGTGCTGGTGTACGACAAGGTGTCGCCATCAGCATCGGTGAAATGCCCGCCGAGGGGGATGGTCGTTTCTCCGGTGATGGTGAAACTGCTCTCCCCTCCCCATTGCGGGATGCTGTTTTCAACGGCAGGCTCTTCTTCGATGGGGGCGTCTTCTGTTGCGGTGCCGATGACCAGGGCGGTGATCGCGCCGAGCCCGCTCGGAGTCGCGTTCTCCTGTTCCTGCTGCGAGGCTTCCCCGAGGCGCGAGGAGTCAAACACCAGCTTCTTCGCGCCGTTGCTCTCTAGGTACACCCGGGCAGTCCCGTTGTTGGTCAGGCTGCCATCGATGCGCAGGGACAGCAATTCTCCCGCATTCTCCGGCGTCCATTGGTACGAGCCGCTCGACGCGACGACAAGGTTGGCCGGCTCCGAGTACGCGAATTCCTTGGTGACGAAGCCCGTGATCTGCGGGGAGAAGTGATACAGCCCTAGGCCGAGAAGGACAAAGATGAGCATGCTGATGAGCGGGATGCGCCTTGCGCGAGGGGCAGCGCCACTATGTGAGCGGTGCATCGATTTCCTCGGCAAATCGACAGGGGGAAGCCCCCTCCGGGGTGTGTCGATAGCCAAAAGGGAAGCAAAGAGCGAGCCGGCGCTGCCCCTCATCTCTTCCGGAGCAGGAGGTGTGTTCATTGTTTCACCCCCTTCTTTTTCTTGGCGCGGTCGTATACTGCCCAGATGGTGCGGTCGTCAAGGTGCAGCATCAACGCCACTTCGTGGTTGGTGTGGCCGAGCTGCTTGGCGAAGAACACGATGTGCTCCAGCACGCTGAGAGAACGATCGGCAATCAGGGAAGCGGGCATCGCCACGTCGTCCCGCACCTCGCCAAAGGGTTCGGGCATCTTCCGCGAGGCCTGCGCATACGTTGCCCAGATGGTCTTGTTGTTCCGGTTGAGCAGCTTCGCAATCTTGGAGAACTTCAGGCCGCGCGCTTCCTTGAGATATTTGACGATGGACTCCAGCGAGCTGATTTTGGACGTGGAAAAAATGCCGAATGGCAATGCCTCGCCGCGATTCCGGATGAGATCGGCATCAGAAAGATGGTACGCCTGCTTGATGTGGCCGACCAGCTGGCCCAACAATTCTATCTGCTCTTCCCTGGGAAGGGAGGTGAATCTAGAGAGGAATGGCTGTTCCGCTCCCTCGTTCTCTTTCACACGAACAAATCCTCTAAGGCAATATTCCTACAAGATAGGAAATACTATATAAAAGTTGCCTTTTCGGAAAGTAGTGTGGAAAAATCCCCATAGAGCGGGAGAGGAGTATAAAAGAAGGATAGAGTTCTAAAATAATCATTCTTATTATGTAAGTATTAATTCTTATTTTAATAGATTCTTTCAATTAAATTTCTTATTATATAAGTATTTTAACTTATTAAATAGTATGATAAATAGAATTTCTTATTATAATAGTAATTCTTCGTATTATATAAGAATAAATTGGAAACTGAACAGTCAATGGAAAAAGTACCACAAAAAAGGAGTTTCCAAACATTTTAATAGGAACGCCACGCCAGCGCATTGATGAAGCATACGTCCATTGTCACCCTCATTCTGGTCGGAATCTTTCTGCTGTCCCAGGTCACCGGGCTGTGGATAGTGGACAAGTACATCAACCATCCATCCTCAGAGCGGGCAGGAGAGGTGGTGTGGAACGACCTTCCCTATAATTTCGAGCGCCCGCCGGTGCAGAACAAGACATCCTCATTCGTGCCCATAGCCATCGCCATCATCATCGGCACCCTGCTCGTGCTCTGGCTCATCAAGCTGGGGAAGCCGTGGATACTCAGGCTGTGGTTCTTCGGGGTGATTGCCCTGACCCTCTCTTTCTCCTTCGCCGCCTTCGTGCCGCAGGAGGTCGCCCTGGCCCTTGCCGTGCTTGTGGCGTTGTGGAAGATGTTCCGGCCGAACATGGTTGTCCACAACATCTCCGAGCTGTTCATCTACGGCGGCCTCGCTGCCATCTTCGTGCCCATGCTCAACATCTACGCGGCCGTCCTGCTGCTCCTCTTCATCTCCGTGTACGACATCATCGCCGTGTGGAAGACAAAGCACATGGTCGACATGGCCAAATTCCAGGCGGAAGCGAGGATGTTCGCCGGGCTGTTCATCCCGTACGACGTGGGGGGGATGCCGGCCTCCATGGGAAAAAGGAAACCGGGAAAGGATGCGATGAGGGGGGAAATCTCCCCGAAGGCCGCGAAGGGAGTGATGCGATCGGGCAGGGGAAGGGTCGCGGTACTGGGAGGCGGCGATATGGGTTTCCCGCTGATATTCGCCGGCGTGGTGATGAAAGAGGCAATGCTCGCATTGCCGCAGCACATCGCGTTCCTCAAAGTATTGGCCATCCCCGCCTGCGCCGGCATCGCCCTGCTCATCCTCCTCATGAAGGGCGACAAGGACAAGTTCTACCCTGCCATGCCGTTCATTTCTGTTGGGTGCCTGATTGGGTATGGGATTTTCCTGCTGCTTTGAAATTGTCAAGAAACCGCAACCTTCAGCTTCTGCCTCTCGATTTCCTCTTGCATCATTCTCCTTGAGATGTCCATGTCCAGTTCGATGAGCTTCTTCACCACCGGGCTCCTGAGGTTGAGCTTGTACAGCTCTGCGCGGCCGATGCGCCGGGTTTTGGTGACGATGCCCAATGCGACCAGTTCCTTCCAGAAGCCGTGCAGGGTGCTCCAGCCGATGTCCGAATTCCTGGCGATGTCCGTTAGGCTGTAATCAAACTCCCTGTTGTCGAGGAAAAAATCGATGACTTTGACTATGGGTGAGTCTCCGAATATGAGCCTGAATGAGGATTTTTGTTCCATGGTGCCGTTCTTATCGTCTGTGGGCTCTTTTGTTTATATACTTTTCTATTAATTTGAACGTTCATTTTGGTGAATAAAAGAATAAATACCACCGACGCGATGGCGCCAGGATGGATTTCAAGCTCATCATCCTCCGCAAGCTGTTCAGGCACCGCATGATTGGCGGCAAGCACACGGCCATTGAGCACCTCACCAAGGGATTGCCGAAGCACGCGGCGGGAGACGCAAAGAAAGCGGTGAAAGAGTTGGTCAGGGAAGGGCTCTTGAAAGAAAAGCCAACATCTTATGGCCTTCAGGTGAGCCTGAATCCCGAGAAAATAGGGGAAATCATGAGAATCATGGAAGAATAACTCTACTCAAGCAGTTTCTTGATTCACTCCAGCGCCATCGGGATCTCGCTCTTCTTGATGTACTCGAACGCGGAATGGGAGGCGATGACCCCTTCCGCCACCCCGGTGATGAGCTGCTTGAAGCCGGAGTCCACGACATCGCCCGCGGCGAAGACGCCGGGAAGGCTGGTCGAGGAATCGCGGTTGATGACGATCTCGTTCTTCTTGTTGATGGCGACGCCCATCGCCTTGGCGAGGTCAGAGAGCGGGATATGGCCTATCGCCCCGAAAACGCCGTCCATCTGCAGCTCCTTCCGGCCCTCGAAGGCCCTGTCCAGCACCACGGACTTCACGAGCTTCTCCCCCCTGATCTCCGTGACGTTGGTCCTGTTCACCACCGCGATCTTCTTCTCCTTCGCGATGAGCTTGGCGTTGTGCGGCTCCGGCCGTATCTCCTCGCCGCGGTAGATGATGTACACTTTCTTCGCGTGCTGCGCCAAAAAGAGCGCTTCCTTCGCGGCAGAATCAGAGCCCCCGACCACGCACACGGTCTTGCCGCTGTACACCGGGCCGTCGCACAATGCGCAGTAATGCACGCCGCGGTTCTTGAACTCCTCCGCCCCTTTCATGGGCAGTTCCCTCCATTTGGCGCCGGTGGCGAAGAGGAGGGTGGCCGCGGTATAGGTCTTCCCTTCCCCGGTCTTGATGGCGAAAAACTGGCCGTCTTTCCTGATCTCGGTGGCGCGGTCCTCCTTGACAGTCACTTGAGGATAGCTCTTCGCGTGCTCCTCGATCTTCTGCGCCAGCTCCGTCCCTGTCAGACGGATGAAGCCCGGGTAGTTCTCGACGACATCCGTCAGCGTGATGATGCCGCCGATGGGCAGCTCCGCCCCGGAAGAAGCCCCCAGGACGAGCGTCTTGAGGTTCATCCTCGCGGCATACATGGCAGCCGACAATCCCGTGCCCCCCGCTCCGATGATGAGGAAATCATAATGATTCTGGCTCTTGACATCCATTGACGACCACCTTATGCGTTTGTTTTATTTTGCGTTTTTATCGGAGAGGCGAGCAGGGGCCTATGCTTAAAAGTTTATTGGTTGGCTTTTGGATATGCGAAAAGGGGAAATCCTCATGCTCGCCTTCGGCTCGCGGTAATTTGCGTGCCACGATGGCGCAGGCGCGGCGGGGGACGGCCCCTTCGGGGTGGCGCGCAGGACAGCGGGCGCAGCGAGTTGGCCGTCTGCCGCCTTCGTCATGGCATGCAGATGAGGAGCGCGGACTGGCCGCCTGTATGTGTGCGAAAAATATATAAGGCGTCGGGAGAGCATCGGGCATATGGGGTTGTTCGACAACATGCTGAGGAGCGACCAGACCCTGATCAAGAATCAGGAGGCGCTGGAGTATGAGTTCCTGCCCAAGATGCTGCCCTACCGCGATCAGGAGCAACGCAAGATCGCCGCGCTGATGCAGCCGCTCTTCGCGGAGAAGTCCGGCAGGAACGGCTTTGTCTTCGGCAGCCCGGGCATCGGGAAGACCGCGGCCACGAGGGCAGTCCTCAGGGAGCTGGAGGAGAAGACTGACGACATCATCCCGGTCTACATCAACTGCTGGAACAAGAACACCACCTTCAAGATCCTGCTGGAGATGTGCGACTGCCTCGACTTCAAGTTCACGCAGAACAAGCGCACGGAAGAGCTGTTCAAGATCATCAAGCAGCTCCTCAACAGGAAATCGGCCATCTTCGTCTTCGACGAGATTGACAAGGTGGAGGACTTCGACTTCCTGTACAGCATCATCGAGGAGATCTACCGGAAGTCCATCATCCTCGTCACGAACTACAGGGACTGGCTCACCAATCTTGATGAGCGCATCCGCTCGAGGCTGCTGCCGGAGATGATAGAGTTCAGGGAGTACACGCCTGCCGAGACCAGGGGCATCCTCGGCGATCGCATGAAAGCGGCGTTCTACCCGGGCGTCTGGGAGCAGGACGCCTTCGACGCGGTCGTGAAGAAGACGGCAGAGATCAGGGACATCCGCACGGGCATCCACCTCATGAAGGAGGCTTCCGGCATCGCGGAGTCGCGCTCCTCCAAGAAGATAGCCATGAAGGACGCGGAAGAGGCCATCTCGAAGGTGAGCCAGTTCCACGCCAAGGATACCGGGGAGCTGGAGGAGGACGAGCAGTTCATCCTCGGCATCATCAGGGACAACTCAGGCAGGAAGATAGGCGACCTGTTCGAGCTCTACGGCGCGAAGGGCGGCCAGCAGGCCTACAAGACCTTCCAGAGGAGGATCGAGAAGCTCGAGAAGGGCAGGTACATCTCCGTGAAGAAGACCGAGGGCGGCAAGGACGGCAACACCTCGATTATCACGTTCGGGCAGATGAGGAAATTGACGGAGTTTTGAATTCTCTGGTTTTTTTGTTCTTGAGATACCTGAAATAGGTTGCTAGTAGGCATCAAAAGAAGAGAATGCTCCCGCATGCTCCATCCTGCTCATTTCCTCAACAGCAGACGCCCCGGGGCTGGAGCGGATGAAGTCCTCAAGCGCCAGGATGGCCGCTCCGCCGCCCTGCGCCACCACCTCGACATCGCCGTTCTCCAGGTTCTTCGCATAGCCCACGAGGCCGAGCTCAAGCGCCTTCTTCCGGACATTGGCGCGGAAGAACACGCCCTGCACCTTCCCTTTGACGAGGATTTTCACCGTTTTTTCTGTTTTCATGTGATTCTTTCCTGACAAGGGTGCGTGGAGGGCATCGGGGGCAACAACGAATGCCTGCAGATTGTACCCTCCCTGATGAATAGTTCAATGTCCATGGCTCTAATGTCCCTGGATCCCTGTTGGTAAGCACTGGCCACTGGACATCCGGCCGGACGGACTATATAAAGAGTGTGCCCGATGAAAGATGTAATTGTTCGGTTTCGGCAGGGAACACGTCTCCCCCAATCGTTCCCTGCCTGATATTTTACTCAGCAAGGCAAAGAACAACGAAAAGCAGGTGAGCGGCATGGAAACACAAACCCTAGATACGAGCAAAGAGACCATCGAGAGGCTCTTCAACGAGCAGATGATGTTCCTCACGCGGGAGGCCAACAGGAAGCTGCGCTCCTTCGAGCGGCAATTCACCCTCGGAGCGGCATGAGGCCGTCCTCCTTCCTCCGGGAGGAGGCGGACGCCATCCTCTGCGAGAGAAGCGCCAGGATGGCCGGCATCGAACGGGCAATCTCGGCGCGGTGCAGGGAGTGGATGGCTGCGTGATTTTTTCTTTTCTGTGCATTCAATTTTGAAAAAGAAAGATGGTGGAGGGATGCGGTCCTCTAGCATAAGATATTTATACGTGTCAGTAATCCTGCAAATCATGAAAGTCCTGAGCAGGCAGGAGTTCAACGCCGCAAGAGAGGATATCTATGAGAAGATCATGTCCGGCGCGGTGTTCATCTATCCCACGGACACCATCTACGGCATCGGCTGCGACGCGAGGGACGCGGACGCGGTCAGGAAGATTAGGCGCCTCAAGGAGCGCAGCTACACGCCGTTCTCGGTCATCGCCCCGTCGAAGGACTGGATCAGGGAGCATTGTGAGGTAAGCAAGCGTGGCGAAGGGTGGATCAGCAGGCTGCCCGGCCCTTATACCCTTATCTTCCGGAAGAAGGACGGCTGCGTGGCAGAGGATGTCGCGCCCAACCTCAAAACCATAGGGATCAGGATGCCTGACCATTGGTTCATGGCGCACATCGCCGAGCTGGAGATTCCCATCGTCACGACGTCCGTCAACAAGCACGGCGAGCAGTACATGACCTCATTGGACGATCTGGACGAAGGCATCGGGAAAGGCGTTGACTTCGTCATCTATGAGGGCGAGAGGAACGGCCGGCCGAGCAGGCTGGTCGACCTGAGCGATAGCTTTAAAATCATCGAGAGATAGCTTCATTCTATGGAAAAGAAGATGAAGATACTCGCCTCCTCGGACATACACGGCGATGCCCGCGCCGCGGAGCAGCTCGCGGAGCAGGCGGAGAAAGAGAATGTTGACTTGGTCGTGCTGTGCGGCGACCTCACCTACGCGGAGAGCTCCACGGACGGCATCGTGGGGCCATTCGTGAAGCGCAAGAAGAAGGTTCTCCTGATACCGGGCAACCATGAGACCGTGGCCACCGCCGATTTCCTCGCGGAAGTCTACGGGGCCACGAACCTGCACGGCTATTCCATCATGTGCAAGGGCGTCGGCCTGTTCGGCTGCGGCGGGGCGAACATCGGGCTACACCAGCTCGGCGAGGGTGAAATCATGGATCTCCTGGAAAAGGGCTACGAGCGCATCAGGGAGGCCAAGAAGAAAATCATGGTGACGCATGTCCATCCCACCGGCTCGTTGTCCGAGCGGTTCTCCGGCTTCTTCCCCGGCAGCGAAGGGGTGAGGAAGGCCATCGAGAGGTTCAGGCCGGACATCCTCCTGTGCGGCCACGTCCACGAGGCGGAAGGCATCGAGGAGGTCATCGGCAAGACCAAGATATTCAACGTGGGCAAGAAGGGGAAGATTATAGAGATTTGAATTTATTCTTACAGAAATGAAAGCTGAGGGCGGCTGCGTTATACAATGCGGAAGGGGGCGTCCCTTACGGGAGGGAACCACATATCCCTCTGCGACAGCAAGGAGTGAGCCTGGCGCCGCCCGAAGCGAGGCAGGATTTTCAACGCCGTTGTGTTAATAGAACTCAATCTTCGGCTTCCGCGAAGGGGAGTCTTCCTCATCCTCTTTCCCCTCAGCCTGCTTGGGAACGTCCTCCTCGCTGAAGAGGTCGCTGAACAGCTCGTCAGAGGAGGGTTTGGCCTCCTGCGCGGCCTGCTCCGGAAGGATGATGGATGAGGGCTCGGAAGCGCCCTGCTCCGCGGGCATGTCCTGGAAGATGTTCGCGAACGGGGCCGCCTGCTCCTCCGAAGACTGGCCGAGGGGGGCATTGCTCATCAGCTCCCTATCGCCGAGGAAGTGCTGCAGCATCGCGATAATCTTGCGGATGTCCTCCGGGGAGTCGTGCTTCGTGTCGACGGTGATGATCATGTGCTTTTTCTCCCTCTGGTGGCTTAAAAATGTTTTGATTTTTTGGGGAGTATGGGCTCAATGGGGGTCCTAAATAAATGGAGAGAGAAAAACTGATGGAGCTCATTTAAACATTCGTTGCCAGTTCATATACACATTCTGTGCGACATCCTCAACCGTCATGCCCTTCAGCTCGGCGAGCTTCTTGTACGATTCCGCCACGAAAGCGGGCTCGTTGCGCTGCTCTTTGAACGGGCTGAGGTATGGGGAGTCCGTCTCGCAGAACAATTGGGTGAGGGGGGCATTCTTGGCGATATCCTGGAACTGCTGCGCCCTCACCACGGTGGTGGGGACGGTCAGGCACCAGCCATTCTTCACGATGCGCTCCACCAGCCTCTTCCTGCCGCAGAAGCAGTGCATCACCACATTCTTCATCCCTTCGGCCTCAAGGACCTCTATGCACCTCTCCTCTGCCTTGCGCGAATGCACCACCACCGGCTTGTCCAGCTCCTTCGCCAGGCGGAGCATGGAAACGAAGTCTTCGATCTGCTGCTGGTCCTCGCCATGCACGAAATCGAGGCCGATCTCCGAGATGGCTATGATGCCGTCCTTGTGTTGCCTGATGAAATTGATTTCCTCTCCAATGTCGAAGTCCGCCGCTTGGTGGGGTGAAGTGCCTGTCTCCAGTCCCCTTTTGAGCGCGTCCCGGGGATAGATGCCCATGCCGCACTCCACGATATCGTGTTTCCGCGAGAGTTCCAGGCAAATCCTGTTCGTCCGGGGATCGATGCCGTTCGTCACGATGTGCCTCACGCCGGCAGCTTTCGCCCGGGAGATGACAGCATCGATATCCGGAAGGAAGCGCGGATGGTCAAGGTGGGAATGGATGTCGATGAGCATGCCCATGGCCCATGGAAAAGAGGCGCGCCACTTTAAAGCTTGCGATTTTCCGGGAAAATGGGCTTTGTAGAAAAGCAGGGTAGCGCCAATGTGTGAGCGGTGCTGCGATGTGCGGCAGCGGCAGTGGGAGGGGACGCGCCCTGCGGGACGGACCCGCTCCTCGGCTGCGACAGCGGAGAGCGAGCCGGCGCTGCCCCGGAGCGAAGCGGAGTTTTCTGCAAAGCTGGAAAATGGAAAAGAATAAATATCCCGCAGAAGAAGAGGGGATATGCAGGATGTCATCGATTGGGGATTTTCTCTCGAGATTGCCGTGATACAGTTCCTCACCCAGAAGCTCCACATCCCGTTCTATCTTATCAAGCTCACCGCCGTCTTCCTTGTCGTGCTGTGGATATGCATCCTCCTCTGGCAGTTCTCCAGGCACCTGGCACGCAAGAACCTGTTCGCCCTTGACCTCTCGAAATACCGCGGGAAGAACGGCTCCAGGCTGCATAAGATAGGGAATTTCGCGCTCTACATCCTTAAGTATCTCATTCTCTTCCCTATCTACACGCTCGTCTGGGGCGCTGCCCTGGTGATATTCCTCACGCTGCTTGTGAGCGAGAGCAATTACGCCAATATCATGTTCTTCTCCGCCATTGTCATCGCCATCATCAGGGCGATTGCCTACTTCAATGAGCCGTACGCGCAGGAGCTGGCAAAAGTCCTCCCGCTCTGGCTGCTCGTCACGGTGATGCTCGATCCGACCCTCCTCACCAATGCCACGTTTACCATCAACATCGCCACGCTCCATGATCGTACGCTCTACATGAGCATCGGGTTCATCATCGTGGTGGAATGGATCCTGAGGGCGATGAACGGTGTGCGCAGCGCATATCAGAGAAGGAAAGCAGGAAAAAGCGGGGCTTGAAGGCCCTACGCTCTCCTAGAAAGAATAAAGAAATAAAGGAGTTCCATCACATATTCTCGATGGCAGCAAGATCTGATTCCATGCTGTTCATGTCGCTGGAATTGAGCTCCTTCTCATCCTGGCTGATGTCGGAGATGCCGCTGCCTATCTGATCGGCATTCTGGACAGGAGGGGATGGCTGGGAGGATGGCTCCTGGGACGCCTCCTGCGCAGGGCTCTGCTGTGCCTCTTTGCCGCATCCCGCGAGCATAATCGCGAGCAAGGCAAGGGAGCAGAGAAGAAGGATTGTAGGGGTCTTTTTCATTGGATGGTTCACCTCTTGGAATGTGTGTTCCATGGGATTATTATAAATCTTTCCCATCAGGCTGAAATAAAAACAAAAGGGAAAAAGAAAAAACAAGGGAAACTAGGTGCTCGCTTCCGCAGAGTCTTCTGCCTCAATCTCTATCTCGACTGAAGAGGAGGTATCCACCTCAAGCTCGTGCCCCGCCTCGCGTATCTTCCGGATGATCTGCCGGAGGGCGTCGTGGGCATCCTTCAGGGAATCCTGGGACTTCTTGATCAGGTCGTGCGCCTGCTCCACGAGGTCTTTCGCCTCATCTGAGGTGTCTGCGTCTATCGCTGCCTTCAGCTTCGCTTTGGCCTGCGCCTGGAAGTCCTTCGCGGCGGCGATGTCCGCGTTGAATTCATCTACCTCGGCATCCACATCAACGCTGATGTTCTGCTCTGCCATCGCGGCGAGTGCGGTGTCAAGGCGCTTCTGGAGGACTTCCCCCTGGTTGAGGACCCCCTGCACGCGGGCGGTGATGACGCGCTCGGCCATCAGCTCCATCCTGAAGCGCATGTCTGCCCATGCCTGCCTGAGTTCCTTGGCTATTGCCTTGATATCCTCCTTTGTCGTCGCGGCGTCTATCTTCGCCTTGATGTCCGTGACGGTCTGGATGTGGGCGTCGATGCGCGCGGTAAGGTCAGCTGCCTCGCTCTCGTTGAGGTTCTCGTTCTCCTGCACCTTGGATTTTATCTTCTCCAGGTGGGTGATGATGGAATCCGCCGCTCCAGAGAGGACTTCCTTGGCATGCGCCAGGCGCTCTTCCTCCGTGGTTGCGTTGTTGTAGCGCTCGCGCGCATCCTTGTACTCCTCCCGTGCCTTCTCGAAGCGTTCCTTCGCGTCATCAAAGTCTGCGCGCGCGGCTTCGAGCCTGGCCTTGGTGATGATCCTCAGCTTGAGTTCATCGGCGCCACGCACTTCCCTGAATTTCACGCCGTCCAGCTCTGCCTTGATCAGGGCATCGGTGAGCTTGGAGAGCTTCTCCTGCCTGTCCCGGGAGAGCTTAGCGAATTTCTCGAGGTACTTCTCGTCAAGCTTCGCGATGCGCTCAAAGCTCCTGTTCTCCAGCGCAGAGAGCCTGAGGGTATAGTCGGCCCTGAGCTTGAGCAGCCTGTCCTGCGTTTTTTCGTCGAGCTTGTCCAAGCGTTCCGCTATCTTCTCCTCGCGGTCCGCAAGCTTGTTTCTCATGTCCTCAAGCCTGTCCTGCCGGTCCTCGCGGATGGTGGCCTTCACGCCCACGGTCCCGGCTATTCTCGCATTCGAAGAGCCGGAAGAAGAGCCGGAATTCGAGGAGGTGCTCGTCTCCGCAGAAGCATCCGCTGAAGCGTCAACTTCCGTGTCATCATTGTCATTATCATCATCGGCGAATGCCAGGGGGAGCATCCCCGCTATCAGCATCGCCAGCACGGCATAGGCAAAGAATCTCTTGATGATTTCCATCTGGTCACCTCGGTGGTCTGTTTTTTGTGGTATCTTGGTTGTGGTCTGGTGGTGATGGCCGGCGGCAATGGTGCGCGGTACGCCATCGGCACCATGCCACTACGCCAATCACTTCCCGAAGAGGAGGGAAGGTTGTTTATAAGCATACTTTCATTTTCAGTTTTTTTGAGGATTTTTAGGCGAATTAAAACTTTATGAAACTTTATTCTTCTCCATTTATCTTTAAGTAGAAAAAAGAAGGCTTCTTTTAGGGGGAAAACTATTTTTAAGGCTAATTGCATGATTGATGGGGGAAAGTTGGCAGAACCAAGGAGATATGAGGGCACCATATTTTTATATACCATAACGGATAAGTGGGGTCATGGGAACCAAGGGTGTGGTGATTTTCATGCTCCTCTTATGCCTCCCTTCGGCATGGGGCGCAACCATCTACGGCAACGTCTACGACCTCTCCCTGAGCAAGGTGTCCGGCGCGGTCGTGGAAGTGAACACCACTCCCCAGCAGAAGCTCGTGGCGCAGGACGGCAGGTATGCATTCGAGATTCCCAAGGGAACGTACCGCATCAGCGCGGAGCTGGGCGCTAATGGCCACGTGACTGCACGGGAGAACCAGACCGTGACCGTGCTTCAGGAGGGGAGCTATGTCATCGACCTTATCCTGTTTCCGGTCATTGATGAAGGGGAATTGGCAGATCCTGGATTGGGAGAATTAGGGGACCTTGGCCCGTCCGGGAAGGGCTATTGGGCGGTAGCCATCATCGTCGTGATCGGGCTGGCCATTGGGGGGGGAAGGTATTATATGTATAACACCAGGGCGGGAAAAGGCAGCCGTGCCCGTCACGAGGAGGCACAAGACGGCAGGACGGAAGGACGGAAGGACGATGATGACGCGGGAAAGCTCCTCTCCATCATAAAACGGCACGGTGGCAGGGCGACCCAGAAGGAACTGCGCAAGGAGATGCCCTTTTCAGAAGCCAAGATCAGCCTGCTCCTCGCCGAACTCGAGCACAGGAAGAAGATAGAGAAAATCAGGAAGGGCAGGGGCAACATCATCGTTCTGAAAGGATAGCGGGGATTGTTCCATTTACCTGTGCTCTGTCCCGAATGTGGTTAGCGGCATCAGTCGAGCGCTGGCCATGCGAACATCAAGG
>DUHN01000001.1 GCA_013330825.1 Candidatus Woesearchaeota archaeon | reverse complement strand
TTGGTGGAATTCCGTTGTTTAAATAGAACTGAAGGGTGGGCATATCAACAAATCCTCTCAGGGGAAGAAAATCGCAGTATTCGGGAATGCGACTATTGATGTTCTCATCGAAGGTGAAGTTGCTGTCCGCGAATCTGAGATTTATGTGAAGTCAAGGGGAATATCCAAGGTGTTCCGGGTCATGGACCTTCCGATAAGGGAAGGGCACAAGCATCGTCTCCCCACCCCTATCAAGGAAGAGGTGCGGGCCATCATGAGCGGGGAGGATCCTGGCGGCGGAGGAGCCAACAGCGCAGGAGCCCTGCACACCCTATCCTCTATTCTCGGAGAAATCAGCGTAGATTACTTTGATGTTTCCGTGTCTGATCCGCTGGTATGCGACACGCTTTATGCGCGCGGGGCAACGCCTCATTTCTTCAATAGGAGGGAGGTGCCCTACAACGCAATCATCCCTTACCGGGAAGATCGCCTGGTGCTTAAAGGGCCCGTGCTGCTGCGCTATACCCCCAAGCAGGAGCATTACAAGCATATCATGCGCATCGTCAGCGGAAGCGGTGCCCTCCTCATCAACAGCCCCAAAGACTCCGGCTATGTCGAGGCATTCCTCAACGCGGCATTGTCCAGGCGGATTCCCACCTATTTTGTCGCCACACCCTCCCTTGAGAGGGAGTTCATTGAGAAGAAGATGCTTCCGAGGGGGCCTTCTGTCTTTAATTACAATGATGCCATCGACATCTTCGGGGACCACATCCCTTCCACGAAGGATGACAAGAGGGCGTACGCATTAGAGCTTCTGACGGCCTTATGCAAGGACGGAAAATCTCCCCATCCCCTCTACCTTACTCTGGGGCCAAAAGGCGTCTATGTCCTGACTGATGAGGAACGTATCCATGTCGGGCTCAAGAAAGAGGAACAGCCAATAGCCAATCAGGCGAGAAGGGAAAAAGGATATGCGGCAAACGGCGCGGGAGATGTCTTCGCTGCGGGAATCGTTGCCCGCCCCCTCTTCGCGCAGCAGGCGATGGACATAGGCGAGCTGGCGATGCAAGCCTCTGCTGATGCCGTGCGATACCTGGGATATTCGGGTGTGACACCAAGCGCATTCTCGATCGACCGCAAGCCGCTGCGCTGAGAAAGCATTATAAAGCGATTTTTTCCTTGGGGCCTCATGAGGCAGACAGCCATACACGCAGCCAAAAAAGCAGGGAAGCTCCTCATGAAGCATTACGGGAAAACCATTCCCGGCGTGCGGCAGAAGGAGAAGGGCAGCCTGGTCACGGACATCGACATCCGGTGCAACAATCTCATCATCCGGGAGATAAAGAGGAAATTCCCTACGCACAGCATCATCACCGAGGAGTCCTCTCCCATAGACAACGAGTCCCCCTACACCTGGCACATCGATCCCATCGACGGCACGCATAATTACATCAGGGGACTGCCCTTGTTCGGGGTGTCCGTCGCCGCCGCGAAGAACGGGAAGGTCGTCATGGGCGTCATCTGCCTGCCGGCGTTCGGCAAGCTGTACGCCGCGGAACGGGGAAAAGGGGCATTCTGCAACGGCAGGCGCATCCGTGTCTCCCCGCGCCGCGCGATAGACTACTCCTTCATCCTCTTCGACAGCTCGGCCTCGATGCGCAGGAAGAAGCTGGCGTTCATGCACCGGATCGCGGGCAGGATGTTCAACGAGCGCGTCCTGGGATGCGCCGTCTATGCCGCCGCAATGGTCGCGGAAGGCAAGTCGGACGCGTTCGTGTGCTTCCGCACGAATTCCTGGGACATCGCCGCGGGATTCCTGCTCATCCAGGAAGCGGGGGGCCGGATCACCAGCTTCCGGGGGGAGCCGTGGGCCCTGGACCAGGGCAATTATGTTGCTGCCGCCCCCGCGGTGCAGGGGAAGCTGCTGCCGCTGGTGAAGCCGTTCGCGTGAAGGGCCATCATCACCGTCCTTGCGCCCCGGCTTATGTTCTTTTTTATTAAACTAAAATATTATGAATAAAAGAATAAAGTTTATAAATAATAAACAATCCTCTCTTGCCATGGACCTGCCCGGCATCTTCACCAAGACCAACCTCGAAATCCTTGCCCTGCTGGGGAAGGAGAAGCTGCACATCCGCGAGATAGCGGAGCGCCTGGGGTGCTCCCCTGCCAAGGTGCACGGCTGCATCGCCACGTTCAGGGAGCATGGGCTGACCACCGAGCGGTGGGAGAAGAACAGGAAAATCATCATCCTCAATGAAAAGAGCGGGCTGCTCCAGGCCATCAATCAGCTCATGAAGGCGGGAAAGGGGGAGCGGGAAGGCGGCCCAACGGATACCCTGACGCTGTTCGATGCCATTTCCCCCCTCGATTACCGCTACTATGGCAGGAACGAGAAGGCATTTGAGGAACTGAGGCCATACCTTTCTGAAGCCGGATTCATCCGCTACGCCTGCAAGGCGGAAGCCGCGCTCACGAATACCCTCGCGAGGCTGCGCGTCTGCTCCAAGGGCATCGCCAGGGAAGTCGAGGCTGCGTCAAAGCAGGTGACGCCGGAGGAAGTCTATCTGGAAGAGGACCGCATCAAGCACAACATCCGGGCCCTGGCGAACGCCATCAGGAGCAGGGTGTCGGGGAAGGCCAGGCCGTACGTGCATTTCACGACGACCAGCCATGACATCATCTGCACGGCGGATGCCGCGCGGTTCAAGGATTTCTCCCATAAGGTGTTGGTCCCAAAACTCATTGGATTGGAACGCACGTTGATAGGGTTGTCATTGCGGGAAAAGCATACTCTCCAGATTGGAAGGACGCACGGCCAGCACGCGGAGCCCATCACCTTCGGCTTTGCCATTGCGCAATATGTCTCGCGTTTGGGCACATCGATTACCTCCCTGGAGAAATCAGCCTCGAACCTGAGGGGGAAGGTCGCCGGGGCCGTCGGCGCGTACAACGCGTCCTCGCTCTTCTTCTCCAGGCCGGAGGAGTTCGAGCGCCTGGTGCTCGCGGAGATGGGGCTCAAGCCGTCCCCCATCTCGACGCAGGTCGTGGAGGCGGAGTACATGACGCGTTTCGTCAATGATGCCATCGCCGCGTTCGGCGTGCTGGCGAACCTCTCGGATGATATGCGGCACCTGCAGCGCTCGGAAATCGCGGAAGTGGGGGAGCATTTCGAGGCGAAGCAGGTCGGCAGCTCCACCATGCCGCAGAAGCGCAATCCCATCAACTTCGAGAACGTCAAGAGCATGTGGAAGGAATTCATGCCGCGGATGGTGACCGTGTACTCGGACCAGATATCCGAGCACCAGAGGGACCTGACGAACTCGGCTTCCTCGCGGTTCGTCCCGGAGATCCTGGCCGCGCTGTACCTCTCCGCCGACCGGCTGGACCGCATCATGGCGAGGCTCGCGGTGGACACGAAGAGCATGAAGCGGAACTTCGGCATGAGCAGGGAGTTCGTCATCGCCGAGCCATTGTACATCCTGCTTGCGGCGCACGGCCACCCCGACGCGCACGAGTACGTCCGGGAGAAGACGCTGGAGTCCCAGAGGACCGGCATCCCGGTGCGGGAGCTGGTGGGGAAGGACAAGGCCATCCGTCCCTATCTGCGGAGGCTGACCGCGCACCAGAGGGAAATCCTTAATAATCCCGAGCTGTACACCGGCATCGCGGCGAAGAAGACGGAATCCGTCTGCTCGCATTGGAAACGGACGTTCAGACGAAGGTAGGTGTTTGGCAGCCTGAGGCCGGACGCTGGCGATGCGGAGAGCACGGGCCAAACACCGTCGAGAAAGGTGGAAACATGGGAATGGAAGAAAACGAAGGGCAGCAGGACGCGCTGGAGAAGGAAATCTTTGACCTTGAGGCATTCATCCACAAGAACGGGCTGGATGAGGCGCTTGAGCGCTGGCGGGAGAGCGCTGACTACGAGGATGACCTGAAGGAATACGAGAGCTATGTGCAGGAAGAGGCGGATGAGATGGAAGAGGGGGCAGCAGGTGAAGACCAGGATCCAGAAAACGGTTCATGACGCCTCTCTCTCCGGGCAAGACAGCATGCTCAATATCCCATCCCAGCGGATAAGGGCGTTCCGTAAGGATATTTTTGGCTTCTATGCAAGGAAGGGAAGGGACCTGCCCTGGCGCAACACGGCAGACCCGTATGCCATCCTCCTCTCCGAGATTATGCTGCAGCAGACGCAGGTGGACCGGGTTGTCGCTTATTATCGTCGGTGGCTGAGGAAATGGCCGACCATCCATGAGCTTGCGGAGGCCAACCGTGCGGATATCCTCAGGGAATGGCTCGGGCTCGGCTACAACAACCGGGCGAAATATCTCCACGAGACCGCAAGGATCATCTCGGAGAAATACAAGGGGGATGTGCTGGCTGCCCTCGACCATCATCAGGGACTGCCGGGCATCGGCCCATATACTGCTGCCGCGGTCAGGATTTTCTCCGCAAATGAGGATGCCATCACGGTCGACACCAATATCAGGAGAATCCTCATCCATCGCTTCAAACTCGGCGAAAGCACAAATGACAAGGAGCTTTGGGAATTGGCCCGGCGCTGCCTGCCGAAGGGAAGGAGCAGGGACTGGCACAATGCGCTGATGGACTATGGGGCGGTGTTCCTGACGTCGAGAAAGACCGGCATCCGGCCGAAGACGCGCCAGGGGAAGTTCGAGGGCTCGGACAGGCAGGTGCGTGCAAGAGTATTGAGGCATCTGCTTGAGAAAAGACAGGGCAATATCAAGGAACTCAGAGCACTCTCAAAATGCGGCGCCAAGCGCCTGCATGACATACTTGGAAGAATGGAGTCGGACAACATCATACATAAATATCACGATGCTTACCGGGTGGCAGGGCAATAGCCTCATCCTTTATCGTTTCATGAGCGCAAGGACTTCATTTTTCTTCTCCCCAAGCAGTTCCTTCGATTTCGCTTCCATGTTCAGCCTCAGCAGCGGCTCGGTGTTGGAGGGGCGGACATTGAACCACCAGTCCTCAAATTCGATGGTGAGGCCATCCAACTCCAGGATCTGTTTGATGTGCTCTCCGGATCCCCCCTCTGATTTTTCCCGATAGTGGCTTTTGATGGCCTTGATGGTCCTGTCCTTGTCCCTGACCGGGATGCTGGTCTCCTCCAGCGTGGCGCGGACCCTGAACTCATCCAGCAGTTTAGAAAGTGGCTTGTTTCCTGCCGAGAGCACCTCGCACATGATGAGCGCAGAGATGACGCCAGAATCGGCGAAATAGTTGTCGCG
>DUHN01000053.1 GCA_013330825.1 Candidatus Woesearchaeota archaeon | reverse complement strand
GGGAAACTCCTTTGCCGAGCCGTTGGGGAGCGTGATAGTTATTTTCTGCATGGGCGGAGTTCCCTCTCGCTGTTTATATATTTTGTTGTGCCGAGCTTCTTCTAATATTGTTCAAAAATCCCATCCGGAAACAGCTCGTACTTGTGCCAATTGATGATGTTCAGCGTCTCATGCGATTTGATGATCTCGGCGAATTTCTGCTGCAATACATCGACAATCTGGTTGTATTCCTCAAGATTCCTTGCCGAGATCGAGGTGAAGAGATTCCATCTTCCCATGAGCTTCATAGCGATGACGATAAAATCGTTTTTTTGCAGAAAGTCGACAACCTCTTTTTCGCTCTCTTTCGACACATTCTTGGTCTGGATGAAAAGAAAGTAGTTGTTGTAGCCCAATTTGAAAAAATCCGGGACGCATGAGAACCCCAGGATGAAGTCCTTCCTGATGAGATTCCTGATCCGGTAGCCCGTCGTTTCGATGGACAAGCCGACTTGTTTTCCTATTTCCTTCAAGTCAGCACGGGGATTTTTGTTAAGAGCCTTCAGGATTTCCACATCTTTCCCGTCAATCGCCTCTTTCTTCTCCGTCTTGTACTCCTTCGGCTTGAGAAGAAGCTCCCTGGAAAAGCTGGGATCCCTTTTGATGGTCGATGCCTTGGTCCCCTTGTCCATGTCCTTGATGGAATGGGTGAACTTGTAGTCCTTGATCCATATGGCAACGTCATAATCCTGCGCGTTATCCCCGCAATAATCGATGATATCATTTTTTATGTCATTGAAATGCTCGTTGTCCTTGCTTGCGATGAAAACGAGATAATTCCACACGCCGGACGTCTTCAGGATAGCGAAGATGAGCTTGTGCCCTTTCAAGAATTTTAGTATCTGGTCTTCCCTCGCCTTGGTGAGATTATGCAGCTTCAAAAAGAGGAGGTACTCTCCGTACCCCAGTTTGCTGATGTTCGTGAGGGTGGTGAAGGTATGGATGATGCCGGCTTCCACCAGCTTGTCTATCCTGTTCTTGACGGACGCCTTTGACAAGGCGACGCTGTGCGATAGGGTTGTCAGGGAAAAGCGGCAGTTTATTGCCAAAAGTTCCAGAATCCGTAAATCTTTAGTATCTAGGGCCATATTTCTAAACATATTCAGATTTTATATATAAATTTTATGATTATTTTTAGAAATATGATACATAGTTACTTATAATTGCATTCATTACTTAAGAGTGGTTTACAAATGGCCATCATCATGGAAAAAGGAGAGGGGAGCTATCTCACCGGCGTTATGTTTAGCCCACCCTCCGATTTTTTCGAGGGAACCCTGGACCATGTCGCCCAAAAGGCAAAAGGGTATGCAGGCCCGGACGGCCATCTGGCCTCCATGCCAGAACTCCTGCATGCGAGCACCTTGGCCCCCTCCTCAAGCGAACTATGGATGGAAATGCGCATTGTCGCGAATTCTGAAGAATATATCGGGAAAACAGAAGGGGGGAAACCCGTGGTGCTCGTCGTGCACGGCGGAGGGCTCTTCCTTAACGATGCGAAGAGGCTTGAAGAGGTAAAAAAGAGGCGATGGGCAGCCTACTCTAAGCAGGTACACGATCATGAACATCTGGAACTTCTGGCCATTGGAGCGGAAAACCACGAGGTTGCCCAATGGGCGCGTGCCATGATGCAGTCCGGAGACGTAAAGCCAGATGAATTCTCTTTCCTCGATCATTTCGTGTTTGAGAGTTCCAAAGGCCCGTTGAAAATTGATCGAACAGAAACGGAATACATGCGCCAGCAGCTTTGCGATGGCATGGGCAAGCCGCACGAAAATGAATTCACGGACCTTCTTGCGGGAAAATTGCCCGATGGAAAGACATTTCCTGTGCATCCATACTCCGAAATGAAGCGTGGAGTCCGTAGCTTGCCGCGGCACTACGGCATTGCCCTAGATTTTGAAGAGGCAAAGAAAACGCCATCGGGATATACAACCATCGCGAAGCTTGCCGAGAATCAGCTTTTCATCGCGAGGGGCGGAGGCGTCCAGGACGCGGTTGCCCGCTATCTTGATGATGTCAAGGGCCGGCTCAAAACCGATCATTATGGGATTTGGCATCCTCTCGATGTTGTCTCGCCGGACAAGCCGCATGCCTATCCATTGGTGCTGGGTCGGATGAACCAGGACCCGAGGATCGCCTTGGTGGTGCGGCAGCTCTTTGAAGGCTTTGTCGGCATGTGCTTTTCCGACTACGGCTCTGTTGTTGCGGTTCAATCACGGGCCCAGCAGGGTCAATCGCTTATTCCCCCTCTGGAGAATTTGATGGGAGGGTCTCCGCGCTATGTCCCGAAAGAGCTGAGAATGCATTATTTTGACAAGATTGGCAGGCTTAAAGGAAAATAAAATCAGAAAAAACAAAAATAAAGTTCAGATATCATGGCGTTCACCATCGATGCTTTGACGGAACTCGAAAACGTACCTGTTGGCGCTGTCGTCTATTACAAGCAGGGAAGGGTTTTGGACACGTGGAGCGACCTCTATGATATTGGGATTGTTGTGCCATCTCCTTTCCCGCCATCCCTTGTTTCAGCAGTGAAAAGGGGGCTCGTACATGCGGTGAATGAAGCGTATGGTTCAAATGAAATGAACACAATACGTAAATTAGGGAAGCCATACACGTCCAATTGGGACCAACCAGCAGATTCAGCAACTTTTTTAGAGGGGTGGGAAGGTTCGCATCCGAATAAAACACTTATCGTGACCAGTGCTCCTGTGCCTGAAGATGGTTCCTTAGCCCGAAGGTTTGCTCTGGAGTTGGAACGCAGATTACTGATGTCTATCGACAACTTTCCAAATCTAAAACAAATCAACAAGTCTTAAAATCAAAAACCTTATAACACTCCTTCTCCAATGACCTTTGCGGGTGGTTCCATGGCAAACGCATTCTCACGGAGCTGGGAGATAACAAAGCTGACATTGCACGTCATGAAGCAGGACAAGGAGCTGCTGCTCTTCCCCGTCTTCGCCGGCATATTCTCCATCCTCTTCCTCGTTGCGCTGCTCTTCCCCACCATCATCCTCGCGTTTGTCCAGGAGGGGGAGCCGGTATGGGGCATCACCGCGTACGCCCTCCTCTTCATCGCCTATCTCGGCCTCGCGTTCATCGCGACCTTCTTCAACGTCTGCGTCGTGTATACGACAAAGCGGAGATTTGAGGGCGGCAACGCCACGTTCGGCGAGAGCATCACGTTCGCCCTCTCGAAGATCCACCTCATCTTCTACTGGAGCCTGCTCTCGGCCACGGTCGGCCTCCTCCTGAGGATGCTCGAGCGCGCCGCGGAACGGGGAAGGGGCAACATCCTCCTCCGCTTCGTGGCAGCGGGGCTGGGCATGGCATGGGCGATCCTCACTATCTTCGTCGTCCCCTCGATGGTGTACTACGGCCTCGGCCCCATCGACGCCATCAAGAGATCGACCCAGGTGCTCCGCAAGACGTGGGGAGAGAGCCTCATCCGGCACTTCGGCCTCGGCCTGGTGCAGTTTGCCTTCATCATCGCCGGCATCCTCGCCAGCGTCGCGCTGGTATTCCTCTCCGTCGCCCTCGGCCCCGTCGCCCTGGTGATGGCGATCGCCCTCATCGTCCTGTATTTCCTCGCCGTCATCCTGGTCTTCGCCGTCGCCAACACCGTCTTCAACACGGCCCTGTTCGTCTACGCGGACAAGGGGAAGATCCCGCATGGCTTCAGCAGGGAGGTCGTGCAGGGCGCGTTCAGGGCGAAAAAGGCTGCAGGAACTATCTAACTTTCTTCATCTGGCCAGTTCCCAATAGGACCGGAAATATTTTCTGCACGATTGCAGAAAAATCCCCGTTCTCCACCCCAACAACCACGTGCTGCAAAGTTAACGTCAGGTTATTGTGAGTTAGCGAGACTTCCGCTTCCTCTTGAGGCTAACAGGTGGCTTGGATTGATTAAGCTTTCTTGCAATTAGTTCCTTATTCACATTTGCTGATAATTGTCTTGTACCTTTAATATTAAAAACAAAAAGTATAATTCTGTAGACAAGTCCCGAAGCTCCTATAAGAGTTAAAATGAAAGTAATAATGTCAAAGCTTTTATATATTAAATAGCCAATTATCAAAAATACAGAAAAAGCAAGATTTGCTAATTGTAAATAAGCAAATAATGCCATTATGCTCATAAGAATGGGTTGATTACTAATTCCCCTCACTATTCTTTTTTCATCAGATTTATATGTTCCAAATTTCTTAATTTCTAATCTCCCAACAATATAATCCCCACATACAATAAATAACACTGATAATAATATAGACAAGATTAACATAATTAAGAAAAATCTTGAATTTCTTAAATTATAAAACAACCAACCATAAATAAAAACAGGCGAATGAATACCTATTTCTTTAGCAATCTTCTCAAAATTAAACAATTCCGATATTTCCATTGCTACAACTATCAAATAAATCCAAACTCTATTTAAACTTTCTCTATAATCCGACCTGACGTTTACTTTACAACTCCCAACAACCAAAACCCTTATAAACCATATCAGTAAAAGTACTATTTCTATTACAATTAAAGAAAAAAATAAAAAAAGATAAAATAATAAAAGTAATGAACGAGCCGAAGTTCATCGCCAAGGTGAAATTGACCAGGCAGGGCCAGCTCACCCTCCCCCAGGAGGCGCGGAATGATTTAAAAATACCCCTGGAGGCCGAGCTCTATTGGTATGAGATCGACGGCTACCTCGTGCTCACGACTGAGCTCGACAACCCCAAGGACTTATTGAGGAAGATAAGGAAGAAATCATAATAAAAAGAGGCAATGAAGGATGGCATTCGCAGGAGTCACCAGCATCGTCGGGCTGTTCGCCCTGCTTTCGCTCATCCCCTTCATCATCCTCTACCTGAGGAGGCCGAAGCCGAAGGACGAGACCATCCCCTCCCTCATGTTCCTCGTGCAGGAGAACAAGAGGTCGAAGCAGCACTCCTTCCTGCAGCGCTTCACCTCGAACCTGCTCTTCTACCTCCAGCTGCTCGTCCTGCTGCTCCTCTCCCTGGCCGTCGCCTCCCCCTTCGTCAATCTTCCCTACGACATCACGCGGGAAAACACCGTCGTCATCATCGACGCGTCCGCGTCCATGCAGGCCGGGGAAGGGGGGGAATCACGGTTCGACAGGGCGCTTGACGAGGCACGAAGCGCCCTCAGCGGCAGGAATACCCTCATCCTCGCCGAAACGACGCCGGTCACCGTCTTGGAGGACGGCAGCTCCGATCTTGCCAGGGACGTCCTCGGGAAGCTCAAGCCGAGGGCCACCTCGACCAATCTTGGCGATGCCCTGCTCCTCGCGAAAGACATCCTGGGGGACAAGCCCGGGAGGATAGTCATCATCAGCGACTTCCTCATGACCGAGGGCCCGGACGTGCAGGTCATCAGGACGCTTCTCACCGCAGAAGACAAGGTCGTGGACTTCATCGATATCTCTTCCCGGACGCAGAACGTCGGCATCACCCGGCTTGAGGTGGGCAAGTTCACCTCGAAAGTCTATGCCAGGAACTTCGACGATGAGGAGAGGAAGCGGACGATCGAGCTCAGGAAGGACGGCAAGCCCCTGGCGTCCTCCAACCTCATCACCATCGCCCCGAATTCCATCGAGAACTTCGAGTTTGACACGCCTGCGGGCATCAGCACCGTCGAGCTCTCCCCCCGGGACGGCTTCGAGGTGGATGACATCGCCTATATCGCCACCCCGGACAGGCTGAAGACCAATGTGCTGCTGGTCACCAATCTCGAGGACAAGGACGGGCTCAACAATCTTGAGCTGGCATTGCGCGCATCGCCCGACATCGCTCTCCGCGTGGTGCACCCGCCGGTGCTCACCATCACCGATACGGGCGAGAAGATTGACCCCTACAAGCAGGACCTCATCATCTTCTACCGCGTCGCCAAAGAGAGCATCCTGCCGGGAACGTTCAAGGAAGTGAGGGATTATGTCGACAACGGGGGCTCCCTCATCTATGCCGCGCAATCAGACCTGGACAAGGTGGATCTCGGCGACCTGGCCCTGGTAAAGCTGAAAGGACTGTCCAACACCCTGAGCAAGATCTGCGTCGACACCATCAACTCCGTCACCCAGAATTTCGAGAGGGAGTCCTGCTTCACGGTGGCATCGCAGCACCTCGCCGCGGAAGCGAGGGACAAGACCATCGTCTTTGCCTCCGCAAGCGGGGATCCGGTCATCGCCTACAGGGATGTGGAGGGGGGGAATGTCGCCTATTACGGCATCATGGACGAGACCAGTGATTTCCGCAACCTGCCGTCCTATCCCATCTTCTGGAATTCCCTCATCAACTTCATGGTGGGGACCGAGGACATCAAATCCTACAACTACAACACGGGCAGCATCGCCACCTTCGAGGAGCAGGATGTCAAGACGCCTTCCGCCACGGTGCGCGCGTCGAAACTGCTCCTGGACGAGCAGGGCATCTATGAGTTCTCCGGCAGGAAGGTCGCGGCCAACCTGCTCAACGAGAAGGAATCCGCGGTCTCCACGGAAGGGGGCAGGACGGACATCTCCGGCAGGGAAGCGCTCCTCAGCGGAGGGGAGCCGAGGCATGACTTCAACCTAGTGTTCCTCTTCAGCCTGATCGCGCTCATCCTCGTGTTCGTGGAGATGGTGTTCGTCAAGGTGAGAGGTGACGTATGAGCATTCCATCACCTGCGGCGGACACGGAGGGCAGCATCAGTGTGCGAGCGATTATCCGATCAGGAAAGCGGACGGCAAGGGGGACGGCCCTGCCCGGAAGCAGGCTTCCGGCATCCACTGCGTGGACTGCGGGGAGTTGCCGTTTACTGTTGCGAAAACGAAAGCGAGCCGATGCTGCCCCGGGCATAGCAAGGTGTCCGCGGCTGTCCGGAGGTATCCCATGATAATTCCCGACGTCAGCAGCGTGCAGTGCCTTGCGGGGTATTGCGTCAGGTACTCCTACCTGCTCTTCCTGGTGTTTCCCGTGCTGCTGTTCCTGCTCTGGTTCGTCCCCCACACGCTCGTGAAATTCTCGAACCGCCTCGAGCAGAAGGAATACGAGCAGTCCCGCCGCCCCCTCCGCAAGACGTTTCTGGCGCTCCGCGCACTTTCCCTGCTCTTCCTCATCATCGCCGTGGCCTCCCCGTTCAAGCTCACGGACAAGACCGTCCCCGGCAACCCGCGGCTCACGATACTCGTCGACAATTCGACGTCCATGAAGCTCTTCGACCAAGGCACGGGGCAGAATCTCTTCGCGGCCCTGGAGAACCGGGTGCCGGTCAAGATCCGCACCATCGCTACCGGGGAGGATTCCCCCCTGGGGACTGGCATCCTCAACAACCTTGAGGGAGGAGAGCATCTCCTCGTCGTCACCGACGGCAACAGCCACGGCGGCAAGCTGCTGGGGGACGTCATGCTGTTTGCCTCCCAGATCAACGCCACCATCAGCACCCTCAGCCTCAACCCACTCCATGACGACACCGGCGTCACCATCACCGGCCCCCCCGAGCTGATCAAGGACAACGAGGGCACGTTCACCGTCACCGTGCGCAGCGTGGGGAAAGCGCAGCCCTACCATGTCAGGGTCACCATCGACGGCAATGATGTCGCGGTGGATGAGGGCGCCCAGGGCAGCATGAGCTACACTATCACCCGTTCTTTCCCCGAGCCCAGGTCCCACACCATCACGGCGGAGCTTTCCAGTCTTGATGATTATTTCCCGCAGAACAACGTCTATTACAAGAGCGTCAAGGTCGTGCCGCGCCCTTCCGTCCTCTTCGTGGCGGACAACCCCTCCCCCCTCCAGCAGGAGCTCCAGCGCCTCTATCTCGTTGACGTGATGCCGTACATCCCTTCTTCCCTCGACCAGTACATGGCCGTCGTCCTTGACGACATCCCCGCGTCCCGCGCCCTCCCCTCCTTCGAGGACCTCAACGAGTTCATCGACGACGGCAACGGGCTCATCGTGATCGGCGGCCCGCAGGCATACGAGTCCGGCGGCTACAAGGGGACGCTCCTCGAGACGCTCCTGCCGGTCAAGATGGGCGCGGGGGAGGAGAGCAACAAGAGCGGCGTCAACATCGTGCTGGTGCTTGACATCTCCGCGGCGAGCGCGGAAGAGGTCCCCTACGAGAAGGCGTTCGCCCTCAGCATCCTGGACTCGCTCAACGAGAAGAACAGCGTGGGAGCGGTGGCATTCAACTCGAATGCCTACCAGATAGAGCCCATCCTCCCCCTCAAGCAGCACAAGGACCAGCTCCGCGACAAGATATCCAAGCTCTCCTATGACGGGCAGTCGTACTTCAATTACGGCCTCCGGGGGGCGTATGACATGCTCAAGGACGTGGGAGGGGGGAAGAACATCATCATGCTCACTGACGGCTATACGACGTACCGCAAGCTGCAGGAAGACACCATCGAAGTCTCCCGCAACCTCAATGCCCGGGGAGTCACGGTCTATACGGTCGGCGTAGGGGACAAGCGGGATGACCTCTTCCTCGATAACGTCGCAAGAGTGGGCGGCGGCATCTATTTCCCCGCTGACGCGGAGAACAAGCTCAAGGTGCTCTTCGATGAGCCGGACCAGGACCAGCAGCCGGAGTACTACAACTCCCTTGTCGTCCTGGACAGCACCCACTTCATCACGAGGGGGGTGGACCTCCGCGCCACGATCGCGGGCTACAATTATGTCGTCCCCAAGCCGGCGTCCAGCCTGCTCGTGACCACGAACAAGAACATCCCCATCCTTGTGGTGTGGCGCTTCGGCCTCGGCCGCGTCATTACCCTGGCCACGGACGACGGCAGCAGATGGGGAGGGGAGCTGCTCAACCGGCAGAACTCCGCGCTCCTCACCAAGACCGTCAACTGGGCCATCGGCGACCTCTCGAGGAAGCAGGCTTTCGACGTCACGCTCCACGACACCTCGGTCGGGAAGCCGGCATCGGCGGATGTCGTCTCCTCCGACATGCCGCAGGAGTCCGGGCTCCAGTTCGCGAAGCTGGACACCAACTTCTATTCCGCGGACTACACGCCGGACAAGACCGGCTTCTTCACCCTGCTCGGGGCGACCGCCGCCGCCAATTACCCGGAGGAATACGCGCCGCTGGGCATGAGCGGCGATTTCGTCAGCCTTGTCGGGGCCACGGGAGGCAAGGCATTCGCCCCGGAGGACACCGACGGCATCATCGAGTTCGTGAAAGCCCATTCGAAGCGCCTCAAGATAGACTCCTACGACCTGAGGTGGCCGTTCCTCATCCTAGCCCTGCTCGTCTTCCTCGCGGACATCGCCTACCGGAAGATCAGGGAGAACCGGGAGGAGAGGAGATGAGCAGAAAAAGCGAAGGGCGGCTGCGCCCGACCCCTGGAGGCTTGCCTCCCGCGGCTTGACCAAAAGAAAGAAAAGCCCCCCAAAACCGCATAAGAACATTAATAAACATCAAAACGATGAAAAACACCGGAATCATCCATTCGATGGAAAAAGAGGGCGCGTCATGGCAGTGATGAGGAGAGACATCAACATAGGGCTCCTGTTTCTCATAGTGGCCACGCTCATCGTCTTCGCCGGCTTCACGGTCTATTACCAGACCACCTTCAAGAACGTCTCCAATGAGTACAAGGCCAAGCTCACGGAGCTCGAGAAGGTCTCCAGCGACCTCGAATCCAAGAAGAAGGAGCTGACGGAGACGAGCCAGACGCTGCAGCTCAAGGAGAGCAACGAGCAGGCGCTGAGCAGCCAGTACACCGACCTCAAGGGAGAGAAGGAACAGCTCGAGAAGGACAAGGCAACCCTGCAGATCGAGCTTGCAGCCAAACTCACCGAGCTTTCAGACACCCAGAACGCGCTGCAGGCGGAGAAGGCAAAGAGCGACCAGCTTCTCCAGAATATCGTCGTCCTCAACAGGAAGCTCGACAGCCTCGCGGACGAAAAATCCTGCCTGGAGTCGACTGCCGACGCTGACGAGGGGAACTGCTGATGAAGGACTTCACCCGCGCGATGGGAGAGGTGAAAAGGACGCTCAACCAGCTCTTCCTCTTTGAGGTGCTGCTCAACGGGCTCCTCATATTCCTTCTCGGCTACCTCATCCTGATTTTTGTCAGCTTGTCCCCGTTCTGGGCCATCATTCCGGCGGCCGTCTACGTCATCATCACCGCATACCGGAGCCTCACGTCCAACAAGGCGCGCGTCGTGGAGGGGAAGCACGCGGCATTGCGCGAGAAGCTCAGGACGGCCGCCGACTACATGGGGCGCGAGAACCCCGTCGTCGAGGAGCTGGAAGGCGAGGTGTTGCGGGAGATGCGCAACGTCGGCGTCTCCCAGTTCGTCAACGCCCGCGGTCTCTCCTACAAGATCCTCATCATCTCCATCCTCTCCTTTGGCATCATCTTCGGCTCGACACTGGACATCCACTTCATTGACCTGAAGAACCTGCACCTGTTCAGCGACGGGAACGGGGAGAAATCGAAGGGCGCCGGCGATTTCGAGTCCATCAAGCTGAAGACGGACGAGAATATCTATGGCAACGACGACGTTGCCCAGCTGGGCAGCGATGTGATGGACATCCGGATAAAGCCTGTGGACTTCAAGGTCGCGGTCAAGGAGGAAGGGGACGTGGACACGGGCACGTTCAACGACATCTTCCCGAAGGACGCGCATCTCAACGAGGCAGAGGAAGCCAAGGAGAACATCCCCAAGGACCAGCAGGAGATCGTCAAGAACTACTTCAAGGGGCTGGCGGAATCATGAGCATGAGCATGAGCAT
>DUHN01000068.1:2725-26786 GCA_013330825.1 Candidatus Woesearchaeota archaeon | reverse complement strand
GATACCTCCCCGGCCTTCTCGAAATTCGCGAGCCCTTTTTCCGCGAGAACTTCGCCGTGCGGCTTCAGCTCAAAGGAGAACTTCGGCTTTTTGCCGACTTCCCGCACCACCTCGTTCTCCGTGGCATCCTTGCCCTGCGGCACGGACTCGTGGAGGATGTTCGGGATGCGCATGAGGTAGAAATCGATCTTCTCCTTCAGCTGGGCGAGCTTTTCATCGCTCTCCTTGATTTTTTGAAGGAGTTCCTTGACTTCCTTTATCTTCTTGGAGATGTCCTTGCCCTGCTTCTTCAGCGCGTTTATCTCCTCGGCAATCACATTCCTGCTCGCCCTCAGTTTCTGATTTTCCCCCAATAACTTTCGGTATTCCTCATCCTTCTTGAGAAGATCTTCCAGCCACGCGAGCTTTTCCTTGTCGCTGCGCTTCCTGAGATCCTTGCGCACGACGTCTGGGTGCTCGCGGATGAACTTGATGTCTAACATGCTTTGAAGCCAGGGAAGACGATATAAAAAGGTTTCTGATATCCGTTTTGCGCGAGGAACGGGGGGTAAATTTAGAAAAGGGCTGCCCTTGCCTTGCAAAAGAGGGACAAATAGCGGCCTCGCCTTCTGGGGCTTTCAGTTATGCAGGTAAACGACATGCTCAAGTATACTCTGCCCGGGAAAGCAGGACTTCTGCCTTCCGTCATCACTATCCCCCATTCTTCCATCGAGATAGTGCGGCCCTTCGACGGAAGCCGCGTGACAGACGTCCTCTTTGACTTTGACGGGGCGATTTCCCTCGAAAGGGACGGCTGGCTAGACATCATCGAGAAGAAACGGGAGCGCCTCATCAACGCCGGCGCCCATATCCTTGTGCCGGATTTCAGGGATGCGGGGAAGCTGGTTGAGGTGGTGATGTCCCGCTATGGGAAATGAGAACTACAATCAGGATAATCTCTCCCGATACTCCCCATACCCAAACTTCTTCACATGGACAACTTTATTCGTTTTGTCCATGATTACGATGTCCGGCAGCCTTACCCCATTGAACAGCGTGTTCTTCACCATGGTGTAGATGGCCATGTTCTGGAACACCAGCCTGTCGCCGGGCTTCAGCTCCCTGTCAAATGAATAGCTGCCGATGAAATCCCCCGACAGGCACGTCAGCCCTCCCAATCGGTAGGTGTGCTTCTTCTCCCCCGGCTTTCCCGCGCCGATGATGGACGGGCGGTAGGGCATGGCAAGGACATCCGGCATGTGGTCTTCCGCCGTGGTGTCCAGGATGGCGATCTTCCCGTCGTTCTCGATGATGTCCAGCACCGACGACACTAAAACACCGGCGTTCAGGGCAACGGCCTCCCCCGGCTCCACAATGACCTGGACCCCATATTTTTTCCTGAACGTGCTGATTAGCCTGCACAATCTGTCCACATCATAATCCTTTCTCGTGATGTGATGGCCACCGCCGAAATTGACCCACTTCATCCGTTTCAAATATTTTCCGAAACTGTTCTCCACCCGGAAAAGCGCATCCTCCAAGGCATCCACATTCTGCTCGCAGAGCGCATGGAAGTGCAGCCCGGAGATGCCGTCCAGCCCGTCCCCGTGCTTCCGGAATTCCGCGATGGTGACGCCCATCCGCGAGCCTTTCGCGCAGGGATTGTAGAGGTCGTTCTCCGCCCCTGCTGATTCGGGGTTGATGCGGATGCCGCATTCTATTGTCCTATCTTTATTTTTTTCATTGTTATTTTTATTATTGCCCTTCATTGTTTTTTTATTGCAGCCCATTATTGTCTTTTTATACTGGTCCCATTGGCTGAAGGAATTGAAAATGAGATGGTCGGAGCATTGCAGATGCTCCCTGATGTCCTGCTCCGTGTAGGCGGGCGCGAACGAATGCACCTCCTTGCCAAATTCCTCCCTTCCCAACCGTGCCTCGTTGACCGAGCTGGCGCACACGCCGTCCAGGTATCTCCCGATGAGCGGGAAGGTCTTCCACGCGGCATAGCCCTTCAATGCCAACAGGATAGTGCACCCCGTCCTGTCCTTGACCTTCTTGAGGATCTTCAGGTTGTCCTCCAGAACCCCCTCGTGGATGACATAGGACGGCGTCTTTATCTTCGAGAAATCCACCTTTGAAAAGAACGCTTCCCTGTCCCGCTCCCAATGCGGCTCAAAGATTTTTTTCATGGTTTTTCCCGGGAGAAGACTCGCTTCGCCCCAAAAACTTGCTAAAAGGAGGCCCGCGAAGCCGGCAGCGGCTTGTAGTCCACCACCGTGAACGGCAGGCCGTTCTTCGACACGGCCTCAAGGAACGGGTCGGGGTCGAGCTGCTCGATGTTCCACACGCCCGCGCCTTTCCAGACGCCCTTCACCACCATCATGGCCGCGGACATGGCCGGCACCCCTGTCGTATAGGAGATGGCCTGCGAGCCGACTTCCCTGTAGCATTCCGCGTGGTCGCAGACGTTGTAGATGTACTTGGTGCTTTCGTTCCCATTTTTCACGCCGGTGATGATGCAGCCGATGACGGTCTTGCCGGTGTAATTCGTGGCGAGAGATGCGGGGTTGGGCAGTACCTCCTTGAGGAACTTGATGGGCACGATCTTCCTGCCCTCGTACTCGACCTCATCTATCCTCGTCATGCCGACGTTCTGCAGCACTTTCAGGTGGGTGATGTAATTCTGCGAGAACGTCATCCAGAACCGTATCCTCTCCAGGCCCGGCATGTGCTTCACGAGGGATTCCTCCTCCTCGTGGTAGAGGAGATAGCTGTCTTTCTTGCCGACAACGGGATAATCGAACAGGAAATGGATGCTCTTGTCGTCAAGGATGGCGGGAGTCTCTATCCATCTTCCATTTTCCCAATGCCTCACGACCTGGGTGACTTCGCGGATGTTGATCTCCGGGTTGAAGTTCGTGGCGAAGGCATGGCCATGGGAGCCGGCGTTGCAATCGAGGATGTCGATGAAGCGTATGGTGTCGTAATGGTGCTTGAGTATGTAGGCGCAGTACATGTTCGTGACGCCCGGGTCGAATCCCGCGCCGAGCACGGCCATCAAGCCTTTCTGCCTGAACCTGTCCTGATAGGCCCACTGCCACTTGTACTCGAACTTCGCCTCGTCCAGCGGCTCGTAGTTGGCCGTGTCGATGTAATGCACCCCCGCTTCGAGGCAGGCATCCATGATAGTCAGGTCCTGGTACGGCAGGGCGACATTGAGGACGAGGTCTGGCCTGACTTTCCGTATCAGGGCGACGGTCTCCGGCACGTTGTCCGCGTTGACCGCATGGGTCTCGATGTCCACCTTCCAGCGCCTCCTGATGTCCTTCTTTATGGCGTCTGGCTTGGCCAGCGTCCTGCTTGCCAGGTGTATTTTCCCGAACACGTCGGAATTCTGAGCGCATTTGTGCGCCACGACGCTGCCCACGCCTCCCGCGCCTATGATGAGGATTGTTCCTGTCGGCATTTCACCACCCCGATGGATTTATTCTCCCGGTTTGTGGGAAGCTATTTTTAAGGGTTTTGATTTTAGAATTCACAGATACTTCTTCGCCTTCAATAATTCCGCGATCAAAATCCCGCCGCCAGCAGCCCCGCGTATCGTGTTGTGCGACAAGCCCACGAACTTCCACTGCAGCACCGGGTCCTCCCTCAATCTGCCGAGAGTCACGGCCATGCCCTTGTCGGTGTCCCTGTCCAGCCTGGTCTGGGGCCTGTTCTCCTCCTCGCGGTAGATGATGGGCTTCTCCGGGGCATAGGGCAGCTTCAGGTCCTGAGGCACTCCCCTGAAGCTTTTCCACAGGGAAATGATTTCCTCCCTGCTCGGCTTCTTCGCGCAGGAAAAGGAGACGCAGGCCATATGGCCGTCAATCGTCGGCACCCTGTTGCAATGCGCTGATATGGCAAAGGATTCATCGTATGCAAATTTGTCCCCCTTAATGGTCCCCAAAATCTTCTGGGGCTCGTATTCGGACTTGCGCTCCTCTCCTCTGATATAGGGGATGACATTGTCCATGATGTCGTATGAGGCAACGCCAGGATGCCCTGCCCCCGAGATGGATTGCATCGTCGTCACTACCACGCTTCGGAGCCCATATCTACGATGAAGAAGCGCGAGGGGAAGCATATAGCTCTGGATGGAGCAGTTCGGCTTCACGACGATGAATCCTTCCTTCCAGCCGCGGCCCTTCTGCTGCCCGGGGACCATCTCGAGATGATGGGGATTGACCTCCGGAATCACCATGGGCACATCCGGCGTATGGCGGTGGGTGGACGCGTTAGAGACAACCGGAAGCCCTGCGGCCGCATACTTCTCCTCCCATTCCTTGGCGACAGGCGTGTCAAGCGCAGAAAAGACAAAATCACATTGCTTTTTCGCCTGCACGATATCATCGATGGGGGATACCTTCAATGACATGACGTTCTGAGGAATATCCTTCTGCATGTGCCACCTGCCAGCGACCGCCTCCATGTATGTTTTTCCCGCTGACTGGGGGCTGGCGGCCACATACGTGACCTCGAACCACGGATGGCCCTCTAAGAGAGAGATGTACTGCTGCCCGACCATGCCCGTTGCCCCCAAAATCCCGACGCGAAGCTTCTTTGCCATAATTCCCTAGGGTAATGCGATGAGCTAATAAATCTTATCCAATATACTCCTTGTGCAGCACCTTGATCGCCTCCTCCGCGTCCTCGTTGTTCACCACGAACGTCATGCTGATGCCGGACGCCGCCTGCGAGATCATCTCCACCGGGATGCTGTCCCTTCCCAGCGCGGTGAACATCCTGCCCGCGACTCCCGCGGCGTTCACCTTGCCGCCGACGGCGCACACGATGGCTTTTCCCCTGACGACCTCGACCTGGCCGAGCTTCCTCAGCCCCGGGAGGATCTTCTCCAAACGCTCGTCCGTGTCTATGGTGAGGGAGACGCTTGCCACTGAAGTGGACACGATGTCGATGCCAGTATCGTACTTCTCAAACAGGCCAAAGACGTGCGCCAGCAGCCCGCTGCCCTCGAAGAACTCCGGGGAATAAACGTGGACGATGGTGGTGTTCTTCTTGAAGGTGAAGGCCTCGACGGTGTCGCTTCCCTTCGCCCGCTCCGCGAAGCCGCTCACGATGGTGGTGCCTTTTCCCTTCGGCTTGAATGTGTTGAGCACCTGGACGGGAATCCTCTTCTTCATGGCCGGCAGGATGGCCTTGGGATGAAGCACTTTTGCGCCGAAGTATGCCAGTTCTGACGCCTCCTCGAACGCGAGCTCAGGGACGACCCTCGCTTCCGGGACAATGCGCGGATCCGTCGTCATGATACCGTCCACCTCCTTCCAGATCTGGATGGTCTCGGCACCGATGGCCGCGCCGATGATGGCCGCAGTGTAATCAGAGCCGCCCCTTCCCAAAGTCGTTATCTCTCCTTTCTTCGTCTTGCCGATGAAGCCGGTGATGACCGGAACCAATTTTAATGCGCCGATTTTTTCCTTCATTGTCGCATACGACCCTTCCAACGGTTCCGCACTCCCGAACTCCCTGTTGGTGACCATGCCAAGCTCCCAGGCGGGAAATGCCCCTGCCCGGACGCCCATCTTCCTGAGCTGGGCTGCGACGATCCTCGATGACATCCGCTCGCCGAAGGACTGGAAATGGTCCATCGCCTTCTTGTCCAGCTTTTTCCTTTTCCTCGTCTTGGCGGCCAGCGATCGCAGCTCATCATACTCCTTTTCCAGCAACGACCGGTCAAGACCCAGCGCGGCGATGACCTCACCGTGCCTGTCGATAATGGGCTGCACCGATCTTGCCCCCCTGCCCTGCGCGCATTCCTTCGCCAACGCCGTGAGGGCGTCGGTGACTGTCGCCACCGCCGACACGACCACGACCGGCTTCCGCCTCAGGGAAGACCGGACCAGCGAGCAGACTTCTTCAATTCTTTGTGCATTGCCTACCGATGTTCCGCCGAACTTCATGACGAGCATACGGGAAGCGAAAGGAAGAATGATTTAAAAACTTGATGTTACCCTGATAACATTCTCATTTTTTAAGGATGTACAGGCGCATGGGCTTCATGCTCCTGTTGCCGCCCATGTAATCGATGCCGACCATCCCAATGCCCATCCCATTCTTTTCAACTACCCCAACAGCGAAGCCAGCCACACGCCCACGTTCCTGAAGAAGAGCTGCACGCCCTGCGCAAAGGAAACATCCTTGAGGGTTATGGAAACCTCCTCCTTGGAGGAATACTCCCTGCCGTTGCCATCCCTGTAGGAGACCTCTATCGGGATGGCGTTCTCCCCTTTTCCAAGGTCCCTGCCTTTGAAGGCCATGGAGAAGATCTGGCTCTTCGGCAGCCTGTCCATGGTCCAGCCCCTGTCTCCGGAGGGGAGTTTGACGAGTATGGTGAGGTTCTCCGGGATGGAGAAGGAGGCCTTGCCGACGGTGAACGAGAGCGACGCTTCGTCATCGAATCTCAGCGAGGACGGCGCTTCCACGCCGCTGATATTGACCATGGGAATGTCGCGCACCTCTATGGGGACATCCTGCGCCTTGGACACCTTGCTGTTCTTCGCCACGACGGTCTCGTCCCGCCTGCCGATGACATCCGTGTCGATGTCGAATTCCACCTCGTACGACTTGGTGATGCCGAGGCTGACATCCGCGCAGTCCTTGCGCAGGCAGACATCAAGGTTGTCCAGCGGGACATTGCCGGTGTTCCTTACCCTGCACGCTATAGTCCCGCGCTCATACTCATAGAGGACATTCGGGGAGGCGGTGCAGTTCAGCGCCACGTTGGAGGAATACGTCTTTTCCCCTTCCTCCGCGCGCTGGTCGATGATGGCGCCGATGTCCTGCAGCGTGTACTCGGGGGACTGCGCCGTCGAGGAGAAGGAGCCGGCGCCTTCCGCGCCGCGGCCGCTGCTCACGGTGAAGGGAAACGTATAGATGTAATTGCCCTCCAAATCGCCGCCAAGGCGCACAATCCAGAACACCCGCCTCTCCTCTCCCGGCTTGAGGAAGACGTCCTTCGCCTTCTTGCTGATGAGCTTCACTTCCGCTGGAACGGTGAGGAGGAGCTCGGTCATGACGTACGCGTCCTTCCGGTTCTTCACCGTCGCCTCGATGGCATTGTACGAGCCGAAGCCGATCTCGTCCTTCATGGGCCTCGCCATGAGTTGCACCAGCGGAGCAGCCTCTCCCCCCGTAGAAAGCACGTCCACCGTGGTCTTCAGGCCCCCGATCCCGAGCTCGGCGTCGCGGCCGATCCATTCATACTTGGTGGACGCGTCATTGGGGTCGCGGGACTCCTTGAGCGCGATGTGGGACGGGTCAACCCACCCGAACTGGCCGTACGTGATGTCAAAAGGCACCCATCCGTGGCCCGGGAAATAGACTTCCGCCCAGCCGTGCGCCCCCCAGTTCTCGGGGAAGAGCGGGGAGTTGGTGTACGCATACCCGGTGACGAACCTCGCGGGAACGCCCACAGAGCGGAGCATGGCGATGAACAGCGAGGCGATCTCGTCGCACACGCCCTGGCGCTCGAGCAGGACCCAGCTGGCCTTCTGGGAGACGTCCTGGGTGAGCGAGCTCAGGTTGTACTCGACGTTCTCCCTCGTCCATCTCGCGAGTGTGTAGACGACGCCGTACAGGTCGTCCTCTCCCGAGACAAGCACCGAGGTCACCCGGTTGATGGCGTCATCGTCGGAGTCGATCACGCCCGTGGGCTGGGTGTATATCTTCACGTCTTCGGGAAGGTTCTCCAACGGGAAGGGAATCTTCTCCTTCACCGGGACGAACGAGTCCCCCACCCTGACCTTCGCCTTGGCGATATAGTCGATGCTCTCCTTGGGGCTGGTGAAGGTGAACGTCGCGACGCCGTCCCCGATGACCGGCGTCGGCGCCCAGGCGATGTCCACGACTTCCTGGCTCGGGCTGTCTTTCGGGAAGAGGGAGAGGTTGACGATGGCCTTGTCGATGCGCGACTTCGCATTTTGGGTGATGATGTCCGCGTGGCCGCTGATCTCGATGTCCGCGGTCATCGACGCCGCATTCCCGTAGTCCTGCTCGGCATATGCCGCCGGAAGGAGCGCGAGGAGGAGGACGAGGAGCGCGCCGGCTTTTTTCATGGAGTTTTTATTCTTGGTTTGTTTATATGGNNGGCTTGATGATGAACAAAACCTTTAAAACACGCCGTCCCAACCTGTGCCGTATTGCCGCGGTCGCTTAACCTGGTATAGCGCGGGATTGCTAAGAACAACGGTTCTTCAGAAACCTGCTATGCTGCACAAACATTCCGTGTCCGAAAGGGCGTGGGAGTTCAAATCTCCCCCGCGGCGCTTTTTCCATGCCAAAGAAAACATCGCTTCTCCAATACCTGATGCGCACCGGCCTGTTCAGGACGGCCCATGACGCGGAGCAGGCCGTCCGCTCCGGGAAGGTGAATGTCCGGCAGCAGACCGTCACCAACCCGCGCCATTTCTTCAACCCAAAGACGGACTTTGTCTTTGTTGATGGCAGGCCCGCCAAGGCGGTGCGGAAGCTCTATTTCATCCTCAACAAGCCCGTCGGGGCCATCTGCCAGAAATCCAAGGAAGAGGAGACCATCTACGGGCTTCTTGCCGGCCTGCCCCTCTCAAAAGAGGAGAAGTCCTCGCTGTTCGCCGTCGGACGGCTGGACAGGGACACCGAGGGGCTGCTGATCATCACCAACGACGGCGAGCTGTCCCGCGCCCTCATGCAGCCGGACGCCGGTGCCCGGAAGACCTACCGCGTGGTGTCGCAGCGGCCTCTCCGGCCAGCCGACGCGAGGATGCTGGAGCAGGGCGTCTCCATCATCTCTGAAGGCGAGCCGTACACGACCAGGCCCTGCACCATCAAGGCAACCGGCAACACCACCTTCCTCATCACCCTTACCGAAGGCAGGAAGAACCAGATCAAGCTCATGCTCGATGCCGTCGGGAACGAGGTCGCGCACCTCAAGAGGCTCTCCATCGGCAGCCTTGGGCTCGGGAGCCTGAAGCCGGGAGAGCTGCGGCAGGCCACGAAGGAGGAGATTCTCTCGCTGTGCCCCCCACCCAGCAAAAAAGATTAAAAACAGGGACAAGGAGAGAAGGCAGATGAAACTCTGGCTGCACAAGGTCGAGCACATCGTCGACAGGCTCATCCCGTTCTCGCTCATCCTGCTCTTTTTGCTCGTCGTGGGAGAGATATTCTATTATGATGCGCTGCAGCCGTACTATCTTATCACCGACATCGTTGACTATGCCATCATCATTCTCTTCATCATTGACCTTGCCTTCAAATATGCCAGAATCCACAGCATCCCGCGATTCTTCAGGGAATGCTGGCTCGAGATCATCGCGCTGCTGCCCGTCTTCATCGTGGTGAGGGTGTTCGAGTTCTTCGCGCCGCTGGCGCGCCTCGATGTCGTCTCCGATGCCGCGCACAGCATCCTGGAGACCGAGGCTAAGTGGGGGCTCCTCGTGCAGGAGGCCGAGAGGACGGGACAGGTGTCGCGAGTAGCGATGCTGCAGCGCTTCATCCGGCCGCTGGCGCGGCTGCCCCGGTTCGTGAAGGCATTCACCTTCTACGAGCGGCCGACGGGAAAGCACCACCCGCATGAGTAACGCGTTTAAACTTCAGGGATAGAGAGCTCTCAATGGATTATGCCTATTACAAAAAATTCATCAATACGCGGACAAAAGGAAGAACCGGCGTCACTCCCCCGTTCATCAAGCCAAAAGTCTCCCATCAACTTATTACAGACCTCTTTACCCCTTTAAGGGCAAGAAAATCGACAAAATAGTCAGCCTCGACGCCCTTGGCTTCGTCCTGGGCGCAGCCCTTCCGGCAAAATACAGGATAGGATTTGCCCCTCTCCGCAAAGGAGGGAAGCTTCCCGGAGCACGGAAGACACTCTTTTCTGTTTCTTTTGTCGATTATTCCTCCAAACGCAAAACCCACCAGATAAGAAAAAATGCGGTTTCCAAGGGAGACAACGTCCTGATCGTCGATGACTGAATCGAGACAGGGGCCCAGATGAAGGCGGCAATACACCTCATCGAAAGGCAAGGGGGAAACATCGTTGGGATTGCCGTTATTTTTGCTGAGAAGAACGCCAGGACAAAACTTCTTTTCAAACATTATCGCTTGCATGCCATCGGACATTCTTAATATCCGGTGGCAATTCGCGCCAAAAGCAAGACAAGAAAAATAGCGGGGGGAAGATTTGAACTTCCGACCTATGGGTTATGAGCCCATCGGGCACTCCTGATTGGGCGTTTCTTGCGAAACACTGCCCTACCCCGCTATATTAGCAATGAGATTTTATGGCTGTTTATAAACGTACTGGTGAAGAAATTCGCCTACTCCACATACTCAAGCCATGAGCCGTACTTTGAATTCTTCCCGTGCAGGATGTCCATGAACGCCTGCTGGAGCTTGAGGGTGACGGGGCCGGGTTTTCCCGGGCCTATGCCCTTCTTGTCCAGGGCGCGGACAGGAGTCAGCTCGGCGGCAGTCCCCGTCAGGAAGCATTCGTCCGCTTCGAGGATGTCCTCCGGCCTGAAATATTCCTCCATGACATGGTATCCCAAATCATTCGCAAGCCGGATGATCGACGCCCTCGTTATGCCCGGCAGGATGGTGCCTAGGGGGGTTGTCCTCAGCTCATTGTTTTTGACGATGAAGATGTTCTCTCCCGAGCACTCGGAGATGTTGCCCTTCACGTCCAGCATGACGGCCTCGTCATACCCCTCGGTGACGGCCTCCCTCTTGGCGAGGATGGAGTTCACGTACTGCCCGGAGATCTTCGCGCTCGCGAGGGCCGCGTTCGCGTGGTTCCTGGGATAGGAGCTCGTCCTTATGGAGATGCCGTTCCTCATCCCCTCCTCGCCGAGGTACGCTCCCCACGGCCATGCGGCGATGCTGACGCTGACCGGGCTCTTGATGGGATTGAGGCCCATGGGGCCATAGCCGAGGAACGCAATCGGCCGTATGTAGCAGCTCCTGAGCCTGTTTATCCTCACCGTCTCCTTTATGGCGTCGAATACCTGCTCTTTGGAGAAGGGAATCCTCATGTGGAAGACGTCCGCGCTGTGGAACAGCCTCTCGTTGTGCTCCTTCAGGCGGAAGATGGCCGGGCCTTTTTCTGTCTCGTAGCACTTGATGCCCTCAAAGACCGCGGAGCCGTAGTGCAGGGCATGGCTCAGGACGTGGACCTTCGCGCTGTCCCAGTCCACGAATCTCCCATCCATCCAGATCTTGTCTGATTTCTCCACCATGGCGTTTTCGGTTGTGCAGGTTATTTTTAAATCATTTGTCTAATCAGGACCCGTGAAGCGTTTTGTGGCGCCTGAGACGGCACCATATCATGATAATCACGATCTTCAATCATTTCCTGTTCTTCGCCCAGAGCAGGTTGTAGCCTTCCTCGAATGCCTTGACGCTCGCCACGATGATGTCCGGGCTCGTGCCCATGGAGATGACCTTGTTCTTGCGCTCGTCCTCCATCGTCATCTTGACGTTGACCGAGGCGTCCGTGCCGCCTTCCGAGACCGCGACCTCGTAGTCGGTCAGCGCGAACCGGAAGCCGTTGTTCTCCACGGACTTCTTGACCGCGTTGATGATGCCGTCCACCGGGCCCACGCCCTCCGCGGAGAAGTCCTGCTCCTTTCCGCGGTAACTCACCCTGACCGTGGCCACAGATTTCTGGTGGAGGCCTGCCTTTACGCTGAAGTCGTTTATCTTCAGCGGGCGCTCCTTGACGGCGGACTTGCGGAATGACTTCTCGATGATGTGCTGCAGGTCGCCCTGCTGGAGGCTCTTGCCCTTCTCGATGAAGGACTCCACGAGCTTCATGCACTCGTCGAGGTCCTCCTCGCTCAGCTCGGTGTGGAAATTCTTCCTGATGATGGCCGAAAGCTCCTTCCTCTCCGGCATCTCCCGTATGAGCACGGTGCTTCCCTCGACGTTCTTGGCCATGACCTCGTAGAAGCCGTAGTTGAGGTATCTCTGCACCTCGTCCAGCTGCGGGTCGACGACCGGAGGCGAGTAGAGCACTTTCAGCGCGGTGACCGGGTCCTTCAGCCCCACCCCAGTCATCACCAAGACGATGGTCTCGTCTTTGTCCACCGCTCCTGCCGCCGCCATCTGCTGCAGCGCGGCGAGGCTCGTGGCCGCGGACGGCTCGACGAAGATGCTCTCCATCCTCGCGAGGAGCTTCTCCGCCTCCAGGATATTCTCATCCTCCACACTCACCGCCGCGCCATTCGACTCATTCAATGCATTGATGATCTTCCTCCCGTCCAATGGGTCGCCGACGCAGATGGCGGAGGCGACGGTCTTGGGGATGGCGATGGGCTCTATGCTTCTTTTGCCGTTGAATGCCGTGATGACCGGGTCGGCACCCCTTGCCTGCACGCCGACCATCTTGGGAAGATTGTCCGTGAAGCCGAGCATCCGGTATTCCCTGAAGCCCTTCCAGATGGCCGAGCCGTTCGTGCCGCAGCCGATGGGGATGAACAGCCTGTCCGGCGCTCTCCAGCCGAGCTGCTCCGCGATCTCGAACGCCTGGGATTTCTGCCCTTCTAGGCGGTACGCGTAGTCCCCGGCAAGGTAGTGGCCGTTCTTCATGGCTATGGCCCTGGTGAGCTTCGCGGCCGCGTCGTAGCTGCCCCTGATCTGGATGATCCTGGCGCCGTATGCCAATGTTTGCGCGAGCTTGCCGATGGGCGTGCCCTGGGGAACGAGCACGTATGCGGGCATGTTGGCCTTGGCGCAGTAGGCCGAGACGGACGCGGCCATGTTGCCCGAGGAGGCGCACACCACCGCTTTCTTGCCCAGCTCGATGGCCTTGGTAATCTCCACCATGGTGCCCCGGTCCTTGAACGCTCCGGTGGGGTTGGCGCCCTCGACCTTGATGTAGAGGCCCTTCAATCCCAGCTCCTTTCCCAGGTTCTTCGCGTGGTAGAGCGGGGTGCCGCCCTCGTTGAGGGTGATGACGCGGCTCTTGTTGCGTATGGGATAGAAGTCAAGGTATTTCGTCGCCGTGGGGGGCATCTGCCTCAGCGCGTGCTGGTTGATGCGCTGCCCGATGACCTCGTAGTTCATCGCCACTTCCAATGGGAGGCCATCGTGCGGGCAGTTGGTGTATTCCTCCGCCTCGTCGACTTCCCTCTTGCATCCGATGCACTTCAGCGTGTAGAGCTCTTTCATGGTCTCACTTTACTGCCGCGATGACATCCATCTCCACCAAGGCATTCTTTGGCAGTTTCGATACCTCCACCGTGGCCCTTGCCGGCTTGCCGGTGAAGTACCCTGCGTAGACGGCGTTCATCCTCTGGAAATCCCCCATGTCTTTGAGATAGACCGTTACCTTGAGCGCTTTTTCCATTGAGGAGCCTGCCGCTTCCAGAACGGCCTTCAGATTTTCCAGGACCTGGGTTGTCTGGGCCTCTATGCCCGTTCCTTTCATCTCTCCCGTGCCCGGGTCCAATGCGATCTGGCCGGAGACGAAGACGAGGTTGTCATCCTTGATTGCCTGGCTGTACGGCCCTATCGCCTTCGGCGCCTCATTCGTTTCGATGCGTTCCATAGTGTTCCCTCAAGCTGTTTTTCTGAGGCCTCCCGAGAAGATGGCGGAAAGCCCTGGCTAGATAATAATCACGATGATGATGGAGATAAGCATGGAAATGACAAGCGAGAATTTTGTTATGCCTTCCGCTGCATTGGCCATTCCCCTGAGGGGCCCGGGGATGTTTATAAAGGTTGTTGTTTGGGGTTCTGTTGCGCTAAAGGGTGGTTTATAAGTCAGTTATTCACGGATAAATGTATCACCTCCCGACAACGCACCACTACCTTGTATGCGGAATGAAGCAAAGAAAGCCATGCTCGCCTTCGGCTCGCGAACTCTTGGCGCCCTCCCAGTGGGCGCGTTGGTTGATAGAACAACACTCAAGATTGCAGTTTCCTTTGCTGCAGTCGTTGCTCGGCATAATCCAGAATCGTCTGGTCAAAGAACCGCTTCTCATATCCCCCAGGCGCATTTTCCCGGGCCACTTTCAGCGCATATCGCGGGTCCCGCAGCGGCCCTGGCCTTTTGCGGTGGGGAAACTCTATCTTCCATTCGTCATCCTTGAACATTGCATCAATCGGGAAATGTGAGAACTGGACAATTGGCCGGCCATAGGTCGCTTCCCGCAGGCCGCGGTAGTGGCTGGAGATGACCATGAGCGAGCTGCCTTGATCCTGCACTGACTTCATGATGCCGTATGTCAATGCTCTCCCTCCCTTCCATTCTGTGGAGGTGAAGGTTTCGTCCATCAGGACGAGCCAATACTCACCGGCAGGCGGAACCACTTCGTTGGCATATCTGCAGTCTGTTTGGAAGGCGGAGAGGACATTCCCCTCACCCTTTTCCCGCATGATGATGCGGTCGCGCATCGAGTAGATGATTTTTTTTGCGGGGACGTACCCTCCTGATTGCGCTCTCACGGCTATCCTCCCTATCTTCTTCAGGTCGCATGTCTTGCCGCCATCATTGCTGCCCTCAAGGACCTCGACTCTCTTGCGAGGGTACAACCTGGTGTTGTTTGGAACGATTGAGTCATTATGATACAGTTCATATTTGCCTTCTATGATAACAAACGTATTGCCCTCCCTTGGCAAAATAGTGGGTTTCACCCACCCATTCTCGACGGCTTGGTCCGCGAGGCTCTTGTAGGTGTAGAGTTCCGAAAAGAACGATTTCATCATCGAGAATGCCTCTCCGAAGCCCTTGATTTTTTCCACGCTGATGATGCCTTCCAAATCCGCCTGGGTGATGCCGATTCTGGCGCCGACATCTTCCCTATGCTTAGGATTCCCCTCCAATTCCTTCCTATCGTGAGGACTCATTTTTGATGACTCCCCTCTTCTGACATGCAGCCTTCCCTCTATTGCCCTAAACTGGTTCTCGATTCCGGCGAGATACTCAAAAAATACCCTTACTGGGCCGCCTTCAGCCACCAGGGCCTCGTATTGCTGGGTTATGCCGCTGAATGTTTCCGTCGCGAAATGCCTTTTTTTCAGGTAGAGAGGCAATGCCCGGTAGTTCTTCATCATCTCTCCAATCATCTTTCGATAGCCATCGATGTTCTTGTGCTTTTCTTCCATGGAAAAGGAGCCCGCAATCGCACCCAAATTGTGGATGAGGCGTGTCTCGTAATCAGGGCTGAAGGCCGCGGAAATCCTGTCCGCACGCTTGCGCACGTTCTTTTCTTTGATGAACACTTCTATGGTGCCGAGCCGATCGCGGACCTTATGATAGTCTAACAAGGGGGTTTGCATCATTTCCTCAATCTTTGTGTCCAGTTCCTTGGAATAACTGAAGTTAAAATTGGCCTCTGTCGAGAACCATCTCCTTAAACTTCCCAGGCCATCTTCTCTCCACATGCTTTTTACCAGCAATGACTTTGTATGCCCATCGACGACTCCTTCAATGCCTGCCGCTTGAGGCACCTCCCCTTCCGCAATGTGTTGGTTTATTCTGTCGACATTGACGCCTTCAATGCCACCATTCTTCTCTAAGAATCTGAAGGCGTGACCGATTATAGCTGGATGAATCTTTTCTTCAACCGCGATGACGGGAGCGTAGTCAAGCCGCCTATTCGGCCCATCCTTGACTTTGTAGGTGAATCGTATGCCCTGCGGGGTGTCCTCAAACTCAACATGCCTGAAAAAGACTCCTTCCATCCTTGGATCGTTGATGATGTCGTGGAGGGAAGGATAATGGCTGGTGATGATTGCCCTTGTAGGTTTGGCTTCAGCGAATCTGCGGAGCGTGCCATAGGTCAACGCTTCCCCTTCATCGTGGTTGGTGGAAAGGTAAGTCTCATCAATGCCCAAGAACACATTTCCTCCTAGTTGATCAACCAGTGTTTGGATGGAGTGCAGTTCTTCCTTGAGGGCTCCCGACCTTCCCATGCCCGTTGGCTTCAGGCGGCAGATGACATCATCAAAATGTGAGGCGCGCGCCTTCTGCGCCGGCACATAGCCGCCTGTCCGCACCTGGTTGGCGATGAATGCCGTTTCAAATAGGTAATTCGTCTTGCCGCAGGCATTTGACCCATCGATTACCATTACTCTATTTTCCAGGTTGAAGGAAATGTCATTGGGAACATTCCCGGATCCTCTTTGGAGCCGCGTCATGGGGTACCAACCCCCGACGATTTCCAAGACGCCCTCATCCTTAGGTGCGGATTCCGGTAGGCACCATGGCCTTGGTTGGGAGCGGATGAATTCCGCATAGGCGGTGAAGGCAGCCAACCGCGTGCCAACACTGTCGAGGAACGGGAGATAGCCGTCTGCGGCTGAAATGGGATTCTGTGCATGAAACTTGTCGAGCAATTTCTGCAATACAGGGGATTTCTGGCCACGCATGCTGCCTTGTCTCTTCTGCTTTTCCCCTTCCTTTCCTTGGCCTTCTTCCGCTTCATCGTCCTCAAATCCCCTCCTTTTGCCAAAGTAGAGCGGCCTTGCTCCAGAGTCCTCTGTTGGATCATATTTTTCTAGTTTCTTTATCAACGAAGCTCCGCTCACATAGAGTGTTTTCATGAACATCCGTTCAAGCCCACTAAAATCTGCAGGTTTTTCGTTTACCACGTCCTTGATATAACGGCATGCCCAGTGAAATTCACTTATCCCTAAAACAGTTTCCCTTAGGGGAATAAGCAGAGCACGCATTTCCCTGGAAGGAGAGTCTTTCTTCAGCAAATAATTCACAATTTTTACAATTTCCTCGTACTTCGTGACAAATTCTCCCGCAGTCCCCATGAAATCATCATAGAAAGGCTGCCTCTCAAGCGTCGCTCCCCACCTTGAGCCCAGAAGGTTGGCACTGATCAGTTTGGCCATGCTGGAAAGATGCATATAAGGCTCTATGAGTTTGTTGACGGCAGTTTCCAACGACCTTACAGTGCTCAAATACTGCTTGTCTTCAACGAGTGCTTTGTGCGTCATCCTCCTGTCCTCTGCCTCGGCTTCGGAAAGAGGCTTGAGCCAGAGCTGCTCGTAGAATTTCCTAACCTCATACTCTTTAGCTTCGCGTTGCAGGAGGATGATGTCTGTCCCACTTCCGATTCTGAACGGGTTTCCTAGGTTGTAGAAATTAGGGACGAATGTCGTCTCATCCGGCTCGCCCCTAAAGTGCCTTAACGCATGCATCAGGTTTTCCCCTGTGCCTTGCGCTCGCATCCGTCTCTGCCTTTTTTCATAAAGATTGAGTGTCCTAGATGTCCTTTTTTGCGGATTGTGACGATCATCCCTGCTGTGCTCCAAAGGAGCGTAGAAAGAATTGTGCAGGATGCGCGGGTCCCAGTTAATGGAATCCCTTTCCCCGCCAAACCAGCTAAACTCATATCGCCTGTCTTCCTCCCCCTTGAAAAGGAGGCGCACAGTCTCCGTGTCAGCGCCAAAGCCTTGTCGGGAGAAAAAACCCCTATCGGGTTTATCAATGCATACTTGCGGCACATGTTTGAGGTTGCCCTCTATGCCTTGTCCCGTGTACAGCAGTGCTACCTTAGCTTGCGGGACTTCCCGCCTGATCTTTTCAGCAACGGAAGGATGGGCGATGACCAGGTCTGCTTCCTTCAAACGCTTCGTAAGCTCGGTGGGGCGGAAACGGTAATCGTATCCTGCTTCCTGAAATTCTCTGGCGAGGGGATCCTTAGCAGGATCTTGTATGTTTTCATAGTCGTTATAGTCATAAAGAGAGTCTGATGACAGTAAATCTTTTAGCATTCTTCTGCTTCTCGCATCAAATTCCTGGGAGATGCGCTTATGTCTCACGACAATCTCAGATTCGTCAACGCCTTTGCCCAGCGCTCTCCTCTGGAAGAGAGAAGTGTCCATCTCAGTCCAGCTTGTGCGCTCATCGCGAATGAATTGGTTAGGATGCTCATGGTCCCGGAAATCTCTGCTCCTCTGTCCATTTTCCACACCATACCTCAAGACTAGGATGTCTAGCCCCAGGGGAAGAATCTCGTCAATATGGACTGGGCTATTGCTCGCCTTGGCAGTATTCAGTATGATGTCTAAGAGATGCATCTACTGGATGACCGAAGGGGCATTTATAAATGTTTTCAAGCTTAACTACTCAAGAATAGTGTCTAAAATTTTAGTGACACACCGACGCATTCTTCTGCAGCCACTCCACTTCCTCCTCCTCGAGCCCGAACTCCTCGGCAAGCTGCGGCTGCATCTCTTTGCTTTTATTGAATAAAATGGTGAAGTAAGGAAGCGTGCCCTGCAATGCGCTGCGCTGGGAGGTGTGCGTGGCCAGGGCCAGCTTCTTCGCGATCGCCTTCTTCCTCAGGGATTTCTGGTTTGCCCACCACAGCTTGAGGATCCTGCCCGTCGGCTTGTACTCCACGAAATGGGGATTCTTCCCGTCCTTCGCGACGGCAACCCCTCCGGAGAGGAGCGCATTGACATACACCAGGAAGCGGTAGTGCTGCCACCGCCTGATGCGCCGGCTGAAGACGTCCGCCTTGCTCAGCGCGTCGTACGCCCGCGCCAGGTCTTCCGCCTTGGTGTATTCCTTGGGCAGGTTCTCGTCCAGCCACAGGAAGCGCTCATCGACGTCCTCCTCGATGGTGTTGAAGGCGGACAGCGCGATCTCCACCGAGCCGGTCTTGAATATCTTCTGGAGCGCGGTGATGATGCTCTCCGTGCGGTCGCGGTCGGCGAACTCCTCGACCGATTCCTTGGTGACCCCGCCGGCAATGAGCGAGACCACCTGGAGGTTGTTGATGGCCGCCCGGGCATCCCCTCCTGCGCGGCGCGCCAGTGTGGCGAGCGCATGCTCCTCGCAGGGGATGTTTTCCTGGGCGCAGATTTTCTTGAGGATGAGGAGGAGGGAATTGGCCTCTATCCTCTTGAATTCCAGCATCATGCTCTTTGAGCGCAGCGTGGAGAGCTTGTGGTCATACGGGTTGGTGGCTGTCAGGATGACGGGAAACGCGCTCTTCTCCACCAGCTTCACCAGCGCCTGCACCCCTCCCCGGTCCTGGTGCCCTGCGAGGCCGTCTATCTCGTCCACCAGGATGAGCTTGCCCCGGGAGAATAGGCTCTGCTGCTTCATCGCCCCGCCGAGGATGGTGTTGATGCCTTCCGCGTTGCGGAAATCCGAGGCGTTCACCTCCACGATCTCCAGGTTGAGCTGCCTCCCCACGGCATATGCCGCGCTGGTCTTCCCCGTGCCGGAAGGGCCGAACAGCATGGCCGCTTTCTTCTTCTGCCTCCCGTATGTGGACACGAACGCGTGCAGCAGGGCGAGGTTGTCCCCCTGGCCCGTGATCTCAGACGGCTTCTTCGGCGCGTGCTTGTCGGTGAGGAGTTTCATGCAGGGGGCAAATCACCTGCGCTATATTAATCTGCCGTCCCGCGTTCTCCCGCCAATATGAACATTTATAAAATAAATCCCTTTCATCCGCACAATGCAATGGCCGCAGTCAGAGAGGTATGATCCGGGGGAGGCAGAGCCCCGCATCAGGGAGTTCTGGGAGAAGGAGAACGTCTACCGGTTCGACGAGCATGCCAAGGGAGAGATCTACTCCATCGACACCCCGCCGCCAACGGTCTCCGGCAGCATGCACATCGGGCACGCCTTCTCGTACGCGCAGCAGGACTTCATCGCGCGGTTCCAGCGCATGCGCGGGAGGAATGTCTTCTACCCGTTCGGCACGGACGACAATGGCCTCGCCACGGAACGCCTCATCGAGAAGATGAAGAACGTCTCCTCCAGGAAGATGGCGAGGGACGAGTTCATCGCGCTCTGCCTCAAGACATTGGATGAGATCCGCCCTGATTTCATCCAGGACTGGAAGAACATCGGCACATCCGCTGATTTCTCCATCTTCTATTCCACCATCAACGGCCATTGCCGGAGAATCTCGCAGCGCTCCTTTGTAGAGCTCCACAAAAAGGGCCGCATCTACCGCGACTTCCGCCCGGTCATCTTCTGCCCCTCGTGTAGGACAGCCATCGCCCAGGTGGAGATGCAGGACGCGAGGCTCAAGTCCACGCTCAATTATCTCAAGGCCAAAGCGGAGGACGGCTCATTCCTGGTCTACGCGACCACGCGCCCCGAGGTCATGTACGGCTGCGTGGGCATGAGCATCAGGCAGGATGGCAACTATGCGAGGATACGGGTGGGGGAAGAGGCGTGGGTCACAAGCAAGGACTCGCTGCCCTTCTTTGGGAAGCACGTGAAATTCACCATTGAAAAAGAGCTGAAAGGAAAAGACCTCATCGGATTGAGGGTTGCCATCCCCATCGCCGGAAACATGGTCAGGGTCTCCCACGATGAGGTCACCGAGACCGGCTACGGCACGGGCATCGTGTACTACTGCACCTATGGAGGGGTTGACTGCATCGAGTGGATGGCCAGGCATCCGGAAGCCAGGCCAATCCACGTCATGGGCGCTGACGGCAGGTACAACGAGAATTCCGGCAGGTACAAGGGCATGGGCTCGTCCGAAGCGAGGAAAGCCGCGCTGGAAGACTTGGAGAAGGGAGGATTCCTCATCCATAAGGAGCCCATCGAGCACGCCGTCAATGTCCACGAGCGCTGCGGCACGGAGATAGAGTACGTGGCCACGGACCAATGGTTCATCCGCTATCTGGATCTCAGGGAGGAGTTCCTGAAACAGGGCAGGAAGATGAGATGGTATCCGGAGCATATGCGCATCCGCTACGAGAACTGGATTCACGGCCTGCGGTGGGACTGGAACATCTCCCGCCAGCGCCATTTCGGCATCCCCATCCCCGCCTGGTACTGCAAAAAATGCAGTGAGGTTGCAGTCGCGGAGGAATCCCAGCTGCCTGTTGACCCTCTCCAGGACAGGCCCAAAAAGCCATGCCCATGCGGCTCGCACGATTTCATCGGTGAGAAGGATGTTCTCGACACCTGGGCGACGTCCTCATTGACGCCGCAGCTCGCCATTGAGTTGTATAGGGATAGGCCGGTGTATGAGAAATTGTTTCCCATGTCATTGAGGCCCCAGGCGCACGACATCATCACGTTCTGGCTGTTCAACACCGTGGTCAAGAGCACCCTTCACGAGGGTTCCGTGCCCTGGCACAACATCATGATCTCCGGCTGGGCCCTCGATCCTCACGGCAAGAAGATGTCCAAGAGCAAGGGCAACGTCATCGCGCCGCAGGAGATGATAAAAAAGTACTCCGCTGACGCGCTCCGCTTCTGGGCNNCAATTACCTTGAGGTCGTCAAGGACCGGCTCTACAACCCGGACAAGCGCGGCCAGGAAGCGAAGGAATCCGCGCAGTACGCGCTGCATGTCTCCCTCCTGGGGGTGCTCAAGATGATGGCCCCCATCATGCCCTACATCACCGAGGAGCTCTACCAGCTCTACTTCCGGCAGCACGGGAAGGCGAAGAGCATCCACCTCTCGGAATGGCCGGCGCCGGGCATGAAGGACGATGAGGCGGAGAAGGCAGGGGATTTCTTCGTCGAGGTGCTGGAGAAGGTGCGGAAGGCGAAGTCGGAGAGGAAGCTTTCGCTGAAGGCGACGGTAAAATCGCTGGAGATTAAGGGGGCCATTACTGAGAGGCTATTCTCGGGCATGAAGGAAGATTTGATGGCAGCGACAGGGGCGGAGAAGATCACGTTTTCTGTTGGAAAGGAGAGTTCTGTCTCCGTTGGCATATAAGCGTTGTTTTCCTTCGGTGATGCACCTGCTGTAAGGGCATGAGACTGCTTTACCATCTAAAACTTTAAAAATAAGGGATGGTTAGTAGCCTGAAAGATGAAATTTTGCTGAGGAGGGATACTCATGGGTGGATTAGTCGAAATCGTTTCTGGGGCAAGCGTTCCTGAAAGTTTTGCAGTTGCCTTACATCATCGTCCACACGATTTTGAGGGCAATAGGGGGAGGATCGGACGGATATGTGCCAGTCTGGTGATAGATGCAGCTGAAAAAGTCCGTACGGAGAAAGGGGTTCGGCCATTCGTGTATGACTCGGAGGAATTCTATGCTGCCGTTGGCAATGTAAGGCTGGGCCTCCCACCGGAAGATGCCATTGCCCTGTTTTTGGACCCTGCTGCCAAGACCAACAGGAAAGATGATGTTTTTCAAGAGCCGGTTTTTCCAGCTATTCGCAGGGGACACAGGCGGCCGGAAAGATTTGTTACAAAGCGGGGGGATCATCCTAACCATAAATTTCCAAGAGTTCCTGCCGGAGGTGGGTATAACGCGTTGATTTTACTGGGGCAGTATCAAACAGAGATTGGCCCATCCCAAGCCAGAGACTATGTCCCTAACCAAAGGAGATACGACGCACTCATAGGATTGATAGGCACGTTGAGGAGTCCTGAAGCGAAACAGGGAGAAAAAATGGAGCGTTTTGGTGATGTGGTGAAATACTCAGGCTCTCTTTTTCCGGGCAATGCGAATTTGCACAATCAGTTGATTGCTCACTTGAGTTCTGCAGTGAATCAGAATCTCATTGTGGATGTCCAATTGCTGCACTACACAGGGTCGCATTCTTCACGGGGAATGATGAGAGGCTATGAAATAAAGTCTGTTGGGTCACCGCGCGCTTAAGTCCTCTTCCACACCACGCCGTCCTTCGTGTCCTGCAAAGTGATGCCTTTCTTCGCCAATTCATCCCGTATCCCGTCCGCCGTCTTGAAATCCCTGTTTTTGCGGGCTGCTTCGCGCTCAAGGACGAGTTTCTTGATGCCATCATCAAGCTCCTCCTGCTTCTCAAGGACGTCAAGGACGGTGTCAAATTTCCTCATGGCGTCAAGAACGTGCCGCGCATCGCTCTTCGTGAATTTTCCCCTGTCAATCATCCCATTCACGTCGCGGATGAAATCGAAGAGATGCGCCAGGGAGGCGCTGATGTTGAGGTCGTCGTCAAGCGCCGCCGCAAAGTCTTTTTCCGCCTTCTTCGCCAGCGAGGCGATCTCCTTCGACGGCTTCTTGCCCTTTCCTTCGTGCTTCAGCGAGACCAGCCGCAGGACAAAATCGTTGATCCTGTCCACCGCCTGCTGCGCCCCCCGGAGGGCCTCCTCGGTCAGGTTCAACTGCACGCGATAATGGGTTGACAAAAGGAAATAGCGAATCGCAACGGGCTTGTGGCCTTCCTTCATCAGATCCCTCAGGGTGTAGAAGTTTCCCAGCGACTTGGACATCTTCTTCCCGTCAACCAGCAGATGCTCGTTGTGGAACCAGTGCGCCGCGAATGGCTTTCCGGTCGCTCCCTCGCTCTGCGCGATCTCGTTCTCGTGGTGCGGGAAGATCAAGTCCACTCCGCCGGCATGGATGTCAAAACTCTCGCCGAGGTGCTGCATGGACATCGCCGAGCACTCGATGTGCCAGCCCGGCCTTCCCTTGCCGAGCTCGGTCTCCCAGAAGACATTTCCGTCTTCCCTGTCCCATGCCTTCCAGAGCGCGAAGTCCTGCGCGTTCTCCTTGTCGTAGCTGTCCTGCTTCACCCGCGCGCCGGCCTTCAATGACGAGATTTTCGAATGGGATAGCTTGCCATAATCCTTGAACGAAGCGATGTTGTAGTAGACTGAGCCGTCCTCGCTCCGATACGCATGGCCATTTTTCATCAGCTGCTGGATGATGCGCACCATGTGGGAGATGTGCTCCGTCGCCTTGGGATAGAGGTCTGCTTTTTTGATCCGGAGCTGCTCCGAATCATGGAAAAACTCCCTTGTGTAGAATTCCGTTATTTTCCGGAATGGTTTTTTTTCCTGCACAGAACGTTTAATGATTTTATCATCAACATCGGTAATATTCATAATATGGATAACGTCAGAACCCTTATACAGCATATAGCGCTTTAAGACATCAACGCAAATGTAAGCCCTGAAATTCCCAACGTGGGCATAGTCCCACACAGTTGGGCCACATGAGTACATCCGGACTTTCCCATCATCAAGGGGGACAAATTCCTCCTTTTTCCTGGTGAGCGTATTGTGGAGATTGAATGCCATGCGCCACCATTTTCTTCCAGCTTTAAAAGCATTATCATTCGCTTTCCTGGATTCGCTTCGCAGGGATTTTCCTCAGCTTTCTTGA
>DUHN01000068.1:0-2683 GCA_013330825.1 Candidatus Woesearchaeota archaeon | reverse complement strand
TTCCCTATCCTGGCGCCGGGATGGATCTCCACGCCAGTCAGGAAGCGCATGACCTGCGACAGCAGGCGCGCGAGGAAGCGCAGCCGGATGCGGTAGAGCGGATGGGAAAGGTAGCGGTGGGCGACGATGGCATGCAGCCCGGGGTAGAGCAATGGCTCCAGGCCGCGCGCCGCGGGGTCGTTCCTGAGGATTGCCCTGATGTCGTCGAACATGGGTGTTGCCTCGCTCCGTGATTGTATCCGCCCTGAAAGGCAAAAAAAGAAAAAAAGAAAAAAAACAAAGCGGGGGGCCGGATTTGAACCGGCGAATAAACGCTCTGCAGGCGCTCCCCTTAACCGCTTGGGTACCCCCGCATCAAGTGGTAGTTTTATTGTATGACGCCTTTCTTCATTGCCGCCTTCGGTGGAAAGGGGTGGCGCGCCCTACAACGCCGCGCCAGGCGCGCTCTTTTCGTGCGCCCCAATGCGGGCGCAAACGATGCGCGGCCCTGCGGCATTGGGGCCGCGCGTATCTTCCTCCTGCGAAGCAGGAAATGAAGGTCCGCCTGGGCAAAGTACGTGCAAGAAGTTTCCGTCAACAGTTTAAATGCTTTGCGGGGGTTCCGCTGCCTATTGCGATATTCTGTGCGAAGCTGGAGGGAATGGGAAAGGGGGAGTGCCAGGAGGCCTCAAGGGGAGCGGTGGATGCGGCGGGCACCGCCATATACAGGGCTGCGCTCCACAGGGTATGACTGCACGTGAATGCTGTTTCCATTGCCGTTGATGGGCTCTTGGTGTTGTCCATGTGTTCTCTTCCGTTCATGCTTACTTGTACTTGAATTCCGCTGTGCGGTTGTTGAAGTCGACTTGCATCAATGCCTTGATGAAGTCCTCCACTGTCGCATAGGTTTTGCTTTGGTTGTCTTGTTTCATTTTTAACACCTCCGACGTTGTTAGAATTCGCGGACCGGCGTTAAAAATGACAAACGGTTAACAATTAAAATGAGGATGGGTAATACTGATACCCAGAATGTTCCACATTCCCATCCTGTTTTCCGTTGTCATTTCTCTCGTCGATAACTCACTATCTTAACGAACTATCTGAAACATGTAAGGCACCCCTCCTATTTAAAGGTTGTGATTATAATCTATATACTTTTCAAACATGCCGTGATACATGATGCATCGGCGCGTCTTTCCCTTTTTCCCCCCTTATCGGAAGAAAGCATAATAAAAGGAGGCCTCCTGACGGGCATCATGGCAAGGGAAAATCCCGGCAGGTATTCGCGGCAGGAGCTGGTCGTCGGGAAAGAGGGGCAGGGGAGATTGCAAAAAGCGAGGGTGGCCATCATCGGCCTCGGCGCCCTGGGCAGCGTCGCGGCAGAGCTGCTCGCGCGGGCGGGCGTCGGCCATCTCACCCTCATAGACCGCGACATCGTCGAGCTCTCCAACCTCCAGCGGCAGCTCCTCTATGCCGAGGCGGACATCGGAAAGCCGAAGGCAGAGGCCGCCCATTCCCGGCTGAAGGCCATTAACGGCACGGTCCATTATGGCTCCCTCGTTGCCGATATCAACCATAAAAACATTGGAAAAATATTGGAGGATGAAGGTCTCGTGTTGGACTGCACCGACAATCTCTATGCGAGATTTCTCATTAATGACTGGGCAAAGAAGCGCGGCAGGCCATGGATATATTCGGCGGCCATCCGGGAGCAGGGCAGCGTCATGCTCCTCGCCCCGGGGATGCCGTGCTTCCGCTGCACGTTCCGGGAAGCGCAGGGGCTGGACACCTGCGACACCGCCGGCATTTCCAATGCCATCTCAACGGCCATTGCTTCTCTCCAGGTCAATGAGGCCATCCGTTACCTGACAAGAGAGAAGAGACTGGCCAAGGAAAGCGATTCCCAATGCCTTATCCGTCTCGATATTTCTTCATTGTCATTGGCAAAAATAAAGACAAAGAAAAATCCCCAATGCCCGGCGTGCAGCGGCCAGTATGAGTACCTTGGGGGAAAGAAGGAGCCGCGCCACATAAGCTACCAGTGTTCTGATACGTACCAGTTCTTCATCGATAACCTTGATCTCGCCTCCTGCGAGAAAAAATGGAAAAGGCTGGGAACTGTAAGAAAAGGCAAGAATTACCTTTTTTTCAAGAACCTCTCTGTGTTCTCGAATGGAAGGGTTCTCATCAAGGCCAAGTCCTTGGGGCAGGCCAATGCGATTCTTTCAAGGTATGCCGGGATGTAGCGGCATTTTCCGGGAAGATGAATAATTTTATAAGGGAACCGAGGCTTTGCATCCTCTTATGGGTGGATTTGATCTTGAAGAATTCCGGGTGCTTCTGCAGCGCTACGACAAATACAAGGACGATAAGACATTCTTAAGCAATGAGAAACAGGTATGCCAGAGCCTCATCGTGCCCCTGATCGGGAAGGTCCTTCATTGGGAGACCGACGAGCCATCAGAGTTCAAGACCGAGGTGTCCCAAGCCGGCAAGCGCATCGATTATGTGGTGTGCAGCCAGGGCATCTCACAGTTCATCGTGGAGGCCAAGGCGCCGTCACGCGACATCTATGACAACGAGGAGATGAGCGTCCACGTGGGCTCGTCGGCAGGAAGGTTCAGCTTCGCGTCGTAGCATCGCGCCGTCTTTTGGGAGAAGTTGACAAGTATGCTCCCGGACTTGAAGGCCTGCGGCCTCCTGA
>DUHN01000013.1:7522-13884 GCA_013330825.1 Candidatus Woesearchaeota archaeon | reverse complement strand
CTCGGGAAAGACCGGTATATGGTGGCAGGGTATCCGGACAAGTACATCAACCATTCCTGCTCGCCGAACGTGTACGAGAAGGGCATGACCATCCGCGCCATGCGCGGCATCAGGCAGGGGGAGGAGCTCTGCTTCCACTACGCGCTGAATGTGCTCGAAAGCTTCAGGATGAAATGCCACTGCGGCTCCAGGGGATGCAAGGGCTTCATGATTGCCCCGTTCTTCCGCCTGTCGAAGAAAGAGCAGCGGAAGCTGGCGCCGTATCTTGACGACTGGTTCAGGAGGGAGTTCGGGGAAGAGCTGAAAAATCTCGAAGAGTGATCACACCAGCTTGTTGAGCTTCCTCTCGATGGCGGCCAGCTCGGCCTCAAGGGCGTCGAGCTCTGAGCGGTGCCGGCGCGGAGAAGCATCCGCCTCCATCTCCGGCACCTGCTGTCCGGCATTGTCCGCCTGCTCCGCCTTCTCCTGCCTGGGCTGCTTCGGCTTCCTAGGCTCCTTGAACTCGATGTGGGGCAGGGTCGATTTCAGGGTGAGGAGAAGCGCGTTCGCCCTGTTGATGATGGAGCGCAGCTCAGCGACCTTCTGCGTCTTCTGCTCCTTCTTGCGCTGGAAATCATGGTATTTCTGGAGGGTGTCGAGAATGCTGCGCAGGCACTGCAGCGCATTGCGCCTCAGCGCGAGGGAGTCCTGCAGTTCAACGAAGAAGACTGCCTTCCGTCCTTTCATGGCGCGGCCCTTCACGGCTTTCACCATCTGCCGGGATCCACCATCATCTTGTCTATCTCGCCCAGCTTCGCCTCGATCTCGTCGAGGTTCGTGCCCCAGGTCTGCAGCTCCGCATCCTCCTGGTCCTTGATGGCGGCGAGCTCGGAAAAGACTTTCTTGGCCTCCGCCACGTTCTTCCTGATCAGCCCGAGCGTGTCGAGCACCTGCTTGTATTCGTCTATCTTGACAAAAACTGGTTTTTCGTTGCCGTTCATTGTGTTTCCCCTTTCCTGAAGAGCGTCTTGTCCACGAAGACGAGCTTTTTTTGCATGTCCATGAGCGCGTTGCGGTACCTGTTGTAGTCCTTCTCCCGGTCGACGGAGGAGTGCAGCATCTCCGTGAGCCCCAGGCTGGCCCTGCGCAGGTCGGAACGGATCTGTGCCATGTCCGCCGTCATCTGCTTGTAGTCCGTGACATGGATGTAGATGGCCTTCAGGTGGGTATGGTGCTCGGCCATGGGCTGCATCGGTGGCATGGCCGGCTGGGAGGCGGAGCGCTGCAGGAACGCGGGAACTCTTTGCTCCGGCCGCGGCAGCTTGTCCTGCAGCTCCGGGATGCCGAGATCGTCGAATGCCGGCGTGTCCTGTGGGCCGCCCGGATACGGCGGGAAGCCGCTAAGCTCGGAAGAGGCGTCATCGCCGGGGAAAGGCGCGGGAAATTCCCCTCCCATCGCGCCGAGATCGCCGGAATCGGGCGGCAGCGGGGGCACGTCAAGCTCGTCGACAGACGGCTTCTTTCCCTTGCTCAAGAATTTCATGAACCCCATGATCCACCCATACGTCCGGCAAAGGGACAGGTGTATTAAAAGCTTTATGAGCATTAAAAAATGGTGACATGGCTGGATGCGGGTGGAGGGTTGTGCTGTCCTGTTGTTTGGCAGTGACGAGTTTCTGGCAGGATATTTTTCAATATGGAACACAAGATATATAAGAAACAGGTGATAAGGGCAGGAAGAGAGCCATGCCGCGCGGACGACCGACGAAATCAGAGATTAGGCAGAACATGGTGGAGATACTCGCCATCATGAAGGAGGCGTACGGCTACGATCTCTACAAGACCTACATCCGCATCTTTCCCAGGATCACGATGCGGAGCATCTACTACCACCTCAAGAAAGGCGTCTCCCTCCAGGAGTTTGTGGTCAGCAGGGTGGAGAAGTCAAAAGGCGAGTACAGCTGGGGCCAGGAGGCGGAGAAGACCTACTATGCCCTCGGCCAGAATGCCAAGCCGCAGGGCAGCGGGCGCGTCAATGAATACGTTGCCGGGAAAGCGTAAGGCTACGTCCTGATCTTCTTGAAGAACCCCATGAGCGCCATGAACTCCTTCTTCGTCAGGAAGGATTTTCCGATGATGCGCTTCCACACCCTGCGCTGGGCCTCTTTCTTCCCTGGCGTGTGGAAGTCCATGGGGTCGAGAGCGGAATATACCTGCCTGAGCAGGATGTCCTTGTCTTTCCTGCGGGCAAAGCGGATGTGGCTCGCCGCGTGCTCCCGTCCCGAAGCGACAAAGACCTCGTACAGCACGATGCCCACCGCCTGGCTGAGGTTCATGGTGGAATAGTTCCTGACCGTGGGGATCGTCACGAGCAGGTCGCATTGCCTGAGCTCCTCGTTGTTCAGCCCCGAGCTTTCCCTGCCGAACAATAGGGCGATGCTCCTCTTTTTTTTCGCGAGCAGGGGCGCGGCCTCCCGCGGAAGGAGCGGGCTCCGCAGGACGTTCGAGTCAGTGCCCAGGATGGCCGTGGTGCCGACGAGGCAATCAAACCCCTCCAGCGCATCCTTGCCCCCGACCTTCGCCTTCTTCAGGACGTCGTCCGCATGCGAGGCGAGCGCCATGGCCTTCGTGCCGAGGTGGCTGCATTTCGGGGAGATGAGGAGCAGCTTCGTGAAGCCGAAGTTCTTCATCACCCTGGCCACCCTCCCGATGTTCTCTTCCTTTTCCGGCTCGATGAGGACGACGGTGGTCATGTTCCATAGAACTGCGCCGATGCGGACGCACAATTGTTGCGGAGCAGGAATAGTGCCGTTCCGTTATAAATCATTTCTTTTGGGTGTGTGGAGGGGCGGAAAAACGCGTAAAAGGCAAAATATTAAAACCAAATACTTCCCATACACTCCTTACATCGCCTTATTAAGGCATCTTTTCCTTCCAGCCATATGGAAACCGAAGCGCTGACCAACCTCCTGAACGTGGAGAAGAAGGCGGAGCAGATCCGCCAGAACGCCGCGCGGGAGGTGGAATTCATCGTCGAGAAGGCGAGGAAAGGCGCGGAAGACCTCCTCCGGAGGGAAGGCGAGGGCCTGAAGGAGTTGCAGAAGCAGGAGATGGAGGCAGCGGCGGAGGCGGCGAGGAAGGAGGCCGAGGAGATGCGGAAAGGCTGCCGGGCGGACCTCGACAAGCTCCGGAAATCCGCTGAAAAGAGAACCCAGCAGGCGGTTTCCCTTCTTCTCGGGAAGCTCGACCGGGCAGCGCAATGATGTCTTCTGATGAGATGCGGAAGCTGGGCATCGTCGGCCCCAAAGCGGTCCTCAGGAAGGTCATCGAGGCCCTCTACCATCTCAAGGCATGCCACATCAGGGACCACACCAAGGACGCCTCCTTCGACATCGGCTCCCCGCTGGAGAACGCCTCGTCGCTCTCTGAAGCGCTAGTGCGCGTCCGCTCGCTCATCTCGCATCTCGCCATCGGGGAGAAAGGAGAGAAAGAGGAGAGCATGGAAAAATCCTCCTTCTCCGGCATAAGCGCGCGGACAAAGGCGCTGGCAGCGGAAATCAACGCCCTGGTGGAGCAGAAGCGCGCGGTGGAGGCCAGGCTCAGCGCGTTGTCATCGAAAAAGGCGAAGGCGTCCCAATTGAAAAGCAGCGCTCCTGTCCAGGCATTCTTCTCATTGAAATCGCTGAAGGGGTTCTGCGGCACCATCCCCCAACCGGAAGAGGAAGCCGTGAAGGGCCGTGTCCCCGGCGGATCCTTCTCCTATGAAAGCGCCCCCGCAGAGAATGGCCGGTTCATCTCCTTCTTCGTGAGGGCGGAACGGGCGGCAGAGACGGGAGAGTTCCTCTCCGGGCACGGCTTTGTGCCGCTGGACATCAGGGAGCTGGAGGGATATGAGGGCCCATCGGCGTCCATTGAGGCAGGCATCTCATCGGAGATCGCGAAGCTCGGGAAGAAGCAGTCGCACATCGCGAAGGAGCTGGAGGGGTTCGCGAAGAAGCACAAGGCATTCCTGCTCTCCGCCGAAGCGCTGCTCAAGGAGGAGCTGCTCAAGGCAGAGGCTCCCCTGCGTTTCGGCACCACCAGGGAACTGTTCCTCGTGACCGGATGGGTGCCCGCAGCGAAAGTGGACGAAGCAGTAAAAGCCATAACCAGGGCAGCCCATGGCAAGATCCACATCGAGGTGGAGGAGCCGGGGCACGGCGAGGACGTCCCGGTCAAGCTCAGCAATCCCGCTCCCGTCGATTCCTTCGAATCCCTCGTCAGGCTGTTCTCCTGGCCGAAGTACGGCGAGGTTGATCCGACGGCGCTGATGGCCCTCACCCTTCCCATCTTCTTCGGCATGATGCTCGGCGACATCGGCTACGGCGTCATCACCCTATTCCTGTTCATGGCCATGAAAAGGAAGTTCCCTTCGTTCGCCCCCTTCTTCACCGTGCTCATCACCGGCTCCATCTCGACGATTGTCTTCGGCTTTTTTTTCGGGGAGCTGTTCGGCCTCGAGCAGGTGGCGGGGCACGAGTTGTGGCATGTCCTGAACAGGGCCCACGAAGTCGGCACGTTGATGGTCATCACCCTCATCATCGGCGTCGTGCACGTGAACTTCGGCTACGCGCTCGGTGCCTACAACGAATGGAAAAGCCACGGCTTCATGGCTGCCCTGACGCACAAGATCAGCTGGATGCTGGTCGAGGCGGCCGCCGCGCTGTGGTATGTGGCCGTTGCCGTCTTCCCGTCGGCAGGATGGAAGGCCCTTGCGGGCCTGGTCACGGCGGCCGCGCTCACGCTCGTCTATAAGGGGGAGGGGTTCATCGGCATCATCGAGATTCCCTCGCTCATCAGCCACATCGTCTCCTATGTCCGCATCATGGCCGTGGGCCTCGCGTCGGTGTTCCTCGCGCTTCTGGTCAACCAGTTCACGGGCGTGCTGTTCGCCAAGGGTGCCGTGTGGTTCGTGCTGCTGGGCATCCCGCTCATCATCATCGGGCACGGCTTCAACCTGGCGCTGGGCATCCTCTCGCCGTTCCTGCACGCGGTGAGGCTCCATTACGTGGAGTTCTTCACCAAGTTCTACCAGGGCGGGGGCAGGGAGTTCGCGCCCTTCGGGGAGCAGCCCAAGGAACAGCCATTATAGCCATNNAAAAATAAAAAATGAGACAAACGCTAATGGAGGTACCAACATGGCAATTGAGACAGCAGCGGGGATAGCCGCGATCGGCGCAGGACTCGCCATTGGCCTGGGCGCGATAGGGACAGGGCTGGCGCAGCAGGGCATCGGCGCGTCGGTGATCGGCGCGATCGCAGAGGACGACAAGATGTTCGGCAAGGGATTGTTCTTCCTCTTGCTGCCCGAGACCCTGGTCATCTTCGGCCTGGTCATCGCGATCATCATCCTGCTCGGCGCGGGGCTTATCTGAGCACATGGGCATCGAGGATATCCAGAAGGAGGTCCTGCAGGCGGCGGAGTACGACGCCGCGCAGCTGAAGAAGGACGCCGAGAAGCAGGCCAGGGGCATCATCGGCGAAGCCAAGGACAGGGCAGAGGCGATGCGCAAGGGATTCAGGGAAGAGCTGAAGCGCGCCGTGGATAGGGAGCACAGGAAAGCCATTGAGGCTGCCCATTTCGAGGCCGCGTCCAGCGTCCTGCGCCTGAAGAAGGAGCTGATGGACAGGGTGATCGCGGAGGCGAAAGCCAGGCTGCACTCCCTTCCCGCAGAGAGGCGCAAGGCCCACATCAGGGCCCTCATCGAGAGGGCGGGCAAGGACATCGAGGTGGCTCACGTACTCTGCGCGAAGAAGGATGTCCCGTACGTCCACGGCCGCGAGGCGGAGGAAGCGCCCATCGCCGGGGGCATCATCGCGGAGAACTCCGACCGCACCATGCGGGTGGACCTCAGCTACGACACCCTCTTCGCGGGCATCGTCGAGGATGTCTACAAGGCGCTGTTCGGGAAGTGAGAATAAAAAGCGTTTGAAATTGCCGCACGCCAAGGAGATGCGAGGCGGGCTCGTCTGGAGTGGCCCGTAGGGCAAGCGAACAGAGTGAGCCTGACCGTCCAGCCGCCGTGGAGTGGCGTGAGACGACGTTAAAGAATAAGGCACCATAATTTCGAAAAGACCATGAACACCATCTACCCGTACCTGTACACGCGAGGGGCGTTCCTGAAGAAGAAGCTGCTGCAGGGGCAGGACTACGAGAGGCTGCTCAAGATGGAGCTGCCGGAGATCATCAAGTTCCTCGGGGAGACGGACTACCGGAAGGCGATCGACGAGCTCGCGCTCTCCCTCTCCGGGGTGGACCTCATGGAGGCTGCCCTCAACAGGGGGCTGGCGGACTTCTTCCGCCGGATCCGCGGCTTCGCGGACATGCAGAGCAGGTTCATCCT
>DUHN01000013.1:0-7456 GCA_013330825.1 Candidatus Woesearchaeota archaeon | reverse complement strand
CGTGGAGACCATCCTCGACCGGCAGTACTACGCGGCAATGTTCCGCCAGGGCAAGAGGATGGGGGCCGAGCATATGATGTTCAAGCGCTTCCTGGGGGATGAGATCGCGATCATCAACCTCAAGACCGTCATGAGGATGAGGAGCGAGGGCATCGAGCCGGCGGAGATCAGGAAATATCTTATCCAGAAGGCAGGCGAGGACGACGCGCAACTCGCGGGCATGCTGTCCGCGCCCGGCATCGAGGGCATGGTGGCCGAGGCCCGGAAAGGCGGGTACGGGAAGTTCCTGTCCAGCATCGGGGGCGCGACATTGTTGGAGGCGGAGCTCGCGTGCGATCGGTACCTCATCGGCAAGTACGCGTCCTCAGCCTACATGAATCCCCTCTCCATCGCGCCGCTCCTCACCATCATGTTCATCAAGGCCGCGGAAGTCGGCAACATCAAGGCGCTGGTCAAGGCCAAGCAGCTCGGCATGGGCCAGGAGTTCATCGAGGGCAAGGCGGTGGTCAAATGCTGGAGATAGCCGTCGTCGGCGAGCCGGAGTTCACCATGGGCTTCCGGTTCGCGGGCATCAGGAACGTGAAGGACGTCGGGGAGGGGGCCGCGGAGGAATCCCTCAGGCAGATGCTCAAAGAGGAAGGCGTCGGCATCCTCATCACGAGCCAGCGCATGATGGACGCCTGCAGCGCGGAGATGCGGCACACGCTCAACAGCTCGTTCTCGCCGGTGGCGGTCGTCGTCAGCGGGAAGGACGAGATGGGAAGCCTGCGTGAGGCGATCAAAAAAGCGATAGGGGTTGACTTATGGAAATGAAACAGCAGGAGAAGGGAGCACTCTACAGGATAGCGGGGCCGATCGTCGTCGCGACTGGGCTGCACGCGCGGATGTACGACGTCGTGCGCGTCGGCAACGAGAAATTGATGGGTGAGGTCATCCAGATCGAGGGCGAGAAGATCGTCATCCAGGTCTACGAGGACACGTCCGGCATCAGGCCGGGCGAGCCGGTCATCAACACCGGGGAGCCATTGAAGGTGGAGCTCGGCCCCGGGCTGCTGACCAACATCTACGACGGCATCCAGAGGCCGCTGCCCGTGCTCATCAGGCAGATGGGGGACTTCATCACGCGGGGTGTCGATGCACCGGGCCTTGATCCCGGGAAGAAATGGAAATTCACCGCTAGGGTGAAGAAGGGCCAGCACGTCAAGGGCGGCGCCATCCTAGGGGAAGTCCAGGAGACCGAGACCATGATACATTATGTCATGCTGCCCCCGGACAAGGAAGGAAAGGTAGAGGACATCTCGTCAGGATCGTACACTGTGGAGGAAGTCATCGGGAAGCTGGACAATGGCCATGAGATGAGGCTGAAACAGCACTGGCCCGTGCGGAGGCCGAGGCCCGTGGGCAGGAAGCTCAAGCCCGAGGCTCCCTTGGTGACGGGGCAGCGCGTGTTCGACTCCCTGTTCCCGCTGGCGAAAGGCGGCGTCGCCGCCATCCCCGGCCCCTTCGGCGCCGGAAAGACTGTCTCGCAGCAGCAGCTCGCGAAGTGGAGCGACGCGGACATCATCGTCTATGTGGGCTGCGGCGAGCGCGGCAACGAGATGACCGAGGTGCTGACGGAATTCCCCGAACTGATAGATCCAAAAACGGGAAAAGCGCTGATGAACCGCACCGTGCTGATCGCGAACACCTCGAACATGCCGGTCGCGGCAAGGGAGGCGTCAATCTATACGGGCGTCACCATCGCCGAATATTTCCGCGACATGGGATACAGCGTGGCGCTGATGGCGGATTCCACCTCGCGGTGGGCAGAGGCCATGAGGGAGATCTCCTCCCGTCTGGAAGAGATGCCGGGCGAGGAAGGGTATCCCGCATACCTCTCCACGCGCCTCGCGCAGTTCTACGAGCGCGCCGGCCGCGTCATTCCCCTCAGCGCGGAGAAGGAGGGCAGCGTCAGCATCATCGGCGCGGTCTCGCCGCCGGGAGGGGATTTCTCGGAACCGGTCACGCAGTCCACGCTCCGCGTCACCAAGGTGTTCTGGGCGCTCGACGCGAAGCTCGCCCAGCGCAGGCACTTCCCGTCCATCAACTGGCTCACATCGTATTCCCTGTACCGGGACACCCTTGATCCGTGGTTCAGGAAGAACGTCGCCGAGGACTGGCCTGCATTGGTGAACGAGATGATGGGCATCCTTCAGGAGGAGGAGAAGCTACTCGAGATCGTGCAGCTCGTCGGAAGCGACGGCCTGCCGGACAGGCAGCAGGTGACCCTGGAGGTCGCGCGCCTCATCCGCGAGGTGCTGCTCCAGCAGAACGCGTTCCACGAGATCGACACCTACAGCGAGCCGAAGAAGACGTATCTCATCATGCAGACCGTGAAGCATTACGCCGGGCGGGCGTACAAGGCCCTCGAGGGGGGGAAGAAGCTCCAGGACATCCTAAGGATACCCTCGAAGGACACGTTCGCCGAGGTGAAGTTCACCAGGGAGTATGAGGGATTCATCCGCGACATCCAGAAGAGGATGGACGCGGAGCTGGGAAGGTGACGATGATGAAAGAGTACAAGACAATCAGCAGGGTTGCCGGGCCATTGGTGTTTGTGAAGAAGACCGAGTCCGTCGGCTACAGCGAGATCGTGAAGATAACCTTGTCCAACGGCGATGTCCGGACCGGGCAGGTGCTCGACACTTCCGACGAGGTCGTCGTGGTGCAGGTCTTCGAGGGCACGCAGGGCATCGACACCCAGAGCGTGGTGAAGTTCCTGGGGACGACGCTCAAGCTCGCGGTCTCCAAGGACATGGTCGGCCGCATCATGAGCGGCGCGGGAAAGCCCATCGACGGCGGCCCGGACATCATCCCCGAGAAGCGGCTCGACATCGGGGGAGCGGCCATCAATCCGTTCTCGCGGGCATCCCCCCACGATTTCATCCAGACCGGAATCTCCAACATCGATTTGATGAACACGCTCGTGCGCGGCCAGAAGCTCCCCATCTTCTCGGGGTCTGGGCTGCCGCACAACGAGATCGCGCTCCAGATCGCGCGGCAGGCCAAGGTCGTCGGCAAGGACGAGAACTTCATGGTCGTGTTCGCGGCCATGGGCATCACCAACGAGGAAGCGCAGTATTTCATCTCGGACTTCGAGCAGACCGGGGCGCTGGCGAGGAGCATCGTGTTCCTCAACCTGGCGGACGACCCTGCTGTCGAGCGTTTGGTGACGCCGAGGATGGCGCTGACCGCAGCGGAGTACTTCGCCTATGAGCATGATGCCCACGTCCTCGTCATCCTGACGGACATGACCAACTACTGCGAGTCGTTGAGGGAGATCGGCGCCGCGCGGGAGGAGATTCCCGGCAGGCGCGGCTATCCCGGCTACATGTACACCGACCTCGCGACCATCTACGAGCGCGCGGGAGTCATCAAGGGCAAGAAGGGCAGCGTGACCCAGCTTCCCATCCTGACCATGGTCGGCGATGACATCACCCACCCGATCCCTGATTTGACGGGCTACATCACCGAAGGGCAGATTGTCTTGTCCCGCGAGCTCCACCGCAGGAACATCTACCCGCAGATCGACGTGCTGCCGAGCCTGTCGAGGCTCATGAACCTCGGCATCGGCAAGGGCAAGACGCGCGAGGACCACAAGCAGGTGTCCGACCAGCTCTACGCGAACTACGCCGAGGGACGCGACCTGAGGGGGCTGGTGGCCATCGTCGGCGAGGAATCGCTGTCCGAAAGGGACCGCTCGCTGCTGAGGTTCGCGGACGCCTTCGAGCAGAAGTTCGTCAGGCAGGGCAGGGACGAGGATCGCGGCATCGACGACACGCTCGGCCTGGCCTGGGACCTGCTCAGCACGCTGCCGGAAAGCCAGCTGACGAGGATATCGCCGGAGCTGAGGAAGAAGCACTANNTGCCCCGTGCAGCGTTGGGGGGCACGCCTGACATCTCCCGCGAAGCGGGCGATGAGAATCAAATGAAAATTAAATGAGAAGCAAAATGGTAAAAGTTGGTAATTAATGGCCCAGGACATAAAGCCCACAAGAAGCGAGTTGATGAAGGTCAAGAAGCAGGTAAAGCTCGCCCAGACAGGCCACAAGCTGCTCAAGAAGAAGCGCGACGGCCTCATCCTCGAGTTCTTCAAGCTGCTCAAGAAGGCCAAGACCCTGCGCGCGGAGCTCGCCGCGATCTACGTGGACGCGGTGAAGAGGATGAACGTGGCGAGGGTCATGGAGTCTGACCTCAAGCTCAAGTCCGTGGCGCTGGCCATCAAGAGCAGCGACGAGCTGGAGATCAGGAGGAAGAACATCATGGGGGTCCCGGTGCTGACCATCGCCCCCCCGAAGGTGCGCAAGGGGTTCTTCGAGCGCGGCTACGGCGTCTTCACTTCCGCGGCCATCACCGAGGCGGCAAAATCCTACGAGCAGGTCGTGGAGAAGATCATCGAGGTCGCGGAGTTCGAGACGTCCCTGCGCAGGATGCTCGCCGAGATCGAGAAGACCAAGAGGCGCGTCAATGCGCTGGAATTCAACGTGCTCCCCCGCCTGGAGAAGGACAGGAACTTCATCCGCCTCCGCCTGGAGGAGATGGAGCGCGAGAACGTCTTCCGCATGAAGCGCATCAAGGGATGATGGCAAGGGGGCCGGGGCGGGGGAGGGGCGCAACGGCGGGGGAGACAGAGCGCAAGATACGTGTCGTGAAGCGCGTCATGCTGTGGACGACGCTCGTCAACGCCTTCTTTTTTCTTGTCATCGTGGTTCTTGTGCTCGCCCTGTTCAGGGGAGGGGCATAGCGTCAAAGAAGAACGTATTTAAACAACCTGCGGCAGGGACAAATAATGCTCGAATCCATCACCAGCATCCTCCACGCCGTCTACGATGTCGAGGGCATCATCGCCTGGGGCGGGCTGCTGCTCGTCTGCGCCATCATCTTCGCCGAGACCGGGCTGTTCCTCGGCTTCTTCCTGCCGGGAGACTCGCTGCTCGTCACGGCGGGCGTCTTCGCGGCGGCGGGCTACCTCAACCTCTGGTGGCTGCTCCTCTTCGCCATGCTCTGCGCCATCGCCGGCAACCAATTGAACTACTACATCGGCCACAAGGCGGGAAAGTTCCTCTACTCGAGGAAGGAATCGTTTTTCTTCCACCGGAGGCATCTGGAGAAGGCGCAGGGGTTCTATGACAGGCACGGCCCCAAGACCATCGTGCTGTGCAGGTTCGTGCCTATCGTGAGGACATTCGCTCCGGCCATAGCGGGGGCTGCCGGCATGAGGCACGCCGTGTTCACCGCCTACAATGTCATCGGGGGGGTCTTATGGGTGCTGCTGACCGTGCTCGGCGGCTATTTCCTCGGGCGAATCATCCCCAACATCGGGGAGTATATCCACATAGTCATTGCCGTGGTGGTTGTGGTCTCGTTCGTCCCGTTCCTCATCGAATATTACCGGGCGAGAAGGAAGGCCGTGAAAAGCGGGGACAGCGACTGACGTCGCCACTTCCTGATTACCCCAAATGTTTTTATATGCTGTTCTGCAAGAAGCGGTTATGTACGCTGGCGGCGCCGATACCCTCCTGTTGTTCGTCTTTCTCTGCTGTCTCGTTGGGCTGGGGTTCGCCCTTGCGCTGATCGCGTACATCATGAAGCAGCCCGACGGCAACCAGAAAGTCAGGGAGATTGCAGGGGCCATCCACCGGGGGGCGATGACGTTCCTCAACAAGGAATATAAGGTCATGCTGGTGTTCATGCTGCTCGTGGCCCTGGCCCTGCTCCTGCTGCTCGACGACGGCGCGGTGCTCGCCATCATGTTCATCGCTGGAAGCGTCTTTTCCGCGGCCGCCGGCAGGATCGGCATGTTTGTCTCCACCAAGGCCAACAGCAGGACGGCTGTCGCGGCGGAGGATGGCCTGAACAGGGCATTGCGGATCGCGTTCTCGTCCGGGGTCGTCATGGGGATGGTTGTCGTCGCGCTCGGCCTCTCCGGGGTCGCGGCATTCTATTACTACTACCGGGACCCGAGCCTCATCTTCGGCTTCGCGTTCGGCGCGTCGTTCATCGCGCTCTTCGCGCGCGTCGGCGGGGGCATCTACACGAAGGCGGCGGACGTGGGCGCTGACCTGGTGGGCAAGGTGGAGAAGGGGATTCCGGAGGACGACCCGCGCAACCCCGCGGTCATCGCGGACAACGTGGGCGACAACGTGGGGGATGTCGCGGGGATGGGTGCAGACCTGTTCGAGAGCTACGTGGCCAGCATCGTGGCTGCGATGGTGATCGGCATGGCGTTCTACAAGGGAGACGCCGCCTTGGCTGTCCTTCTCCCTCTCGTGCTCTCGGGGGTGGGCATCCTGGCCTCGATCATCGGCACCTTCTTCGTACGGGCGGGAAATGACAAGAATGTCTACCGCGCGCTGAACAACGGCATGTTCGTGAGCTCGGCCGTCATGGCGGCGGGAGCATACATCTTCATCACCAGCATCCTCAACGACGCCAGCCTCTTTTGGGCGACGGTGATCGGCCTTGCCGCAGGGCTCGGCATCGGGCTTTCCACGGAATACTACACCTCGAAAAACGCGAGGCCTACCCAGGGCATCGCGCAGGCCTCCACGACGGGAGCAGGGACAACGGTCATCGCGGGGCTTGCGGTCGGCATGTGGTCCACCGCCATCCCCATCCTCATCGTCAGCTTCTCCATGATGGCCTCGTTCAAGATCGCGGGTCTGTACGGCGTCGCCATCGCCGCGGTCGGCATGCTCTCCACGCTGGGCATCACCCTGGCGGCGGAGACCTACGGCGCGGTCGCCGACAACGCGCAGGGCATATCGGAGATGGCGAAGCTCGGGAAGAACGCCCGTGCGAGGACGGAAGAGCTCGACGCCATCGGCAACACCACGGCTGCCATCGGGAAGGGCTTTGCCATAGGGAGCGCGGCCCTGACCTCCATCGTGCTGTTCATGGAGTACGTGAGGGTCACCGGAATCGGCGGCATCGACATCGCAAAGCCGGAAGTGATCGTGGGGCTGTTCATCGGGGGGCTGCTGCCGTTCGTGTTCTGCGCCCTGCTCATGAACTCGGTGGGGAGGGCGGCGCAGAAGATCGTCGAGGAGGCAAGGAGGCAGTTCCGCGACATCAAGGGGCTCATGCAGGGCAAAGCGAAGCCTGACGTGGAGAAATGCGTCGCCATATCGACCCAGGCTGCGCTGAAGAGCATGGCGATTCCCGGCGTGCTGATCGTCGTCGTCCCCATCGTCGTGGGGATTGCGCTCGGCCCCTGGGCTTTGGGGGGGATGCTGGTGGGCAAGACCGTCGTCGGCTTTCTGCTGGCCATCTTCATGGCGAATTCCGGCGGCGCGTGGGACAACGCCAAGAAATACATCGAGGCCGGCCATTTCGGCGGCAAGGGCTCCGATGCGCACAAGGCGGCCGTGGTCGGGGATACCGTCGGGGATCCGTTCAAGGACACCGCGGGGCCTTC
>DUHN01000066.1 GCA_013330825.1 Candidatus Woesearchaeota archaeon | reverse complement strand
CTGACACCACAAAAACATTAAATACTGCCAAAAAAGAGGGGTTTCATGGGCATCATCAGGAAAGACTACGTCCTCGAGCGCTATGTCTTCTACGCTACTTCGAGGGGGAAGCGCCCCCAAGAATTCAGGAAGATCATCCAGCAGCAGCCTGCGGGCGTGTGCTATTTCTGCCCGGGCAGCGAGTCCCTGACCACCAAGGAGATCGGCAGAAAGGGGTCGGCGGTGCAGTGGGGCATGCGCTGGTTCCCGAACAAGTTCCCCGCGGTGGAGAAGAGGGGGTCGCCGAAGCTCTCCGGGCCGCCGCTCTTCAGGGAATCCTCCAGTTACGGGGCGCACGAGGTGGTCGTGGAGACCCCCCATCACGGGCAGCAGTTCGGGAGCTTCACGGCCGAGCACATCGCGGAGCTGCTGAAGGTGTACCATGAGCGCATCGCCGCGCTGTCGAAAGACAAGAACTGCGGCTATGTGTCTGTGTTCAAGAACCACGGCAAGGACGCCGGGACGTCATTGATCCACGAGCATTCGCAGGCGATATCCGTCCCCCAGCTGCCTTCTGTCATCAGGGAGGAATGCGACGCTGCCGGCAAGGCCAGGAGCTGCCCGTACTGCTCTGTCATCCGCAAGGAGGCGAAAAGCAGGCGGAACGCGGGGGAGAACGACGCGTTCATCGCCATCTGCCCATATGCGTCCCGCTTCAATTACGAGGCGTGGATATTCCCCAAGCGGCACCTGCGGACATTCGACGACTTCAAAGACAGCGACTTCCTGCACTGCGCCGCGCTGCTGAAGAGCATCATCTCGAAAGTGCAGCATCTCGGGGCGTCGTACAACTATTACGTCCACTATTCCCCAAAAAAAGAAGACCTGCACTTCCACATCGAGGTCACGCCGCGCATCGCGACCTACGGCGGCTTCGAGCTGGGCACGGGCTTCGTCATCAATTCGGTGATGCCGGAGGACGCGGCGGGGTATTACCGGGGATGAACTCGTTTTGTCGTCTTCCTCAGACCAATAAGGGGCTCAGTAGAAAGTGAAGGGCAGCATCATTCCGTGAGCGGCATCATCAACGCATGAGCGATTCGACAAGGGGGACGCCCCTGCTCGGAAGCGAGCTTCCGGCATCCACTGCGTGGACTACAGGGAATGTCGATTACAATTCGAGGAGCAAACAGCGAGCCGATGCTGCCCCGAGCGCGAGCGAGACTTTCTACTGAGCCTCAATAAGGGTGTACTGGTTAATCCCCGGCTGCTCGGCTTTTATCTTCCGTCGAAGCACCTAAGACCACCAGCCACAGATTAAACAGAACCCAATAAGGGAAATATTTATAAACTCCGTAGTAATAACAAAGCAAATGAGCGTGGCACTGGAGTTGAAAGTACAGCAAAGAGTCGGGCATAGGCTTGTCTCTACCATTAGTGTCTCTCATCACCCCTGGGGATATGAAACCATCGTGTGGGGTGGAAGGGCCAGAGATAAGATCGCATATGAAAGGCGTTATGGTGCGCCGGAAGAGGCACGGCGCGGCCATCAAGCGATTGTCAAGGATGTTAAAGAATTTCCGAAATACTATAAGATTGGAAATTTGTATTGAATCTTCTTAAGGAATCATTTCTTCGCCCTGCCCTGCTGCGCAATGGCTTCCATCGCCTTCTTCACGGCTTCGGGGTCGCCGAGGTAATAATGGCGGACGGGCTTCAGATGGTCGTCCAGCTCATAGACGAGAGGCATGCCCGTGGGAATGTTGAGCTCGGTGATCTCCTCCTCGGGGATACCATCGAAATGCTTGACCAATGCCCGCAGGGAATTGCCGTGCGCGGATATCAGGATGAGCTTGCCCTGCTTTAAGAGAGGAGCAATCTCCTGCTGCCAGTAGGGCACGACCTTCGCCACCACATCCTTGAGGCTCTCTGTCGAGGGAAGGTCTTTCTCGTCGAGATCCTTGTACAGCGGATCATGCGAGGGATGCCGCTTATCGCTCTTCTCCAGCGCGGGCGGCTGGACGGCATAGCTCCTCCGCCAGAGCTTGACCTGCTGCTCGCCGTATTTCGCGGCCATCTCCGCCTTGTTCAGGCCCTGCAATGCCCCATAATGGCGCTCGTTGAGCTGCCAGGCATAGGTGATGGGGATTCTTGGATGGCGCATCTCCTCCATCGCAAGGGAGAGGGTGTCTATCGCCCTCTTGAGGACAGATGTAAATGCGATATCGAAGGCGTAGCCTTCCTGTTTCAGGATGCGGCCCGCCTGCCTCGCTTCCTCTTTTCCCTGCTCCGAGAGGGGAACGTCCGTCCAGCCCGTGAAACGGTTCTCCCTGTTCCATGTGCTCTGGCCATGCCGAAGGAGGACGAGCTTTATCATGATGGAAATTCTCTTCCGCTGATTTTTATAGGTTTGGATTTTCGGTTCTGTTGCGCTAAAGGGTGGTTTATAAGTCGGTTATTCACGGATAAATGTATCACCTCCCGACAACGCACCACTACCGGATTTTCCATCCGGAGACCGTCAAGATGATGGCGGACACGCAGGGTAGCACCAGTCCACGAGCGATGTCATCAATAGCATCTGCACATCGGCAGGGGGACGCCCCCGAACACCCTTCACGCAGGAAGCGGGACTTGCTGTCCGTGGTGGAAGAAGGCAAAATTCCGCGCAAGAAAGGGGAGTTCGTCCAGCACATGGGCGGAGGGCTGCACTATGGCCATAATTTCAGCGATGCATTGCCTGAGGATCCCAAAAAAGGGCTCTCATTCAGGGAGATAACCAGCCCCTTTTCCAATTACGGCATGGCGTAGAAGCTGCTGTACCAGATAGCGGCGGAGCGGCTGAAGGGTCCTTCGTAATGCGGACTTGACAGGAAATATATAAGTTATAGAGCATAAATTTATATAACCAAATTTCAATATAGGAATATATGTTCCAGAATGGATATTTCCCTACTGGTATCCCTTCAACCATTCTTATCCATAAAACTCCAGTCATTCCTGTCACTCATCTTCCTGGATTCTGCGTGCCTTCCGATGCCTACGGGCCCTTTGCCAAAGGGCTTGAAGAGCGGTGCAGGGGGAGAATCGGCGTCACCGTTGTGGAGACAAAGGAATGGAGCATAGAGGAAAATGTGTCCAGCATTGCGCAGTATATGAAGCGTGCCATGGACATCATACGGGCCAATGACGCGGAAAAAGGGGTCCTCACGGGGCATTCCTTTGGCGCTTTCCTGGCTTTCCTTTTGGCCCAGATGAAAGAGTCGTTAGACGACCAGCGCTCGTATGGCGCCTTCAAGAGCTACATGACCACCCTTGACCAGGCGCATGAGAGAGAAGACTACGGCAGGTATATTGATGACCTTGCATCATCCGTGCAATATCTTGATGCCAAGCGCCTCGTATTGCTGAATCCCCTGCTCAAGAACAACCTCAATACGACTTTGACCCGCATCAAGAGTGGGGGGGAGAGGGTGGGAAGTGTCACCGCAGCGAAGGCGTCTTATTACATGGCAAAGATGAGGTATATGGTGGAATTGGGTTTCTCTAAAGCCGGCCAGGCAGGAATGCCTTCGGAAATTGCAGAAGGGCCTCCCAGCTCGGATTTCAGTCCTGTTCAGGAAATCAGCCTGGTCAACAGGATCCTTCCGCTCATAGGCAATGCCTTTTATAGCGGAAATGACGTCCCAAACATACCCCCTGATTCTGATTCATTGATCATTGTTGCGAAAAAAGACGGCTATTGCCCTCCCTCGAGCAAGACGCATCCCGATGCGCTGGACAACCTCCTGGAGCAGTTTGATGGCAAAGTCACCGCGCTCGATTATACCACTGGCAACCACAGCAGCGGCTACCGCCAAAACCTCGATATTCTTGCCTTGTTCCTAAGCGGAAATCCGAGGGCGTTTGAGGCACGGATGGAAGAGCTCGCCGCGGCAGAGCGCGTGGGCAAGGGAAACGGAAAAAGCAAGCCGGGTTCTGAAATAAAAATCATAAAGAGGGGGGGCGCACCGCCTCGGTTCCCAGTTCTCTGGCCGGAGAAAATGCCGTACTTCGGAAGAGCGGGAATCGCTCTCTAATTCCCGAACTTCGCCTTTCTGCCCAGCTCCTGCTCGATCTCCAGCAGGCGGTTGTACTTGGCCACCCGGTCGCTCCTTGCGGGGGCGCCGAACTTGGACTGGGAAGCTCCCAGGCCGGCAACAAGGTCGGCGATGAAATCGTCCTCTGTTTCGCCCGAGCGGTGCGAAACCACCACGTTCCATTTCTCTGCTACGCAGAGGTTCGCCGCCTCGATGGACTCGGTGACGGTGCCGATCTGGTTGACCTTGAGCAGGAGGGCGTTGCAGGATTTCTCCTGTATGGCCCTCTTGATGCGTGCCTCGTTGGTGACAAGCAGGTCGTCCCCGACCAATTGCAGCCTGTTGCCGAGCTGCTTCGTGAGGAATGCCCAGCCTTCCCAGTCATCCTCGGCCATGCCGTCCTCGATGGAGACAAGGGGGTATGCTTTCGACAGCTGGCGGTAGACGTCGATGAGCTCCGCGGATGCGTATGATTTCTTCCCGAGCGTGTACGTGCCGTTCTTGAAGAACTCCGAAGAGGCGCAGTCCAGACCGAGCTTTATCTTTTTGCCATAGCCTGCCTGGGAGATGGCGTCCATGATGAGGGTGAGGCGCTCGTTGACGTCGGCGATGGGAGGGGCAAATCCTCCCTCATCACCCAGCAACGTCGCCTGCGCCCCGTACTTCTTCCTGAGGATGGCCTTGAGCTGGTGGTAGGTCTCGACGCCTGCGCGCATGGCTTCCGAGAAGCTCTTGAACCCCATGGGAAATATCATGTGCTCCTGGATGTCATTCTCCAGGCCGGCGTGCTTCCCGGAGTTGATGATGTTGAGCTGCGGGATGGGTAGCCTTATTGTTTCCGATTCCGAGATGCTGCGGATGTATTCGTACAGCGGAACGCCCTTGTGGACAGCCCCTGCCCTGCAGGCCGCGAGGGAGACCGCAAGCATGGCGTTCGCGCCAAGCTTCGACTTGTGGGTGGTGCCGTCGAGCTCCAGCATGACCAGGTCGATGGCTTCCTGGTCGGTGCAGTCCATGCCGGTGATGGCCTTGGACAGCGCGGTGTTCGCGTTGGCGACCGCCTTCCGCACCCCCTTGCCGCCATAGCGCCTGCCGCCGTCGCGCAATTCCAATGCCTCGTGCTTCCCGGTGGAGGCGCCGCTCGGCACGATGGCAGAGACTGTGCACTTCGGCGTCTTGAGGACACACTTGACCGTCGGGTTGCCGCGGGAGTCGAGGACTTCCAGGGCCCTGATGGAGAGGATCTTGCCGCTCATGGCAAAGCCGCGTAAGACGGAGTATAAAAGGATTTTCTTTGGGATGGCTCAGTAGAAAGTCTCGCTCGCGCTCGGGGCAGCATCGGCTCGCTGTTTGCTCCTCGAATTGTAATCGACATTCCCTGTAGTCCACGCAGTGGATGCCGGAAGC
>DUHN01000014.1 GCA_013330825.1 Candidatus Woesearchaeota archaeon | reverse complement strand
TTCAGACTTTCGGGACAGAGCCCATTTTTCCTGCAACTTTAAAAGAATTCCTGTTCTTGATTACCAAAAATTCACCCGCAGCTGTACGCCCGGCCTTTGATGCCTTTGTTGTAGTCGTCCCACGCCTTCATGTAGAGCTTTTTGCCCATGGGTGTCGGATACTTCCCCGTCAGGCAGGCGGTGCACAGCCCCTCGGCGGGGATGCCGATGGCGTCAATCAGCCCCTTGACGGACTGGTATTTCAGCGAGTCCGCGCCAATCTCTTTGGTGATCTTCGCCAGGACTTCGGGAGGGACATCCCCCGAGAAGGGCTTGCCCTCGTTCCGGGGCACGATCAGCTCGTCAACCGTCGACATGTCGATGCCATAGAAGCAGGGGCCGCGGATCGGGGGGCACGAGATGCGCAGGTGCACTTCCTTCACCTTTCCGACTTCCTTGAGGTACCTCACGATCTCCTTGGTCGTGGTGCCGCGGACGATGCTGTCGTCCACCAGCAGCACCTTCTTGCCCTTCAGCACTTCCGGCAGGGCGGTGAACTTGTTCTTGATGCGGTCGTGCCGCGAGCCGCCCTCGATGAACGTCCTTCCCACGTAGCGGTTGCGGATCAGCCCCTCCCGCAACTTTATCTTCAGCTCGAACGCCATCGCGTCCCCGACGGGCTTCGCCGTGTCGGGCACCGGCACCACGATCCATTCCTCGTCATTGATGGGCAGCTTCTCGGATTCCGCAAGCTGCTTGCCGAGCCGGATCCTGGCGTGGTAGACCGATTTCTTGTCGATGACAGAGCTGACGTTGGCGAAATACACCCACTCGAACATGCACCGCGCCTTCCGGGGGGCGGACGCGAACTGCTTGACTTTGATATTGCCGTTGTGTATGTGGATCAGGTGGCCCGGCTCAAGGTCATGCACTTCCTGCACACCGCAGTTGCGCAGGGCGTTGCTTTCCGATGCCACGAGGAACATGCCCTCGTTGTTCCACCCGTACACGACCGGCCTGAACCCATGGGGATCGCGGCACACGATGATCTCGCCGAAGGCGTTCATGAACGCGATGTTGAAGCAGCCGTCAAGCTTCTCCGCCAGCCGCCTGAACACCTTCACCATGTCCGGGCGGGAGCTTCCCTTCAATTCCCGGGAAAGGAAGTGCATCAGAATCTCGGTATCGTTCTCGTGCTGGATGTGGTAATCCACCTTCTCGAGGAGGTGCTTCTTGAGCTCCATGTAGTTCGCGAGGTTGCCGTTCCAGCAGAACGTGAACCATTTCCACTTCCTGCCGTGGACGCGCTCGAACGGCTGCGCCAGCGTCTTGTCCTCGTTGCCCGATGTCGCGTAGCGCACATGGCCGATGCCCTTGTTGCCCGCGTAGTTCTTGAAGATCTCGAAGCTCTGCACCCGGTCGGAGGTGCGGAACACCTCGTTCACGGTGCCGAGGTCCTTGAACGTGGAAAGGATCTGAGAACGGGAGTCGTTGAAGGTGGTGAATCCCGCGGACAACTGGCCGCGGTTCTGCTGGTTGAGCAGCAGCTTGTAGAGGTAGAACAGCGCCCGGTTAGAGGCATCCCCGTCCTTCTTGATGTACACAGCGGCGATGCCGCACTCATGGTGCGCTTCCTGCGTCATGTATGGCCCCCATACCCTTTCAACTGGAGTTTCTATATAAATGTTTGGTTTTCAATGATTTTAATTATATATTTTATATAAAATCAACCTATGCCGCATCCGCCCATTTGTCTGCGTGATAAGGCTAACAGAATTATTCATAACTGTTATCGGATATGTAAGGAAAATTATAAAATAACGAAGATATTATGATAATTATCCTGAATTATAAGGCAATATATACTTTCAGCAATCTTTATATAATCTTGGGTGTTTCTTGCAAGTACTATAAGTCGGGGGTGGAACCATCAAAAGGCGAGTCATCCAGGTGGCCAACAGCACGCAGCTCATCTCGCTGCCGAGGAAATGGGCGCAGCAGTTCAACGTCAGGAAGGGGGATGAATTGGAGATTGAGGAAGAAGGCAACCAGCTCATCATTAAGACAGAAGGCGCACCAGATACGAAGGAAATCGCCGTTGATGTCTCCGGCCTCACCCCCCGTCTCGCTGACCGATTCTTGGCGCGTGCCTATCAAAAAGGGTATGACTCCATAAAAATAAGATATGACAAGCCGGAAGTCGCCATCGCAATACGGAATAAGGTCAACGAACTGATTGGCTTTGAGGTTCTTGAGCACGACAAGAATACAATCTACATCAACAGCATTTCTTCCAAGCTTAACATTGATTTTGACACCAGCCTCAAGAAAGCATTCCTGATTATGATTGACATGGCCAAAATATGCCTGGATGCTTACAGTAGGGGAGATGCGAAGGAGCTGGAAACTCTTCATTACCGGGACTTGGAGCTCAACAAGTTCTGCTATTTCTGCCTCCGCTTCATGAACAAAGGATTCCGGGGGGGATTTGGCACGCATATCCTCTACTACCTGATAGAAATCCTGGAGGATGCGGGAGATGAGTACAAGGCCCTTGCGCAGCATCTTTCAAGGACGCCCATGAGGAAAAAATCAATCATTGCCGTGATGCAGAAAGTAAACGTCATGTCGCAGCTCGCTTACGAGTTTTTCTATACTCCGGACAAGGAAAAAGCGGTGAGCGCGATGAACCTCTACGATGAAATTAGGGGGGAAATCAGAAGCCTATTTTCGACAAAAGACATAAGCGAGGTCGCCGCATTGAACTGCCTTGACACCATCACGAGGATTATGTACCACTATCCCACCATGCGCCTCGACACGCTCAAAGGGCTCGGTGGATAGTCAAGGTTTGAGAATATAGGAGCCGGTCGCCACATTGCCTTCAAGAGCCGTAATAAGCTTATCTGGTTTTGTACCATCCACTATCTGAATGGTGATGGGATATTTCAATTCGATGAAAGGTTTAAGCGCAGCGGTCTCGATGAGATGCTCATCAGTTACCCTTCCATCCGATTCAATACTTATTCTTTTGATTCTTGTATCCACTTGGTTTGCATAGAGAAAACGGATGGGCCTATTCTCATGCTTCAGCCCTAATTCATCGAGACGGTCATCTGGGACATTAGGATCCCTCTCATAAATTCCATCAGTATTTTTTGCAAATATAACTCTGCGCATCCCGAGATGATTGGCAAGATAAACAGCATGCGCATCTGATTTGTCCCTGGGAATGTCTTTAGGCAATCCTAATTCAGAAGGATCCCGTGGAAGAAGAGAGAATACCGGAATCTGGCCATCAAGAAGTTCTCTGTTGATGTAATTTCCCCTGAGAACCATGTTGGCATCCTCGGGGCTAACGTACTGCCCAAGTCCGCTTTTGATATCGTTTAAAACATAAGCGATAATTCTGGCCTGCACGTCCAAGACGCGTTCTGTATTCTCCCCCCTTAATTCGGCCGGCAGACTATATGCCGCAGCCATATCCTTTGAGACGCTATTGGAAGGCCCGCCGCCTACAGTGAGAACGATCCGGTACCCCTTATCATGTGCCTCGACCGATGCACCGAGGAGATTGCGCAAACCGTTGGGATTTTTCTTATATAAGTCTAATAGGCTTCCGCCAACTTTGATGATGGTCCCCTCTTCAATCTTGCCGTTTTTAGGATAAGGTTGTTTGATATCCTTAACAATGTCCCCAATTATGTTGTATATAGATTCCGCGTACTGCTCCAGATTAGTTCCTCCTGCTGTTTCCCCGTATGCAGGAGGCCTGGAATGGATTATGGCCCTGGAACTCTCCACTAATTGCTTGATGGGGGCAAAATCATCTGAGGCCTGTTGCTCTTCTGTTGCTAAGAATATGATTTTAGCCAAGGGGTTTATCGCTGTGAGGCGGTGAGCAACGGACACGAAGAGGGGATACTCCGGAGGTTGACTCGAGCTCAAGTCGTACACGTATGCACCAGAAGACTCCACAATCATTTCGAGATTTGAATCTCTGATGAGGGCACCAGACGACTCAAAATTTGGTTTAAAGGTTTGGACAAAATGGGTGGTGAGGATGGGATCATTACTCACGAGATGGACCATCATCTCCATCACTCTTTTTTCCAAAACTGTTGCAGGCGCGTTCATGAGAGATGCAGCTTTTACTAGTGGTGATGCTTACGCTGTGAGTGACCAGTGCATGGTTTGCCCTACTCAAAAGATAACACCGGTCAGCATTTCCCCTTTCGGAATGAGAGGAGGTAGCAAATATAGTCTTTTAAATCTATCGCTTTTATATAAAATATATAAAAACAAGCCAAGAGAGGACAACAACGTATAAATACCCATCACCAAAAGGAAAATCCCATGCCCCGCATCGCCAAGGACACCCCTTTAGCGGAAATCACCCTGCGAAGATACGAAAAGCCAGGAAAACTGAGCGAGCGGGAACTCGTGCGGAAAATCTGCCTTTCCCTCGGCCTGCTGCAGCCCGGCGATTCGAGGGATGTGGTGGTGGACGTCCTCCACGTCCTGCTCAGGGCGAAAAGGGAGCGGCAGCCCCTGTCAACGGACGACATAGAAGCGCAGGTCATCGACAGCAGGAAAAAGCACCATCTTGCACTGCACGGCATCGCGACATCAAACATCCTGCGTCAGGTAAGAAGGCTCAGGGAGCTGCTCCTGGTGGAAAAGGTGGCGGACACCTACCGCATCGCCGAGTTTGAGGAACTGCCCAGGCTGTTCGAGGAAAAGATAGAGCATTTCTACTTAAAAAGCATCGTGGAGCGCGTGAAGGAATACCTCGGCAGCGTCAAATAAGGGTCGTATTGGTCAATCCTCGGCTGCTCGGGTTTATGTTTCTATCGAGATTCGGGACAGAGCCCTGGCCTCCACAAGCTTTAAAAATACCCTTCTTATCCCCTTGCTCATGGCAAAGATCCGCAAGTTCTGCTCGTACCGGAACATCAAGAGGCCGTACACGCGCGTCTCGAAATACAAGAAGAAGGCGTACATCCGCATGACGCCCAACCCCAAGGTAGTCCGCTTCACGACAGGGAACTCCAACAGGGCATTTGAGTACACCCTCAAGCTGAACTCCAAGGCAGAGCTCAACATCAGGGACAATGCCCTTGAGAGCGCACGCCAGGTGTCCAACAGGCTCCTCGAGACCAGGGTGGGGCTGACATTCTACAAGCTCAATCTCAAGGTGTATCCGTTCCACGTCCTGCGCGAGAATCCCCTGGCGCAGGGAGCGGGCGCTGACCGCTTCTCCACGGGGATGAGCCACGCGTTCGGCAAGCCCATCGGCATCGCCGCGCGCATCAAGAAGGGCCAGACCATCTTCCAGGTGGACACCGACCAGAAGAACCTTGGCCTCGCGAAGGAGGCTCTCATCCGCGCGGCCACCAAGCTGCCGTGCTCCTGCGCGATTGAGATACTCAGGAATGCCGCTTAGCATGATTGACATCCTCTCTCCAATTCTGAACCATCCGTTGCTGCAGAACCCCTACATGCAGTCCCTCGCCATCCTGCTTTCATTCTATGCCTTCTCCAAGATCGTGCACATCATCCTGGTCAGGTATATCCTCCGGCTCACCAAGAAAACGAAGACGGACATCGACGATAAGATCGTGGAGAGCACCAACCGTCCCATCTCCCTCATCCTGCTCACCATCGGCGGCTACCTCGCTTTCGTCCCCTTCCGCGAATCGTTCCCAAACATCTCCATCGTGGAGGACATCTTTGCGAGCATCACCATAGCCATCATCACCTATATCGTCATGCGCGTCGCGGACGTGCTTATCGATGCCTGGGGCAGGAGCTTTGCGGAAAAGGCGCAGTCCGCGCTCGACAATGAACTCATCCTGCTGTTCCACCGCTTTTCAAGGGTGGCGATCGTCCTTGTCGGCATCATGTTCGTCTTGCCGGTGTGGGGCATCCAGATAGGGCCCCTCCTCGCCTCCCTCGGCATCGCGGGCGTCGCCGTGGCGTTCGCGCTGCAGAACACCTTGGGCAACATCTTCGGCGGCGTCTCGCTCATCGTGGACAAAAGCGTGAAAGTGGGAGATATCATTGAGCTTGAGGGGGACGTCTTCGGAAGGATCACCGACATCGGCCTGCGGAGCACCCGGCTCATCACCAATGACGGCACCATGGTAATCATCCCGAACGGCAAGCTCGCGGACACGAGGGTCCTCAACCATTCCCAGCCGGACACCCGGGAAAGGAACATCGTGCTGTTCGGCGTCGCGTATGGCTCTGATCCCAGCCATGTGCGGGAAGTTGTCTGCAAGGCGGTTTCCGGGGTCAAAGGCGTGCTTGCCGGCCCCGCGCCCGAGGCCATGATGGTCTCCATGGGGGACTCCTCGGTGAATTTCAGGGTGGAGTTCTGGATGGACGATCCCTGGAGCCGGTTATCGATGAAATTTGCCGTGACCGAGGCAATCTATGCCGCCCTCCGCAAGGAAGGCATCGAGATTCCGTTCCCGACGAGGACTATCTATACGAAGGATGAGAAAAAGGAAGGCAGGAAGCCGCAAAAATAATCAGCCTTTCTTCACCGTATTGCCCGCCCTTCCCAACACGAACATGGCGTGTATATAACATAATGAAATCTGCACAGCATTGTTGTTTGCAACGCCATTTCCCTCTATAAATTGTATGAGCGGGAAAAATGAGGGCACGAGCGCGACGTTGCAGTGCCAGGAAGGATCGGGATGACTTCACTTGGTTTTCATCTTCTCCTTCACCGCCCTGTCGGAGATGATGGCGGAGTTCCCTGACGGATCCTCGATGATGATCTTCTGCTTCTCCTGGCCGGTCTTGACCCTGAATATCTTTTTGAGGAGGTTTTTTGCCTTCGTCCTGTCTTCATCGTCTTCCGCCGTCTCCTTGACGCCCTCGATCTGGTATTTCACCCGGTTCAGCAGCCCTTCGATGTTGGTCACGTAGCCCTGGGATGCAGGACCCGGCTCGATGGTGGTGATATGCGGCACCTTGACGGTCGCCTCGCTTGACTTGACGATGCGGACATTCATATCCTTCTCGTCCTGTATCTCGAAAGTGTACCGCGTCGGCTCCTTCTGCTCCAGGGCCTCGACGTCCGCCATGTGGTACTTGCACGTGCCGCAGGTCATCGAGAACAGCAATACTCTCCCGAAGTACGGGACTTCCGTCTCCTTCTCCATGAGCGTGAGGGACTTCTCCCTGCACATGGGGCAGGTGTCCACCACCTGCTCGGGCATTCCGTCGTCGGGCATAACGCGCAAGAAGCGAAGTCATTTTTTATAGTTTTTGCTTTGGGCATGATTTGCCTCCGTTTCCCACCATTAGCAAAAAAACGTGGAATCAGGGAGGGTACATCCTGCGCGCGCTTGACGTGAAAAAGAAGCCCTCCACTCACCCTCGGTGCATGGACAGAATGCGCTCAAGAACAAAGAATGCAGAAAATATGAAAGAAATCCTTTACTCTTCCGTTTCTTCGGCCTGCTCTTCCTGCTGCGGCGCGGCCTTCTGCTGGCCGCGGTAGATGCGCGCGAATGACGGCACGGCCGCAATCCAGTTCTCACCGAAGCCGGCGACATCGCCTTCAACGGCATCGCAGGTCTTCTTGATCTTGTTGATGGCCCTCTTCAGCTCCACGAGGTCCTTGTCCTTCAGCGGCCTGATGTTGACGAGCGCAAGGGTATGGCCTTCCCTCAGGGCATCCAGGACGGGCTTCACGTCCTCGAAGTTCTCCAGCGTGTACGGCCGGACAAGGATTTTCGCCTTCTCCATGGATGATTCCGAGCTTAATTCGACGTATTCCGGGCCGCCTTCCTGGTCGAGAATGTCCGACCCTGAACCCATCTTCTCCTTGAGTTTGCTGAAGAACCCTTTCATGCTCACACCTTTTGCTCCTATTTTACAGTTATAACAATTAAATCATCTCCGAGCATCTATTTAAACTTTTCTATGGGGAGAAAAAAAGGAACNNGGGGTTGGGCGCAGCCGCCCTTCGCATTATACCGTGTCAATGTCCTTCAAACAGTTCTGGATGACCTGCTCGCAACTCCTGCATATCTCCACCAGCCTCAGGTCCCGGGTGGCGTTGCGTATCTGCCCGAAGCGGTCAAGCATCTGCCGGAAGAAGCGGATGATGTCCCCTTCCAGCAGGTTGGTGTTCTTCACGATCTCCAGCACGTTCTTGCCATAGAAGCAGGGATGCACCAGGGAAGTGAGGTCGTCCAGGCTCCTGAAGCGCTTCTCCTTCTCCAGCGTGTGGTGGTTCTTGAGCGCGTGCTTCAGCTGGGAAAGGGCCTTGCTGGGCTGCTGGTGGTAAAACTCGGTCTTCTCGCGGAACTCGTAGCAGATGGCCGCGACCAGCAGCATGATCTGGTATTCGTTGAGATGCCCGTAGAAGGATGTGGCGAACAGCTCGGACGTCAGGATCTCGTCCGAGTAGATGTGGGAGCCGAACTCGCCCTTGTCCGTGAGGCGGTCATTCGCGATGTAGCCCATCTTGATGAGCTTCTTCTTCGCGGCCTCGAACTTGTACGCGAAGAGGTGCTTGGCCACCTTGTCGAAGCGCCTGCCGTACTTCTGGTAGGTGTAGAAGCTCTTGCAGAGGATCTCGTCGATCTCCTCCTGGGTGTGGCGCTTGATGAGGTTGAGCACCGTATTCACGGACAGCCGGAACTGCGACAGTATGGGATCGACATCCTTCTCCGTGATGTTCCGGTAGAGGCCGTAGTTGAAGTCCCTCCGGTCCACCATGACATAGGCGTAGCCGGCATTGTCGATGCCTCTCCTGCCCGCCCTTCCCGCGATCTGGAAATACTCCTTGCTGTTGAGGTACCGGAAGGTGATGCCGTCGAATTTCCGCAGGGAGTCGAAGCACACGGCCTTCGCGGGCATGTTGATGCCGACGGCGAACGTCTCGGTGGTGTAGAGCACGTGGATGAGCCCCTTGCCGAACAGCTCCTCGACGGTGTCCTTGATCACCGGCAGGAGGCCGGCATGGTGGAATGCGATACCGTACGGCAGGACCTGCCGCATGAGCTGGGTGGACTTGAGGCTGTTGATCTCCTGGGGAGCGGTTGCCAGTTTCTCCCTCACGAACGCTGTTATCTCCTGGTTGTACGGGAAGATGTTTTTTTGCGCCAGCTCGGCGGCATAGTCCTGGCATTTCTGCCGCGAGAAGACGAAGAAGAAGCACGGCAGCTTGTCCTGGATGTCCCTGATAAGGTCTGTATGGGAGGGAGCCTTGGTCTTGGCCGTCCGGTGATGGGTCCTTCCCCTGATGTACCTGTCCTGCGGGATGTCCCTCACTTCCCTGATGTGCTCGAGCGTGGTGATGCCGGCTTCCGCATCGAACCACTCCCGGTACAGCGGGACAGGGCGGTGCTCGTGCCTGACGACCGCGACCTCGTGCCTCTTGATTGCCGCGATCCATTCGGCGAACTCCTTCGCGTTCGGGATAGTGGCCGAAAGGCAGAGGAAGCGCACGTGCTCCTGCGAGAAGATGATGGATTCCTCCCAGACATAGCCGCGCTCGATGTCGTTGATGAAGTGGATTTCGTCGAAGATCACGTAGCTCAGCGTGGCGAGGGCCGCGTCCCTCGTGATGGCCATATTGCGGTAGATCTCCGTCGTCATGATGACGACGGGCGCCCCGCCGTTCTTGGAGATGTCCCCGGTCAGCAGGCCGACGTTCTCCTCCCCGTAATCGGCCGAGAACTCCTTGTACTTCTGGTTGGACAGCGCCTTGATGGGGGCCGTGTAGATGACCTTCTTGCCCTCCTTGATGTACTTGCCGATGATGTAGTCCGCGATGAGCGTCTTGCCCGAGCCCGTCGGGGCGGACACGACGACGCTCTTGTTCTCCTCTATGGCCCTGATGGCGTCTTCCTGGAAGGGATCAAGAACGAGGTTCTTGTATTGCATGGGTAAGGCGTGGCAGAGCAGCATTTATTAATGTTGGTATTGCGAAACCCGTCTCTAGAACTCCTCAAATACCCTTTTCCCGCCAATCCTTCCCCGGTACATCAGCACCCTCTTCCCCTTGTTGGCATAGCTTGCCACAACCCTGCCGATGAAGAGCGTGCAGTCACCGGCGTCAACGGCATTCCTGAGAACGCACTCGAAATTGATGGTGGCATCCGCCAGCAGCGGCGTCTTGGTATGCCTTGCCTTCATTGTCCTGATGCCTGTCTCCCCGAACTTGTCCACCTCGCTCCCTCTTGACGAGCCAAAGAACAGGAGGCCTTTCTCCAGCGCCTTGTTCGGCACCGCGATGACGAATTCCCGGCTTTCAGAGATCAGCTTGTGGGTGTTGGCGCCCTTCTCGACGGCCACGGCGATCATCGGCGGCTCCTCCGAGCACTTCATGTTCCACGCCGCGGCCATGCCGTTGGGCTTCCCCTGCCTGTCGACGGAGAGCACGAAGACCGCATGCTCCGGATGGAAGGCGGCGAATGCCTGTGCCGAAGAGACCTCTTTCATCACGCTTTTTTTCATCATTTTCCCATATAAAACTTCTTCCTCCCCTCATCAAGCCGCTCAATCGCGTAGCGCAGCATCGTGCGTGGCATTTTCTTATGGTGTCTCTTCAAGAATCCCTCCAGCACAGGCTGGTCCCTCTTGCCCACTTCCCTCAGCATCCAGCCCACGGCCTTGTGGATCAAATCGTGCTTGTCCCCCAGCAACATTCCGGAGATTTTCAACGTATCGCTGAATCTGTTGTTCCTGATGAAATGGAATGTGGACACAATCGCGATGCGCCGCTCCCAGAGATGGGGTGATTCTGCCAATCTGCACAGCAATGATGCATCCTTGCCAAAGAGCCAATGGCCGAGGAGCTTGTCCGCGCTCAAATCCACCAGGTCCCAGTTGTCCACGCATTTCGTGTTTCCCAGGTAGAAATCAACAATCCCCTTTTTTTCATCTTCATCTCCTTTTTGATAACGATGGACGAGAATCAGCAGCGCGACGAGGCGCTCCTCGTGGATTTTGCTTTTGAGCAGGGCTTTGATGTTTGCAAAAGAAAGCAAGGCATACTTCTTGGAAATGGCTCTCGACTGCGGCACCGTGACGCCGAGAAAGACGTCCCCCTCGCCATACTGCCCCTTGCCGGTCCTGAAGAACCCTTGCAGCACCCCGGCCTTTTCAGGGTTGGCCAGTGAGCGGATATCCTTGCGGAGGGAGCCGATCATGGTGATGGGATACCCGGGACATTAAAATAGGTTGCCCCCAGCGGTTTGAACGGTTTGAAGGGAGTTAAATATTTAAAGGAAAATGCCGGAAAGGGGGCGATGGACATCATCTGGCTCATCCTCGCCGTCTTTTTCTCCGAGATCATCGGCACGCTCACCGGCTTCGGCTCTTCGACGATGCTGCTGCCGCTGGCGCTTCTCCTCATAGACTTCCACTCGGCCCTCGTCATCGTCGCCATCGTGCACATCGCGGGCAACATCTCGCGCTTCCTGCTGTTCAGGAAAGACCTCAACATCCGCCTCCTGAAGCAATTCGGCCTCCCGAGCGTGATCTTCGGCGTCCTCGGGGCGTACCTTGTCACCCTTGTCCCCCTCCCCCTCGTGCAGGCGTCCCTTGGGGCCGTCCTCCTGCTCTATGTCTTCGTCTCATGGCACATGCCGAGGTTCAAGCTCAGGATGACGCCGCGCAACTGCGTCATCGGGGGGGCAAGCTCCGGCTTCATGGCCGGCATGCTGGGGACCGGGGGAGCGTTGAAGGGGGCGTTCCTGCATGCGTTCCGCCTGAAGACCGGGGAGTATATGGCAACCATCGCCGCGATTGCCCTCATTGTCGACATGACCCGGCTTCCGGTCTATTTCGCCGGCGATTTCCTTTCTCCTGCGCTTTATTCCACCATTCCGGCCCTGATTGCCGTCGCTCTCGTGAGCGCCCTCCTGGGCAGGAGCGTCATCCGCCACATCTCGCAGCACGCCTTCCGGCAGGGCGTGCTCATCGCCGTAGGGCTCATCAGCCTGAAGTTCCTGTGGGATGGCATCCACTCCCTGCTCTAGCAGCGTGCTGACAGGGCGCCGCAATGCCCTCATCTTCTCTTCCCTGCTGATGTTTGGGCTGTCCAGCGCGTTCCGGAGGATGCCGGTGCTCCTGTCGTACATCTTCCGGTCCACCGGGTACGGGATGCCGTCCTTGCCGCCGTATGCGAAGGTGTACCTGACCGGGTCTTTCCAGTGCAGCTCCGTGCCGTGCACCACCTGTGACGGAGCCCACTTTAGCGACAGCGACCCCGAAGGGGGAAAATCATAATGGGCGAGAACGAAGCGAAGTGTTT
>DUHN01000064.1 GCA_013330825.1 Candidatus Woesearchaeota archaeon | reverse complement strand
CATAGATCGCCAAGCCTACAAGGATCACCAGCCCCGGCACCGACTTGCCGACCCAGGAGATTTTCACTTGAGCCCTGTCCATCTCCCGGCAAGAGGGGAAGAGGTATATAAGCGTTCTCCGTTTTACGGCTCGGTAGAAAGTGAAGGGCAGCATCATCAGTCAAACGCTGGCAATGCGGACAGCAAGGGCTTAATGGGATTACTCCAGCTCAAAGGGCAGGGCTGACCGAGAGGGCAGAATGGAAGGAACTGCTCATAAAGGCGGTGAAACACCCGCAGATGACCATCCACACTTAGCACCCGCAGATTAACCAATACCATCAAGTAGGAACCTATATATACCGAGAAGAAGAGAGACCATCATGGACCCGCTTTTCGCCCAGACCACGGGATTCTTCGGCATGGCCATCATCCTCGGGGCGTTCATCCTGAACATGATGAGGAGCTGGCAGGTCACCGACCTCGCCTACTGCGCGACGAACGCGATAGGAAGCGCCTTGCTCATCATCTACGCCTTCCTCATCGGCAGTTGGCCGTTCTTCTTCCTCAACCTGGTGTGGGTGGGCTTCTCCGTCAAAGGAATTCTCTCAGCCGCGAGGAGATGACATAGTCTGTTCTTGGCACGGACAACAAGGGCAGCCTCCTCTTTCCGCTCGCCTGCGGCTCGCATTATCTTGTCGCGCCGCATTGCGCGGTCCTATTGGGCGGCAAGGGTGCGTGGAGGGCTTCGGCCAAAGATCACGCGCGCTCAGGTGGTGCCCCCCCCTGATTTTTTGCCTTCCATTGGTTCCTCTGCCACGGTAGGGAAAAGGAATGCGCCGGATAAAATCTCATACGCAAAAACTATATAAATAAAAAGGAATGCAAAAGCCCCATGGCAATCGACGCCGAGAACATGGCGCAGGTCCTCGAGCAGTTCCCGAGGCAGTGCGGCGAGGCATTGGAACTGCCGAAAGGCATCTATGTCTCCGGAAAGGTGGCGAACATCGTCATCCTCGGCATGGGCGGCTCGGGCATAGTGGCTGACCTCACCGCCACATTGATGCGGAGCCAAAAAACCCCCGTCCATGTGGTGAGGGACTACACCCTGCCGGGCTTCGCCAATAAGGACTCGTTGGTCATCGCGGTCTCCTACTCTGGAAAGACCGAGGAGACGATTGCCGCCTGCAGGGAAGCGCTGGAGAGGGGCTCCAAGGTGGTGGGCATCTCCTCCGGCGGGGATATCGCCGCCCTGTGCCCGAAGCACATCAGGATCCCGGAAGGGCTGCAGCCGAGAGCGGCGTTGGGGTACCTTTTCCTTCCCGTATTGGGGCTCCTGTCCAATTCCAAGCTCATCGGGATCTCCCACGAGGACATCACCGAGGCCCTCACCATCCTGAGCAATGTCGCGGAGTTCAAGCAGCGCGGCCAGACGCTGGTGAAGCTCATCAAGGGAAGGACTCCCATCATCTACGCCTCAGAACTCCTCAAACCGGTAGCGATGAGGTGGAAGACCCAGTTCAATGAGAACGCCAAGATGCCAGCGTTCTGCAACTCCCTCCCCGAGATGAACCACAACGAGCTGTGCGGCTACGAGTCCATGAAGCGGGAAGAGATGGTTGCCCTCCTCCTGAGGGACCCGCAGGACCACGAGCGCATCCGGAAGCGCATGGACATCTGCCGGGAGATGATGAAGCAGACGGTGGACGTCATTGAAGTCGCTCCGAGAGGGATATCCCTGCTGGCGAGGATGCTCTCCTTCATCTACCTGGGGGACTGGGCGTCCTACTACACCGCCATTGAGAGGAAGGTCGACCCCACGCCCGTTCACATCATCCAGAAGCTGAAAAGGGAGATGGCGTTCTAGTGCCAAAAGATAGTAGCCGTCATGCCGCTCCTGCCCCCTTCTTGGACCCCTTCACAAGCCCTATACCACTATACGAAAACCCATCCATTCGCAAACCTTTAAATAGGAGAACCACCCATGAATGGGAATTCACGGTAAAGTGAACAAACACGAGGTGAATGTATGGTACAAGGAAGATGCATGAAATGCAAGAAGCAGGTTGACATCAAGGACGGCAAGGAAGTCACCATGAAGAACGGCAGGAAGGCCATGAAGGGCAAGTGCGGCGCCTGCAGCACGTCCGTCTTCAGGATCCTCGGGAAGTCCACGTAGGCCTGGTTGCCTGTTTTGTTCTTATTTTTTCTTTCCTTTTTCTGAAGTGGGATGTTCGTGCAGCCCCACAACCCCCAGCAGCTCCTCTATGTCAGAAATGTCGTAGTCAGCCCCGGAGAACACGGCTGAGGCATTCCCGTACTTGGCGAAGCACGTCATCATGCCGAGCTGCTGCGCCCCCTTGACATCCCGCTCCGGCCGGTCCCCCACCATGAGGCATTCCTCCGGCTTCACCTTCAGCCTTCTGGGGGCTTCCTGGAACGGCAGGGTGTGGGGCTTGAGCTGCATCGTGTCCTCGAAAGCGACCACCACGTCGAAATAGTCGCCGATCTTCATCGACATCAGCCGTATCCATGCCTTCATGGTCGGCGCATCCGTGACGATCCCGAGCTTGATGCCCTTCTCCTTCAGCTTCATCAGCGTCCTCACCACGTGGGGGTAGGGCTCAAGAAACCCGGCCCGCACCTTCCGGTAGGCGACGACCCCGGAAGCCAGCACTTTCGGGTTGACTTCCTTCTGGTACTTGGACAGGAACTTCTGGAAGATGCGCGGATCCTCGAAGCCGTGCTGGTCATACAGCCTGAACAGCAGCTTCATGGCCTTCTCCTTCTCCATCGTAAGGCCGGCATCAATCATGGCGGAAATCGCGGCCTCGCAGGAAAGCCGCTTCATCTTCATGAAATCGATGAGCGTGTTGTCTAGGTCGAAGAGGATGGCCTTGATCATATGGGAAAAGAAAGAAAGGAACTATTTAAAGATGATTGGCATGGCCTTGGCGGGGAACGGAACAGATTCTACGCAGAAAAACGGCACGAACCGCCGACAAGGTATTTAAACAAATGCGCACTTCCCAGTACTCAATGGCATTACAACCGAGGCTTGCGCTCGCGTCCGGATTCGCAGGAGATGGGAATGGGACCTCACGACAACGAGGAGAGCAGGCCTCACATCTCTATCTTGTCGGATATAATGGCAACCCAAGCATCATACGCCTCGAAGGATTGGCCAGGGCTGCGGTGAAGGACAGCTACAAGATGACCCTGCACATTTCCGGGTTCCCTTTCCAGAGGGATGCCGCAAAATCCCTCTGCCCGGAACTTGTCGGCGCAAGCGAATTCTACCTGGCTGTGATAAGGGCCGAGCTGCAGGGGGAGACCCCACTTCTCGCCGTTGGTGATTCTCCCTTAAGATGCCAATCATCCGGGCTAGCCTATTCAAGGGATGACGAGTTGCAGAGCATCAAAGACAAGGCTAACCGGATCATGAAGACCTTCTATGAATCATCAGCAAAAACATACCCTGGCATCGGATACGGCAAGCTGGAGCTTCAGGCCCTGTCGTAGCTTAAGACAATCATCTCAACGATAGCCCTGCTTCTGAAAAACCTCCTGCAATTCGTGATGCCCCATATGGAAAACAACCAAAACAAAAAATCCGCAAGCTTTATAAATAACCTCCCAATCCCACAAGCGATGCACAGTAATTTTTCTCTAGACGCTACGCTCTAAACGCCGTAGCGCCGTTAGTATGACAGAGAGACTGCTATGCCATCCACCCATGCCGTTCGCCCAGCATCATTTGCCGTATGCCCTTCCCTTCACGTTCATGCCCTGGTAGTGTAGTGGCCTATCATTCAGCCCTGTCACGGCTGCGACCCGGGTTCAAAGCAACCCTTCAAACGGTTGGGAAAGTCCCGGCCAGGGCGTTTTCCCAATGCTCATGGGCCGGTAGCTCAGCCTGGAACTGCGGTGGGCAGTAGAGCACCTGACTTTTAGCGGACAGTGTCCGTCGAAGGCATCAGGTGGTCGCGGGTTCGAATCCCGTCCGGCCCACTGTTCCCAGAGGATCCAGAGAACACATGGCGAAGAAAAAGAAGTCGAAATTCAAGGTGGACAAGCATTCCCTGACGCCCAAGCACGTCAAGGTCAGCGACCGGGAGAAGAAGCAGCTCCTCGAGTCCTACCGCGCCACGCTCAGGGACCTCCCCAAGATATACCGGACGGACCCGGCCATCGCCAACCTCGACGTCAAGGCAGGCGACGTCATCAAGGTCCTGCGCGATTCCCAGACGGCGGGAGAGACCGTGTTCTACAGGGTGGTTGTCAATGTATAGGAACGGCAAGGTCCTCATCCAGAAATACTTCCAGGAGCAGACGCCCGTGGCCTCCGACGTGGAGTTCTTCAACGATTTCGTCGACCGCGAGCTGCAGAAGATCGTGGAGGAGAACAAGGAGATCGTGCCCACCATCATCCCGCACAACATCGACGAGTTCAAGATCAAGCTCGACAAGATCTGGGTCAAGAAGCCGCAGGTCACGGAAGCGGACGGCTCCGAGCGCAACATCTTCCCGATGGAAGCGAGGCTGAGAAAATTGACGTACTCCGCCCCCACGTTCATCACCGTCTCCGCCCACATCAACGGCGTGCAGAGGGAATCGTTCGACACCCAGATCGGCAACCTCCCCATCATGCTGAAGAGCAAGTGGTGCCACCTCCACAAGCTCAACCGGCAGGAGCTGATCGACAAGGGGGAGGATCCCGACGAGCCCGGCGGCTATTTCATCATCAACGGCACCGAGAAGGTGCTCATCACCATAGAAGACCTCGCGCCCAACAGGTTCCTCATCGAGGAGGACCCCACCGGGCCGAGCAAGCACATCGGCAAGCTCTTCTCCGAATTCGGCTCGTTCAAGATTCCCCACACGCTCGAGCGCATGAAGGACGGCATCTTCTACCTCTCCTTCACCCGCGTCAAGAGGGTTCCGGCCCTCGTCGTCATCAAGGCGCTGGGGCTGCTCAAGGACGAGGAGATGACGCGCTACATCACCGAAGGCGAGCAGTACGACGAGGTCATCGTCAATCTTCTGGAATATGTCGGCATCAAGACCGAAGAGGACGCCCTCGACTACATCGCGAAGCGCATCGGCATCACCCAGTCGAAGGAGATACGCGTCAAGCGCATGACCGAGATCCTCGACAAGTACCTTCTCCCGCACCTCGGCGTCACGCCGCAGGACCGCACCTACAAGGCGCACAACCTCTGCAAGATGCTGAGGCGCTACCTGCGCGTCTCCTCGGGAAAGGAGCACAGCGACGACAAGGACCACTACAAGAACAAGCGCCTGAAGATGTCCGGCGACCTCCTGGGAGACCTCCTGAGGCTCAACCTGAAGGTGCTCATCTCCGACCTGCTCTACAATTTCCAGCGCATCGTCAAGCGCGGCAAGTTCCCCAGCATCAAGGTCATCATCCGCGACAAGCTGCTCACCCAGCGCATCTACTCGGCCATGGCCACGGGCGTGTGGGTCGGCGGCAGGAAGGGGATCTCCCAGCGCATCCAGCGCATCAATTATCTCGAGACGCTCTCCCACCTCCAGCGCGTGGTCTCGCCATTGAGCGCATCCCAGGAGAATTTCGAGGCACGGGAGCTGCATTCCACCCATCTCGGCAGGCTCTGCCCCATCGAGACGCCGGAAGGCACGAACATCGGCCTGCGCAAGAACATGGCCCTCCTCTGCAGCATCTCGCAGGAGTCCCCGGAAGATGACGTGGTCAAGGTCCTCAAGGACAATGGATTGAGAATGGTCAAATAACGCCAACAACCAACAACCATAACATAACAGTGNNGCGGTGAACATATGGCAGAAGTCTACCTCAACAGCAAGTTCGTCGGGTATGCGGATGATCCGCGGGAATACGTGCGCAAGCTGCGCGAGACCAGGAGGGCAGGGGCCCTCGGGCAGAGCGTCAGCGTCGCCTACGACCCCCGCGCAGACCGCGTCGAGGTCGAGGCAGCCAGGGGCCGCGCCCAGAGGCCGCTGATTGTCGTCAAGGACGGCAAGCCGCTCCTGGCCGAGAGGCACATCAGGCAGCTCGAGAAGAACGAGATCTCGTGGAGCGACCTCGTGAAGGAAGGCGTCGTCGAGTACCTCGATGCCGCGGAAGAGGAGAACGCCACCGTGGCATTCTTCGAGAACGAGGTGGCCGCGGAGACCACGCACCTCGAGATCATGCCGCTGGACATCCTCGGCTACTGCACCTCCCTCGTCCCATACGGCAACTTCAACCAGTCCACGCGCCTGAACGCGGGCTCGAAGAACCAGAAGCAGGCCCTCGGCCTCTACGCCGCCAATTATGCCGTCAGGATGGACATGGACGTCAACGTCATGCACCACGCGCAGAAGCCCATCGTCGAGACCATCATGCACGACATCTGCAACTACGACTCCCACCCCGCGGGCCAGAACGTCGTCATCGCGATCATGAGCTACAAGGGCTACAACATGGAGGACTCGATCATCCTCAATGGGGGCTCCATCCAGCGCGGATTCGGGCGCTCCACCTATTACCGCCCCGCCATCGCCGAAGAGCTCAGGTATTCAGGGGGCCTCATGGACGAGGTCTGCATCCCCGACAAGGAAGTCAAGGGCTACAAGTCCGAGAAGGACTACCGCTACCTCGAGGAGGATGGCATCATCTCGCAGGAGGCCAAGGTGAAGGAGGGAGACGTCATCATCGGCAAGACCTCCCCGCCCCGGTTCCTCAGCTCCATGGAAGACTACAATCTCGCGACCTCCACGAGGAGGGAGAGCTCCATCGGCCTCAAGCACGGCGAGGAAGGCATCGTCGATTTCGTGCTCATCACCGAGAACGAGGAAGGCAACAAGCTCGTGCAGGTCCGCTTGAGGGACCAGCGCATCCCCGAGATTGGCGACAAGTTCACGTCGCGCCACGGGCAGAAAGGCGTCGCAGGGCTGATCGTGCCGCAGGCGGACATGCCCTTCAGCGCGTCAGGCATCGTGCCGGACATCATCTTCTCGCCTCACGGCATCCCCTCGCGCATGACCATCGCCCACCTCATCGAGATGCTCGGCGGCAAAGTGGGCTCCTTGTCGGGCAGGTACATCAACGGCACCACCTTCGACGCGGAGCCGGAGGAAAAGCTCAGGAAGGAGCTCCAGTCATTGGGCTTCCGGGAGAACGGCGTCGAGACCATGTACAACGGCCAGACCGGCGAGGAATACCAGGCGAAAATCTACATCGGCAACATGTACTACCTCAAGCTCAAGCACATGGTGGCCAACAAGATCCACTCGAGGGCGCGCGGCCCCATACAGCTCCTCACCCGCCAGCCGACAGAAGGCAGGGCCAAGGAAGGCGGCCTCCGGCTGGGAGAGATGGAGAAGGACACCTTCATCGCGCACGGCGCCTCGCTGCTGCTCAAGGAGCGCTTCGACTCGGACAAGACCGTCGTCCCCGTGTGCGAGGGCTGCGGCATCATCGCCATCAAGGACGACCACAAGAACCGCACCTACTGCCCGGTCTGCGGCGACGGGGTGGAGGTCAACTTCATCGAGGTCAGCTACGCATTCAAGCTCATGCTCGACGAGTTCAAGTCCCTCGGGCTGTACCCGAAGCTTGAGCTGACGAGCAAGTACTGAGAGTGACAATAACCAGAGGAGAGCGCGAANNCCGGGAGCCCCCCAGCAGCCCGCGGAGGAATCCGCTGCGGAGACGCAGGAGCTCACCCCTGAAAAGAAGAGCCAGATCGAGCGCATCGAGGAAGAGGAGCACTTCGTCCACAAGAAGATCAAGAGCGTCTCCTTCTCCGTGCTTTCCCCCCAGATGGTCAAGAAGATGTCCTCCGCGAAGATCGTGACCCCGGAGCTCTACGACAAGGAAGGCTATCCCGTCGACGGTGGCCTGATGGACATCCGCATGGGCGTCATCGATCCCGGGCTCAGGTGCAAGACCTGCGGCGCCCGCCTCAAGGAATGCATCGGCCACTTCGGCTACATCGAGCTCGCCCGGCCGGTCATGCACATCAAGTTCACCCCCGTCATCATCACCATCCTCAAGTCCAGCTGCAAGGACTGCGGCAGGATACTCATCCCGGACAACAAGATATCCAAGATCAGGGAGCAGCTCGATCAGGTCGAGAAGGAGATGGGCATCGAGGAGCGCAGGAAGAAGATCAAGGAAGTCGTCTCCCTCATGAAGACCGCGGCCAAGTGCCCGCACTGCAAGGCCAAGCAGGGCAAGATCACCCTGCAGAAGCCCACCACCCTCATCGAGGACGAAAAGCGCATCTCCCCCATCGAGATCCGCGCGCGCCTGGAGAAGGTCACGGACGAGGACGCGCAGCTCTTCGGCATCAACGCCCCCCATGTTCGCCCGGAATGGATGATCATCACCGTGCTCGCCATCCCCCCAGTCACCATGCGCCCGTCCATCACCCTCGAGACGGGAGAGAGGAGCGAGGACGACCTCACCCACAAGATAGGGGACATCGTCCGCATCAACCAGCGCCTGTTCGAGAACATCAACGCCGGCGCCCCCGAGATCATCGTCGAGGACCTCTGGGACCTGCTGCAATACCACATCACCACCTACTTCGACAATGACGTCGCCCAGCTGCCTCCCGCGCGCCACCGCTCGGGCCAGCCCCTCAAGACGCTCACCGAGCGCATCAAGAGCAAGGAAGGCCGCATCAGGCACAACCTCGCGGGCAAGCGCACCAATTTCTCCGCGCGCACGGTCATCTCCCCCGATCCGATGCTGGAGCTGAATGAGGTCGGCGTCCCGCTCATCGTGGCGATGAAGCTCACGGTCCCCGAGCGCGTCAACGAGTGGAACATGGCCTATCTCAAGAAATTCATCGAGAAGGGTCCGGAAGAGTATCCGGGAGCGAACTACATCATCCGCCCGGACGGCAAGAAGAAGAAGATCACCTCCGAGACCAAGGAAGCCTCCCTCGAGGAGCTGCAGCCCGGCTACACCGTGGAACGGCATCTCATGGACGGCGACGTCGCGGTCTTCAACAGGCAGCCGTCGCTCCACCGGATGAGCATGATGTGCCACCGCGTCAAGGTGCTGCCCGGAAGGACATTGAGGCTCAACCCGGCCGTCTGCACCCCGTACAACGCGGACTTCGACGGGGACGAGATGAACCTCCACATCCCCCAGACCGAGGAATCGCGCGCGGAAGCGGAGATCCTCATGGAAGTCCAGACCCAGGTGGTCTCGCCCCGCTATGGGCTGAGCATCATCGGCTGCATCCAGGACGCGATCTCCGGCAACTACCTCCTCACGAAATACTTCTCCTACGCCCGGCAGGAGGCCATCGACCTGCTCATGGCCGTGGGCATCACCGATTTCGGCAAGCTGCCGCGCAAGCAGACGGTCTCCGGCAAGGAGATCTTCAGCGTCCTGCTGCCGGAGGACTTCAACTTCAAGGGAACGTCACGGACGGCGGACGAGAGCGGCAGCAATGACGTCCTCATCGAGAACGGCAAGCTCGTCAAGGGCTTCATGGACAAGAACAGCCTCGGCGAGGAGGAAGGCCTCATGCTGCGCAACATCCACCAGCAGTACGGCAAGGACTTCGCCCTCGACATCCTGGGCAAGATGTTCCGCCTCGGCATCGAGGTGCTCTTCAGGAGCGGCTTCACCGCGGCGCTCGCGGACACAGACCTTCCGGAGCCCGCCCAGCTCAGGGTGAGGGAGACGCTCGACAATGCCCAGCGGGAAGTGGAGAACTTCATCCAGAGCTACCAGCAGGGCACCATGGAATCCTACCCCGGCAAGACGCTGGCCGAGACCCTTGAGTTGAGGATACTCGAGGTGCTCAACAAGGCGAGGAACGAGACCGGGGACATCGTCGCGAAGCACGCGAAGAAGAACTCCCATACCATGATCATGGCCGCGTCCGGCTCGAGGGGGAACCTCCTCAACCTGGCGCAGATGGCCGCGTGCGTGGGCCAGCAAGCCCTCCGCGGCAGGCGCATCGACAAGGGCTACGAGAACCGCACGCTCTCCTGCTACAGGGAGAACGACCTCAACTCGGACGCGAGGGGATTCGTCCGCAACGGCTTCAAGTCCGGGCTCACGCCACAGGAATTCTTTTTCCAGGCGATGACCGGCAGGGACTCGCTCATGGACACCGCGCTGAGGACGCCGAAGTCCGGCTACCTCTACCGCAGGCTGGCAAACGCGCTGCAGGACATCAAGGTGGAGTACGGCAACACCGTGCGCGACGCCTCGAAGAAGATTGTGCAGTTCCAGTACGGCGAGGACGGCATCGACGTCTCCCGCTCGGAGAACGGCCGCATCAATGTCAAGCGCATCATAGATTCAATCAGGTAGGGAGAACCCATGGAAACCATCGCAAAGGAATACGCGGACAAACTGCCGAAGAAGCTCATCGACGAGATCAACGAGCACCTGCCGAAGGGTGCGAGCCAGGCGAAGATCAGGAAGGTCTTCGAGGCCGTGCAGAAGGAATACGAGAGCGCGAAGATATCCCCCGGGGAATGCGTGGGCCTCATCGCCGCGGAGTCCATCGGCGAGCCCGGCACCCAGATGACCCTCAACACCTTCCACTTCGCGGGCGTCGCGGAGATGAACGTCACCGTCGGCCTGCCGCGCATCATCGAGATCCTCGACGGCAGGAAGGAGCTGAAGAACTCCATGATGGAGATCTACCTCAAGAAGCCGTACTCCGAGGGCAAGAACCTGAAGGAGCTGGCGCTGCAGATCAAGGAGACCACGCTCAGTCACATCGCCACTGAGTTCACCATCAACATCGCCGATCTCACCATCGAGGTCGGCCTCGACAAGCAGAAGATGAAGGACCTCGGCATCACCCCTGCGATGGTCATCGCTTCCATCACGAAGCAGGTCAAGGGATTCAACGTCAAGGAGAAGGATGGCGGCATCTCGGTCAAGACCAAGAGCAAGGACGAGTCCCTCAACGAGGCATACAAGGCCAAGGAGCGCCTGAAAGACATCCACGTCAAGGGCATCCTCGGCATCAGGCAGGTCCTTCCGCTCAAGCGGGGGGACGAGTACCTCATCATCACCGCGGGCTCCAACCTCGGGGACGTGCTGCAGCTCGAGCAGGTGGACGCCCACCGGACGACCACGAGCGACATCTACGAGATTCAGAACGTGCTCGGCATCGAGGCCGCGCGCCAGGCGATCATCAACGAGGTCGCGAAGGTCATCGACAGCCAGGGGCTGAATGTCGACATCCGCCACATCATGCTCGTCGCCGACGGCATGACCGTGTCCGGGGAGATGCGCGGCATCACGCGCTACGGGGTCGTCTCCGAGAAGTCCAGCGTCCTCGCGCGGGCATCGTTCGAGACGCCCATCAAGCACCTCATCAACGCCGCATTGACCGGGGAAGTGGACAGGCTCACCTCGGTCGTGGAGAACGTCATGATCAACCAGCCCGTGCCCATCGGCACCGGACTGCCGGGCCTCGTCTCGAAACAGAAGAAGTAAGCTCAGACAAGATTCACGGGCAGCAGCATCAGTCGAGCTTGGCTGTTGCAAAAGCGAATCGGCAAGGGGGACGCCCCTGCTCGGAAGNNCGGAAGCGAGCTTCCGGCATCCACTGCGTGGACTATGGGGAATGCCGGATAGCGGCTGGGAAAGCAGAAGCGAGAAGCTGCTGCCCGGGCGCACCAAGGCTTTCTGCCGGAAAAGAATCAACATTTATAAACAAGGAAAATTTCCAACACCCTTATGGCAGAGCAAGTCTCCGTCGCGGAACTGAAGAAAGTCCTCAAGGGCGACAAGGTAGTCATCGGCACCCAGCGCACGCTCAAGGAGCTCAAGAGGGGAGCGGTCGAGCGCGTGTTCGTGACCGCGAACTGCCCGGCATCCGTCGAGGCGGACATCGACCATTACTCGCGCCTGTCGGGAGCGGAGAAGGTCAAGCTGTCCCTGCCCAACGAGGAGCTTGGCGTCATCTGCAAGAAGCCGTTCTCCATCTCCGTGGTCTCCCTTCTCAAGGCATAGGGTGCAGATGGCCAGCCGCAGCTTCGACGCGCAGACGCTGAAGATCATCGTGTTCTTCGAGAAGATCACCGACGCCCGCCTGAAGGACTACCTTCCCGAGCACTCGCTCTTCATCGTCGAGCAGGGCGAGATGGGCCGCGCCATAGGGAAGAACGCGGCCAACATCAGGAAGGTGGAGCAGCTGCTCAAAAGGAGCGTCCAGCTCGTGGAGTTCAACAGCAATCTCGGCGACTTCATCCGCCGCCTCGCGCATCCCGCGGAGATCATCAGCGTGGAGGAGCACGACGGCATCGTCACCATCCGCGGCAGGGACACGAAGGCCAAGGGCATGATCATCGGCCGGGAGCACTCGAAGCTCAATCTTCTCAAGGAGATCGTGAAGAGGCATTTCCCGGTAACGGACATCAAGGTGGTGTGACTCCTTTTTTCGGCGCCAGCATCCCTTAACAATAACTATTATATAGTGATATCTTTTCTTGGGCAGCATGGGGGACCCGAGGGGATTTCTGAAGCACGGACGGGAAGTTGCCCCGTACCGCCCGGTAGCTGAGCGCATCAAAGACTTCAGGGACATCAATACTTCTTTCCCGGCGGAGACCATTGCCCTGCAGGCATCGCGCTGCATGGATTGCGGCATCCCTTTTTGCCAGTCTGATTATGGCTGCCCCGTGAGCAACCAGATTCCGCACTGGAATGACCATCTGTACAAGGGCAATCTTGCAGCGGCAATCGAGGCGCTCCATTCGACAAACAACTTCCCGGAATTCACAGGCAGGGTTTGCCCGGCGCCCTGCGAAACCGCCTGTACGCTCGAGCCGGATTCCAGCCCCGTTGCCATCAAGCAGGCTGAAATGGCAATAATACAGCAGGCATGGGATGCGGGGCTCGTGGAGCCGAATCCTCCGAAATACCGGACGGAAAAGCGCGTTGCCGTCATCGGCTCCGGCCCTTCCGGCCTGGCTGCCGCGCAGCAGCTCAATTATGCCGGCCACCACGTCACCGTGTACGAGAGGGCCAGCAGGATCGGGGGATTGCTGACCTATGGGATTCCTGATTTCAAGATGGACAAGCGCCTGGTGACCAGGCGCCTGGAGCAGCTCACTGCCGAAGGCATAGAGTTCGTGCCCAATGCAAACGTCGGGAAAAATTACGATGCACAAAAGATGCACAAGGAGTTTGACGCAATCGTGCTGGCCATAGGCGCCACACAGCCGCGCGATATTGCCGTCCCTGGAAGGGAACTGGGGGGAATCCACTTCGCAGTACCCTATTTGACGCTGCAGAACAGGATGAATGCGGGTGATGCCCTGGAGGAGATGATCACTGCCCGCGGCAAGCACGTCATTGTGATCGGCGGCGGGGACACAGGATCAGACTGCATCGGCACCGCCGTGCGCCAGGGCGCGAAGAGCATAACGCAGTTTGAGCTGCTTCCCAAGCCTCCTGCCGAAAGAACGGCGAAACACCCGTGGCCGCAATGGCCTTTCACGTATAAGCAATCAAGCTCGCACGAGGAAGCGATGCACGCCGGAATATTCGACGGAAAATTTGAAGTCAACACTACCGGATTCTCTGGCGATGGGCAGGTTGAACGGATCCATGCCCATGAGGTTGAATGGAAGGATGGCCGGTTCTCTCCAAAGGCAGGATCGGAATTTGAGCTTCCCGCAGACCTCGTGCTCATTGCCGCGGGCTTTGTCTCTGCCGAATCCTATCTCACCAAGGCATTCGGGTTGGAGCTTGACCGGCGGGGGAGGATACGGACGACCAAAGGGATGCAGACGTCCG
>DUHN01000077.1 GCA_013330825.1 Candidatus Woesearchaeota archaeon | reverse complement strand
TATCCCGCGGGACTATTAAGAATTCATCGGTAAACCAGCTCTGGCGGAGGCATACATCCCATTGTTTCTTGTCGGCCGACTAACGCATGCAAGATAGGGCGATAACCCCAGGTTGTGTATGCGTCATGGAGCACCGCTTCAAGCCTGTCTCCGGCGATTATTTCCGGGTTTGGCCTGGTGCCGAGAATCGCTACCCATTTGCCCTCGTACTGATGGCGCCAGATGGGCCTTTGAAGCGCTCTCCTGTAGAATTTATTTGCAAACAAAAATTGAGCCGGAAGCTTGTTGGAATTCATGTAGGCGTAGTCCTCCGGATGCCGGGGGTATTTTGCGAAGAGGGAACGGGGGTCCCTGCTGAGCGGTCTGGGGGAGGCCATGTCGGTTGATTGTGGTCATTGTTGATTATAAAAGTTTTTATTTTTCAGGACAGAACAAGCAAATTCCTGGTTGGTGATGCAGAATGGGGTGCGCCTGCTTTTGCCATCGAAAACAGCTGAATTTTTAAAGTATGGAAAATTTTCAACGTTGATGGCATCCCTGGTAAAACACAAAGCGGAAGCGACTCTCCCCACCGTCTACGGAAAATTCCGCATCCACGTCTTCGAGGACGGCCGGAAGAAGGAGCACACGGCCCTCGTCAAGGGGAAGCTCTCCAGGGGCAAGCCGGCGCTGGCGCGCATCCACTCCCAATGCCTGACCGGGGACACGCTCGGCTCGACGAAGTGCGACTGCGGGCTCCAGCTCCGCGCCGCGCTCGGGATGATCGGCAAGCAGGGCGGCGTCCTTGTCTACCTCCAGCAGGAGGGCAGGGGCATCGGGCTCGCGAACAAGATAAAGGCGTACGCATTGCAGGACAAGGGCATGGACACCGTGGAGGCGAACGAGAAGCTCGGCTTCAGGGACGACGCGCGGGACTATTCCATCGGGGCCGCGATCCTCCACCATCTCGGCGTGAAAAAAATCAGGCTGCTCACCAACAATCCCCGCAAGATCGGGGGGCTGCAGGACGGGGACATCGAGATTGCCGAGAGGGTGCCGCTCATCCCGCCCGCGTACAGGCAGAGCAAGGGCTACATGAAGGCCAAGCGGCAGAAGCTCGGGCACCTGCTCGGGGAATGAACAAGTGAAAAGAGAATATTACACTCATTATTACAAATTCTTCAAAAACAGCGATGATTTGTCAATGCTCATCAGGACGGAATGGTTCTGGTATGCCCCCTAGAACTTCAGCAATTCCATCACTTTCCCGAGGTCCTTCTCCTGCACGAGGAAGATGGTGTCCGTCCAGCAGCTCATCTCCTCGACGATGTTGACGCCGTTCTCGCCCAGCAGGGAGCAGAGGTAGCCCATGATGCCCGCGGTCTGCTCAATCTCCTTGGGGCTCTTGAGGATGACCTCCACCAGCTCCTTGTTCTCCCGGATGATGAAATTCCTGAAGAGGGAGCGTATCTCCTTTGATAATTCCTCCACGGTGATGAGCGTCATGGCCGAGACGCCCTCGATGATGTGGAGCACCTCTCCCGCTTTCTTCGCCTTGTTCTCCAGGTCGGTCAGGGACTTGGGAGGCACGCCACGCTCCAGCACGAAGGCGACCATCCGGTTCTTGATCTCGACGCGGCTTTGCCGCAGGACAGAGAGTATCTTCTCCTGGGAATCCTTCTCCTTGGCGACCTTCTCGTGCGAGCGCCGCGCCGCGATGAGGAGGGCGTCGAAGTTCCTCTCCGCGTCCAGGCCGAGCTCTTCAGCGATCTGCCTGGCGAGAGCGGAATAGTTCACCAGCCCCTTCTTCAGGCAGTCCTTGACAGAAGGGTGCTCCTGGACGTACTTCTCGACGGTCTTCGTAATGCTCATGACAGCAGAGCGGCGCATTCGAGCGCGCTCCCCAACCCCCAACGTTATTTTGTTTCAATGAACTGATATCAATGAAATGAACATGGAAATGAACATGGATGGAATGAAGCGGATGAAGCGGATGAAACCAGCGGCATGGGCCTGTCGGATGATGCAGCTCTGCCTGGGCCCCTTTTTGCCTACCGCTTGAGCCTTCGGAACTCCCTGAGCCTCGAAAACACGGCAGTCTCGAGCGCAACCGAATCAACGTCCACCCACTCTGACAGTTGCGCCTGCATCCTAACCACGAAAAAGTAAGCGTCTGTGCCTTGCCCGGTTCGGTACTCTGTCGTGAAGGCACATCGCTTATCCCCCTAGAAGCGGGCACTCCTATATAAATGTTTCTTTTCGGACTTTTTTGTCTTATTTAAGTATTAAAAGTCTAGAATTAGACTAATGTCCCATTTCGGACTTTTTTGTCCATGTTGTCCTGTTTAGGTCGTCATATTTAAAAGTAGCGGTTTTCCCACATCTCCGGGGAGCCGGCCGGGGGCCGGCAGCACACGACCATGAAGCTGAACAAGATCGTATTGGCATTTTCAGGGGGGCTGGATACGTCCTTCTGCGTCCACTACCTCAAGGAGACATACGGCTGCGAGGTCGTCACCGTCACCGTGGATACCGGGGGCTTCTCCGGGGAGGAGCTGGCCGGGATAGCCGCGAAGGCGAAGAAACTCGGGGTGGCGAAGCATTGCGCGATAGACGCGAAGAAGGAGCTGTTCGACCGGTTCCTCACGTACCTCATCAAGGGGAACGTCCTGCGCGGCGGCGTGTACCCGCTATCCGTGTCTGCCGAGCGGGTGATCCAGGCGGAGAAGATCGCGCAGGTCGCCCTCAAAGAGAAGGCGGACGCGTTGGCGCACGGCTCCACAGGGGCGGGAAACGACCAGGTGCGCTTCGATGTCGCGTTCCGCGTGCTCGCCCCTGGATTGAAGATCATCGCGCCCATACGGGAGCTGTCCATCACCCGGAAGCAGGAAGCGGAGTTCCTCGCGAAGAAGGGTTTCCCGGTAGAAGCGAAGACAACGTCCTATTCCGTCAACAAGGGCATGTGGGGCACCACCATCGGCGGCAAGGAGACCCACGACACGTGGAAGGAAATCCCCGAGGAAGTCTTTTCCAGGACCAGCGCCATTGCGGATGCGCCGTCCGCGCCGGAATATCTCACGCTCACGTTCGACAAAGGGGTCCCGATCAAGCTGAACGGCAAGAAGCTCAATGGGGTGGAGATGCTCGGGGCGCTTGACGCAATCGCGGCCAAGCACGGCGTGGGGAAGGGAGTCCATATCGGGGACACCATCCTCGGCATCAAGGGGCGGATAGCGTTCGAGGCCGGCGCCCCGCTCATCCTGATCAAGGCGCATCGCGAGCTGGAGAAGCTCGTGCTCACCAAGTGGCAGTCATTCTGGAAGAACCAGCTGTCTGAGTTCTACGGCAACCTGCTGCACGAGGGCCTGTACTTCGACCCGGTGATGCGGGACATCGAGAAGATGCTCGACAGCAGCCAGTCTGCGGTGTCGGGAGAGGCGAAGGTCAAGCTCCACAAGGAGGAGTTCATGGTCGTCGGATGCAAAAGCGGGTTTTCCCTGATGGACCAGAAGGTCGCGACGTACGGGGAGGAGAACGCCTTCTACGACGGCCGCGACGCGGAAGGGTTCAGCAAGATCTACGGATTGCAGGGCATATTGGCGAAGGGCAGGAAGGGAGGGCGCTGAGAACATGGCAAGGAAGATAAAAGTCCACAAGATCGCGAGCATCGCCGGGAACCTCAAGCTGAAGAAGGAAGTCGATGTCATCGACGCCATCGAGGCGAAAGCAGGGAGCATCATCGTCGTCAAGGCGCTCGAGGAGAAGAGCGTGTACAACCAGGTAGAGATCACCACCGGGCGCATGGTGCGGATATCGAAGGATGACATCCTCGTCGTTGCCCTGGGGAACCGCCGGGCACTGAAAGGGTTTGTCGGCAACGTGCCCAAGCAGGTCAAGGTAGGGGATACGCTGGACATCCTCAACCTCGGCGGGGTGGTCGGCGTCTGCGAGTCCGCGCTCGAGGAGCTGGGCAAGCCCATCAAGGTGGAAGTGCTCGGGGCAGTGGCCGTCAACGGCAAGCAGGCAAGCACGTTCATGAACGCCATTCCGCCGAAGGGCGAGCTGAAGGGCAGCGCCCCGCTGGTCGTGATATCAGGGACGAGCATGAGCACGGGAAAGACCACGGTGGCGTGCGAGATCATCCAGCACCTGAGCAAGAAAGGCTACACCATCGCCTCGGCGAAGCTCACCGGGGTATCGCTGCTCAGCGACACCCTCAACATGGAGGACAACGGCGCCCAGCTCTCCCTGAGCTTCCTGCACGCGGGGCTGACGTCGAGCATCAAGAGCGACGACATCGCCGCGGTGGCCAAGGGCATCCTGCACGAGCTGAACAAGATAAAGCCGGACTTCATCGTGCTCGAGCTGGGAGACGGCATCATGGGCGAGTATGGCGTGCAGGAGATCCTGCAGGACAAGCAGATCATGGGCTTCGCGAAGGTGCATATCGTGTGCGCGTTCGACCCGGTGGGCGCGTGGGGAGCGGTGCAGCAGTTCAAGAAGCTCGGATTGGCGATAGACGTGTTCAGCGGCCTCGTGGCCGCGACGAGCATCGGGGTCGAGCTCATCAAGAAGCAGAACGGCATTGAGGCCATCAACGCCAAGAGCAACCCGGACAAGATGGCCGCGTTCGTCGAGCATAAGCTGGGGCTGTCACCATGAGCATCAAAAAAATCAAGGCATCCGTCATCGGGGGATCGGGGTACGGGGGCAGCGAGCTGCTGCGGTTCCTGGTCCATCACCCGAACGTGGAGCTGGCATTCGTCACCTCGCGCACCCATGCCGGGAAGAAGCTCAGCGCGGTGCACAAGAACCTCCTGAAGGCCACGGACATGGCGTTCACGGACACGCCGCCGGGCAAGGCAGCGGCGGCCTCGGACGTGGTGTTCTTCGCCATGCCGCATGGCGTCTCGATGGGGGTTGCCAAGGGAATCATGGGCAAGACCAAGATCATCGACCTCAGCGGGGATTTCCGGCTCGCGGACGCCGCTTCCTATGATGCCCATTACGGATATGCGCACAAAAATCCGGCGCTGCTCAAGGAGTTCGCCTACGGGCTCACCGAGCTCAACAAGAATGCCATCGAGAAGGCGCAGAACGTGGCCTGCCCGGGATGCTTCCCCACGGGAGCGCTCCTCGCGCTTGCCCCTCTCGCGGCGAAGAAGCTGCTGCCGAAATACGTGGTCATAGATTCCAAGACCGGCTCCTCCGGATCAGGCTCGACTCCCTCGGCGGCGACACACCATCCCTCGCGCGCCAATAACGTCAAGGCGTACAAGGTGTTCTCGCACCAGCACGAGCCGGAGATCGTGCAGGAACTCTCCAAGTTCGGATGCTCTCCCGAGGTTTCGTTCGTCACCCACTCCGTGCCCACGGTGCGGGGCATCTTCACCACCATCCACTTCCTGGCGGAGAAGCCGCTGAAGGCGGAGGAACTGAAGAAGATGTATGCCTCGTTCTACAAGGACAGCTTCTTCGTGCGGATAGTGGACGGCTCCCCTGAAAATTCCTTTGTCGCGGGCACGAACTTCGCGGATATCTCCGTCTTCTGCAAGGGGAAGAAGGTGGCGGTGATGTCCGCCATCGACAACCTGGTGAAAGGAGCCGCAGGACAGGCCATCCAGAACATGAACCTCATGTTCGGGCTCGACGAGAAAACCGGGCTGCTCTTCCCCGGCACCAACCCGTGAGGCACGACCATGGACAAGACGCTGCTCATGCGGAAGGAGGATGCCTACCAGCTCAACACCTACAAGAAATTCCCCCTCGTGCTGGTGAAGGGCAAAGGCATGTACGTGTCCGATGCGGACGGCACCCGGTACCTTGACTTCTACGGCGGCCATGCGGTCGCGCTCACCGGGCATTGCCATCCGAAGGTCATCGCCGCCCTCAAGAAGCAGCTGGACAAGCTCCTGTTCTATTCCAACGTGGCGTACAGCGACATCCGCGCAGAGGCGGCGGAAGCGCTCATCTCTGCAGCGCCGGGGTTCGGCAAGGTGTTCTTCTGCAACTCTGGAGCAGAGGCGAACGAGGCCGCGATGCGCGTGGCCAAAAAATTCACGGGCAAGAAGGGCATCATCGCCATGAAGGGCGGGTTCCACGGCCGCACCACGGGGGCATTGAGCGCCACCGGCATCGGGAAGTACCGGACAGGGGAGCTCCTTTCCAGCGTCAGCTTCGCGGAATTCGGGAGCATCGAGAGCGTGAAATCCCTTCTCGCCCCCGATACCGCGGCCATCATCCTCGAGCCCATCCAGAGCATGGCAGGGGTCAATGCCGCGGGCAAGGGATACTACAAGGGGCTGCGCGAGCTGTGCGACAGCAAGGGCATCATGCTCATCTTCGACGAGGTGCAGACCGGATTCGGGCGGACAGGCAAGATGTTCGCGGCGCAGGCGTTTGGCGTGGCGCCGGACATCATCACCCTGGCCAAGGGCATCGCCTCAGGGGTGCCGATGGGGGCAGTGCTGCTCCGGGAAAAGGTGGCGAAGACCATCGCCTACGGCGAGCTCGGCTCCACGTTCGGCGGCTCTCCGCTGGCATGCGCCGGGCTGAAGGCCACCATCGAGGTCATCGCAGACGAGAAGCTCGTGGAGAACGCGTATGCCATGGGCATGTACATCAAGAAGACATTTTCCGGCATGAAAGGGCTTGTCCGTGTCAGGGGAGAAGGGCTGCTGCTCGGGCTGGAGTTCGGGCATGACGTGTCGGGAATCGCGGCCGCGCTGCTCAAGGAGAACATCATCGTGTCAACGTCAGAAGCGAAGAACGTGCTGCGCCTGCTTCCGCCGCTCATCATAGGAAAAACGCATGTGGACACGCTCCATCGTGCAATGGAAAAGGTGCTTCAGGATGGCCACTAAGGAACAAAAACGGGATTTCATCACGTTCAACGACTGGACGAAGGAGGAGATGGAGCAATTGATCGGCAAGGCGATAGCGCTCAAGAAATCTGGCTATGCGGCCGGAAACGGAAAGAAGCCGTTTGAGGGCAAGATCCTCGCGATGGTGTTCTTCAACTCCTCGCTGCGCACCCGGACATCGCTGCAGGCGGGCATGCACAAGCTCGGCGGGACCGCGCTTGACCTCGCCATCGGCCAGGGCGTGTGGGACCTCGAGCACCGCGAGAACGCGGTCATGGACGGGAAGGCGGCAGAGCACATCAAGGATGCCGCGAAGGTGCTCTCGCGCTACTGCGACGCCATCGGCGTGCGGAAGTTCCCGGAGATGAAGGACTGGCAGGAGGACAGGAAGGACGGCGTGGTGCGGGGCTTCGCGAAATATGCCGACGTGCCGGTCATCAACCTCGAATCGGGCATGGAGCATCCGTGCCAGGCGCTCGCTGATCTCATGACGATGAAAGAGGCGCTCGGCAGCCTCAAGGGAAAGAAGGTGCTGCTCACGTGGACATACCATCCGAAGGCGTTGCCGATGGCCGTGCCCAATTCCGTGGCGCTGGCCGCGGGCAAGATGGGGATGGACCTCACCATCGCCTGCCCGAAGGGGTTCGAGCTCGATGATGCCATCATGAAAACAGTGCAGAAGAGCTGCTCCCTGAACAAGGCGAAGCTGGAAGTCGTCCATGGGCAGGAGAAGGCGTACAAGGGCGCTGACGTGGTGTACGCGAAGAGCTGGGGATCGCTGCTCCACTACGGCGACCCGGAGGCGGAGGCCAAGGCGAAGCAGGGCCTGAAGCACTGGATCGTGGACATGGCGAAGATGAAGAAGAGCAACAATGCCCGGTTCATGCACTGCCTGCCCATGCGCAGGAACGTGGAAGCCACCGATGAGGTCGTGGACAGCGGGAATTCCGTCATCTACCAGCAGGCGGAGAACCGGATGCACGCGCAGAACAGCCTGCTGATGGAGCTGATGGGGAAATGACGGGAAAGGCAAAGCTGCCCAAGGGAGCGGGAAAATACCTCGGCGTCCTCAGGGGGAAGACTCTCGTCGTCAAGCTCGGCGGCTCCATGATCAAGGACCAGGCATCCATGGACCTCGTGTCCGAGGACATCGCCATCCTGAAGCATGCGGGCATACGGGTCATCGTCGTGCACGGCGGCGGCCCGCAGGTGGACGAGCTGTCCCGGAAGATGGGCCACACGCCGCGGAAGGTGGAGGGGCGGCGGATCACGGACGCGGCAGCGCTTGAGATCGCGAAGATGATCTTCGGGGGGACGATAAACACCGACCTGCTGGTCTCGCTGCGGAAGTTCGGGGTCAAGGTGGTCGGCCTGTCCGGGGTGGACGGCAACCTCATCAAGGCGAAGAAGCGGGAGGCGTGGAAGATGAAAGTGGCCGGGAAGAAATCGGCTGAACTGGTCGATTTCGGGTTCGTCGGGGACGTCATCGGGGTGGACACGACGATCCTCCATCTCCTGGTCAAGAGCAGCTACACGCCCGTCATCGCATCGCTGGGCTCGGATGACGAAGGGCAGCTGTTCAACATCAACGCGGACACCGTCGCCCAGGTGATCGCGGTGAGCATGAAGGCGGAGAAGCTCATCAACCTGACGAACGTGAAGGGGGTGATGCGGGACCAGAATGACCCGTCGTCGCTCATCTCGGTGCTTGACGTCGGCGAGGCCGAGCGGATGATCCGGAAAGGCGGAATCACGGAAGGCATGATCCCAAAGATACGCGCGTCCATCAACGCGGTGCACGGCGGAGTGAAGCGGACCCACATCATCAACGGCACGAAGCGGCATTCGCTGCTCAACGAGATGCTCACGTTCGAGGGCACGGGCACCATGATACTCAGCAAGAAGGAGAAAGCGCGATACCTGCACGAGAAGACAAGCAATGGCAACTGAACAATTGGCCGCGGACCTGGTACGCATAAAAAGCCTCAGCGGAGGCGAGGCGGAGATAGCCGCATTCATCGCCAGCCATCTCCGCGCCAAAGGGCTCTCTCCCAAAGTGGATGGCCGGAACGTCCTGTGCTCGGTCGGAAAGGGGAAGCGGTCTCTGCTGCTCAACTCGCACCTGGACACGGTGCCGCCGAACAGCGGGTGGAGCATGGACCCTTTTGCGGCCAAGAAAGCCGGTGGGAAGCTGTATGGCCTCGGCTCGAACGACGCGAAGGGATGCGTGGCCTGCATGATCGACGCGTTCACGTCGCTTGATGTGAAGACGTTGAAGGGGAAGGTCATTCTGGCATTGACGTGCGACGAGGAGACCGGCGGGCAGGGATTGGAGACCGTGTTGCCAAAATTGGGGAAGCTGGACGGGGCGATCATCGGGGAGCCTACCGGCCTCGGCATCTGCAACGCGCAGAAGGGCCATCTCATGCTGAAGGTCGTCGCGAAGGGGAAGAGCGCCCACTCCTCCTACCCGGAAAAGGGGGTGAATGCGATCTACAAGGCGTGCGAAGGCATTGGCGTGCTCCGGAAGATGTCGTTTTCGCGGAAGCATAAGGCCCTCGGATTGCCCACGGTTGCCGTCACCACCATCAGCGGAGGGACGAAGCGGAACGTCATCCCTTCGGAATGCGAGTTCATCGCGGACATCCGGAGCACGCCCGCGTACAGCCATGACGAGCTTATCCGGATGGTGAAGAAGAAGCTGGGGAAAGGCATGGAAGTCGTGGTGCATAGCAGCCGGCTCGTGCCCAAGGAGACAAGCGCCGATGAAAAAATAGTTAAAGCAGCGAAAGCGGTGCTGGGGACAAGCGTGCGGGGATCGAGCACCATGTCGGACATGGTCTTCGTGGACTGCCCGGCCATCAAGCTCGGCCCGGGAAACTCGCATATGTCCCACCAGGCGGATGAGTACATCGAGATCAGCCAACTAAAGAAGGGGGTTGCCGCGTACAAGAGCATCATCGAGAGGTTTTTAGCACCATGAAACTCTGGGACAAGGGCCGGAAGCTGGACAAGGGCATCGAGCTGTTCACCGTCGGTAACGACTATGCGCTGGACCAGGCGCTGGTGGAGTATGACTGCAAGGCGTCTATCGCTCACGCGAAGATGCTGGCCAAAATAAGGGTGATTTCTTCCGCCGAGGCCAAGAAACTGGAAGGGGAATTGCGCACGATCATAGACATGAGCAAGAAGGGAAAATTCGACATCAAGGCCAGTGATGAGGACTGCCATACCAAGATAGAGAACCACCTTGTTTCCGTTCTCGGTAATCTGGGGAAGAAAATCCACACCGGGCGCTCGCGGAACGACCAGGTGCTGGCAGCGCTGCGCCTGTACGAGAAGCATGAGCTGAAAGGGGTGGTTGCGCTTATCGGTAGCCTGCGCTCTGCCATCGGCGCGTGCGCGAAGAAATACGGGAGCATCGCGCTGCCGGGCTACACCCACATGCGGAAGGCGATGCCGACGACCATCAAAGATTGGTTCAGTGCGTATGATGCCGCGTTGCAGGATGATGAAAAAATTGTGCGCTTTACATTGACTCTCATTGACAAAAGTCCGTTGGGCTCCGGCGCAGGGTTCGGCATTCCCGTCATTGGCTTGGATAAAAAATGGACGGCAAAGGAATTGGGCTTCTCCTCGGTCATGGAGACGATGTACTGCCAGAACTCGCGGGGAAAATACGAGGCGCTGATCGTTGATGCACTGTCGCAGGTGATGATGGACCTCAACAAGATAGCCAGCGATCTCATCCTGTTCTCCATGGGCGAGTTCGGCTACTTCTCCCTGCCTCCGGAATTATGCACGGGAAGCTCGATTATGCCGCAGAAGAAGAACCCCGATGTCCTGGAGCTGCTGCGGGCGAAATACGGCGTCGTGGCCGGGTACTCGACGCAGATCAAGATGATCTATCCCAATCTCATCTCCGGCTACAACCGGGACATGCAATTGACGAAGGAGCCGCTGATGAAGGCCATCGGGACAACAAAAGGCTGCCTCAGCATCTCCGCTCTCCTTTTCGGGGAATTGGTCGTGGATAAGGATGCCTGCGCCAAGGCCCTGACGCCGGAAGTGTACGCGACAGAGGAAGCCTACAATCTGGTCAAGAAAGGCGTGCCGTTCCGGGACGCATACAAGGAGATCGGGAAGAAGTTTTCTTGAAGTACAAAATCTTCATAAAGTTTTAAATACGGGCAACCATTACATTGATTTAGGGTATACACTGGAATAAGACCTCAACTTCTTGAAGACATGAATGGGGGCAGGGTCAGCTACAGGAAATTGACAGATAGCCAAAAAACGACCGTGCAGGCAATAACAAGGCCTCAATTGCGAAGGGATGACGGGACTTTCTTACATCGTGCAGAGAATTACGGAAATAAAATAAAAAAGAGTTGTATTCTTAAAGGTAGCCGAGCAGCAATCCCCCGTGCTTGACGAACAATGGCACGAAGACCAGTGAGATGATGGCCATCAGCTTGAGCAGGATGTTCAAGGACGGGCCGCTGGTGTCCTTCATCGGGTCGCCGACGGTGTCCCCCACAACGGCTGCATGATGGGCATCCGAGCCTTTTCCGCCGTGCTGCCCTGCCTCGATGTATTTCTTGGCGTTGTCCCAGGCGCCGCCCGCGTTCGCTTTCGAGATGGCGAGGATGACCCCTGAAGCCAGCGCTCCCGCGAGCACTCCCGCCAATGCCTCGATGCCGAAGAGGACGCCGACGACAATGGGGGTGAGGACGACCAATAATCCGGGGGCGATCATTTCCCTCAGCGCGGCTTTGGTGGAGATGTCCACGCACGTCCTGTAATCGGCCTTCGCCTTGCCCTGCATCAGGCCCTTGATGGTCTTGAATTGCCTCCTCACTTCGATGATCATGGCCTCAGCCGCCCGTGCCACGGCTTTCATGGTCATGGCGCTGAACAGGAAGGGCAGCATGCCGCCGATGAGCAGGCCGGCAATGACCTTGTTGTCCAACAAGTTCACCCCGACGCTGAGGTCGATGCCCGAGGCGGCGATGAACGCGCTGAACAATGCGAGCGCCGTCAGTGCCGCGCTTCCGATGGCAAACCCCTTGCCGATGGCGGCAGTGGTGTTCCCGGCCGCGTCAAGGACGTCCGTCTTCTTCCTCACTTCTTTTGGAAGTCCGGCCATCTCCGCGATGCCGCCGGCGTTGTCCGAGACCGGCCCATAGGCGTCGATCGCGAGGGCGATGACCAGGGTGGAAAGCATGCCGATGGCGGATATCGCGACGCCGTACAGCCCCGCGAACTTGAACGCCGTGAAAGCGGTTACCGCAATCAGGATGATGGGGATGACCGCGCTCTCGTAGCCCAGGGCGATGCCTTGGATGATGTTGGTCGCGGCTCCGGTCTCCGATGACCTTGCGACGTTCCTCACCGGCTTGTAGGCGTGCGAGGTGAAGTACTCGGTGACGAAGCCGATGAGCAGCCCCGCGATGAGCCCCATGGCCAGGGAGACATAGACGCCGAACGACGTGTACACCACCTTGTGCAGAGTGAAGGTGGCCGGAAGCCATTTTGCCGTCAGGTAGTACATGGCCGCCAATACCAGGACAGAAGCGATGGTGAGGCCCTTTTTCAGGACTCCTTCCACGTTTCCCCCTTCTCTCAGCCTGATGAACCTGATGGCGATGAATGCGGCGAGGATGCCGACGGCGGAGACCGCCAGCGGATAGAGCAGGGCGGATTGGACGCCGGCTGCGCCGAAGGCTATTGCGCCGATGACCATGGCCGCGCAGGTCGATTCCGCTCCCGAGCCGAACAGGTCAGCGCCCATGCCCGCGACATCACCCACGTTGTCGCCCACATTGTCGGCTATTACTGCCGGGTTCCTCGGGTCATCCTCCGGGATGCCTGCCTCGACCTTGCCGACCAAATCCGCTCCGACATCCGCTGCCTTGGTGTAGATGCCCCCGCCTACCCTCGCGAATAATGCGATGGAGGATCCTCCCAGGGCGAATCCCGTCAGGATTTCCATGGTGCTGTTGACGTCGATGCCCAATACGTTGGTCATCAAGATGTACAATGATGAGATGCCCAACACCGCCAGGCCCACCAGCCCGAATCCCAATACGGTGCCCGACCTGAACGCGATGGTGAATGCCCCGCTGATGCTGGTCCTCGCCGCGTTCGCCGTCCGGACGTTCGCCTTGGTGGCGATCTTCATGCCGATGAATCCCGCCACTATGCTGATGACCGCGCCGCAGACGAACGCCAATGCCGTCCAGGGGGCCTCGTTGACCTTGGTGGCCGGATGGTCGAGGAAGATGAATATCACCGCTGCCATGATGACGATGAACCACGCCAGCGTCCTGTACTCGCGCATGAGGAACGCCATCGCGCCCTCGTGGATGGCCTCGGAGATCTCCCTCATCTTCTGGGTGCCTACATCTGCTCTTTTCACCTGCCTAGTGACCCCCCAGGCCATCAACAGCGAGAGGATCCCGATGACCACGATAGATGCCAGCGGCCTGGAAAACACGTAGTGATTGACTATTCCGGCTATATCCATTGTTTTTCACCTCACGAGTGGGGACGGGAAAATAAGGAGGGGTATTTAAAGGTTGGTGGTTTGTCGTGCCTACCCGAGATGAGGATCATAAAAAATCTTCACCCATGAGAAGCTCACCAATTCCGAGCTGAAATACTATTACAAGGCCATCAAGCCATTGGGGGAAGCCGTCCTGAATGAGAACCTGAAAGAGTACCTTAGGGTCATCACGTCAATCAAGAAGCATACATAGGAGACCAACACAACAATAAAGGAACTCCTACTCCTCTCCCAGCAGCCAGATCCTCTTCAGCGAGGCCATGATGGTTGCCGGCACGACGAACGTCAGCACGGTGGCGAAGATGCCGCTGAGGTAGACGCCGACGAACTGCACGTTGATGAGGATGCCGGAGGCGTTGCCCGCGTACGCCGCCACGATGAGCATGGTGCAGGTGAGCAGGAAGTCCCGCGTCTCCTTTCTTGAGATGTTGAAGAAGCCGACGAAGAGGCCGAGGATGACGAGCAGGGAGGTGAGCCACAGCTGCGCGCCCTGCAGCGCGGTGCCGGCGATGCCAATGACGACCGCGATCAGGACCCCGGCGATGAATGCGTAGCTTCCGAACGTTCTCTCTGCCATGCTGCACACCTCATTCCCCATTTGAGAGTGGGGATACTTTCTGTCCAAGAAACGGCGATGTATATAAAACTTATGGTGATGGTTGAGGACTGCCATTCAGATGATGGCTTATTTCTCAAGAAAACCGGCCAAAATGGGTGTTGGCGCGGCGCTCAGCGCGGCCCCATCAGGGTGAACTTGGAGAAGAGGTCGGTCACGTAGTCCTTGGGGCCGTGGAACCAGCGCGACTTGTACATCCTAATGTTCTCCGGCTCGAACGGCCCCATCCAGTCAAGGATGAACTGCTTGGTGACGGTGCCTGCGTTGGCGCCGAACGCCTGGACGGTGAAGCGGTATACTCCATTCGGGAAGCCCTTCTGCTCCCGGCCACGGGGAACTGCCAAAAAGAACTTGTCGCTGCCCTTCGGAGCGTACACCACATCCACCTGGCGCCTGGTCCGGCCGGGCATCTCAAGGCCCTGGTAGCCCTCTGATTCCTGCTCGAAAGACCACTTCAGGGTCTGATGGACTGGAGGGTATATCTTGACGAACCTCTTCCCGGCCTTCTGCTCGAGGCGCAGCAACAGGACCTTGCAGCCATGGGCAATCGTGTTGCGCGTGTTGTAGATATTCAGGCGGATATACAGCCGGTACGGGGCCTTGGGGGATCTGCTGACCCTATGCAGGGCAAAAGCAACCCTCTCCTTGAACACCAGGTTCAGCTTTGGATTGTTGAGAACATAGAAAATAGCAAGCAGGATGGCAACCAGAAGCCCTCCTACGATGCTTCCGATGATGTTCGCCATGGCATCCGGCCAATTCACTATTACCATTTTATAGTGGGTACACTTTGGGGATTAATAAAGGTTATGGAGAAAAATGCTCAGTAGAACGTCTCGCTCACGCTCGGGACAGCGCCGGCTCGCTCTTCGCTTCTACAATGAAAATCGACATTCCCCGTAGTCCGCGCAGTGGATGCCGGAAGCCTGCTTCCGAGCAGGGTCGTCCCCTTGCCATTTGCTTTCCTGATGATAAGGGCGCCGCGAATTGATGCTGCCCGCATTTTCTACAGTGCCGGCGAAAGATGAGGTCCTCCAAGTGACATACTTACCGTTCCAGCCTGCATTACTCCGGCAGAATCATCAGAATCATGCAATATCCTCCAACCGGTACGGGGTGAGCTGATAGACATAATAGTTTATCCAGTTGGAGAACAGCAGGGAAGAGTGCGAGTTCCACCGCACGAGCGGATGCTTGCCCGGGTCGTTGTCCTGGAGGTAGTGGTGCGTTGTCGGGAGGTGATACATTTATCGGTAGTGGTGCGTTGTCGGGAGGTAATACATTTATCCGTGAATAACCGACTTATAAACCACCCTTTAGCGCAACAGAACCCTATCGGCACCATTCAGAATGAAGGGCAGCGCCACTGTGGGCGGTGCATTGATTTCCTCGGCAAATCGGCAGGGGAACGCCCCTGCCCGGAAGCGAGCTTCCGGCATCCACTGCGTGGACTACGGGGGGGGTGCCGATGGATATTGCCGCAGCAAGAGCGAGTCGGCGCTGCCCCGGGCAA
>DUHN01000002.1 GCA_013330825.1 Candidatus Woesearchaeota archaeon | reverse complement strand
ACGAGCAAAACCTCGTCTATGACCAGAACGGCAACCTAGTCTCAGGCGACGGATTCCAAAGGGAGTACTACGGATTTAATCAACTGATAAGAATCCGCAATGCGTCCTGAGCCTTGCAGCCCTACGTCGTCAGCCCCGCGACCCCGTACAGGTCAAGCCTGCTCTCGTCGAGCTTGAACCAGGAGGGCGTGTTGTTGATGCGGTAGTTGGTCGTGGTCTCCGTGCCGAAGTACACGGCATCCGCCACGCTCCGGTCATAGGTCTGCACGTTGTTGATCTGGAGCTTGACCACGTTGACGAGGCTTTCGATGCCATCGGGGGACGCGGAAAGGTTCCCCTCAAGCCGCATGACATAGGAGGGGGAGTAATTGGAGGCGATGTACAGGGAATCGTTGGTGTGCAGCAGGAGATTCGTGACGTCGCTCCCCTGGACGAAGGGGGTGTAGTTGGTGTGCCGTATGATGTTGGTGATCTTTCCCCCGGTCTTGACCACGTACAGGGGATCCTCGAGGTCGATGATGCTGACAAGGGCGGACACCTCCTGCTCCTGCTGCCAGGAAGCCGTCCCTTTCCTGTCCGTGACGTTGATGTCCATCACGGCCGTGACATTGGCGTCCCACGGGCCGGCGTGCTGAAGCGAGATGGAAAGGATGGTGATGTTGAGGTCGACGTCCGCCTTCGCGGCCTGCTCCTGTATCTTGGCCATCCAGTCGGGAAACGTGGCGTTCACGGTGAGGTTTGTCTCGATGCCCTGGATGGTGCCGTTCAGCAGCCCCTCCCTGAAGGAAGCCGTGGCATTGGGGAGGAACGCGCCCTCTTCGGCGACGTACTCCTGTATGCCCAGAAGCGCCCGTTTGGACGTGATGTAGAGCCCCTTCCGCACGTCCTCCTTCACATCCTTCACGAGATGGTTCAGGGCCAGGATGCGCGCGGTGACGACCTCATCCTTCTGGTTGCGCTCCTGGACGTCATAGACCCTGAAGGAGAGGATGAGCACCATCGAGAGCGCGATGGCCACCATGGTGAAGAAGAAGCCTTTCTTTGACCTTATACGCATTGATGGCTTCGCTTGGGAGAACGCTTCGCTCACGTTCGGGGAAGCGCCGGGCTCGCTCTTGGACGCCTTTGTTGAAGAAGCGGCGCCTCCCCATAGCCCACGCAGTGGGTGCCGGACTCCGCCCGTGCAGGGGCGTCCCCTTCCGCTTTGTAAGACGGACTCTTTGCACCGTTCGCGAAAAAGGCGCAGCCCCATGCGTTCTCCCTCCTGTTGGCGGTTTTTCTTCATCAGTTCCATACCCGTATCTCCGCTATCGCAGGGCCCCAGAGCGAGGGCACTTCCGACACCTTGGATGACGCTATCTGGAGCCCCTGGGACTGCACGTTGACGTCCAGCTTCCCGTCATGGTCAAAATCGAGGTTGGAGAAGAGCTGGTAGGAGGTCGACTGTATGCCGTCGTTCTGGCTGTAGCTCGCTCCCGTGCTGTTGTAGCTGCACCGGTTGGCCCCGGAATAGCCGCTCGGCACGGGGATCTGCACCCATCCGTCCACGGTCTCGATCACCCAGAGGCATCCGTCTGCGCTCTCCACCACGTTGCTGTACGGGGCGGAGGCCTTCACGGCCCCCGTGTACATGAACGTGTTGTTGAGCGAGCACCCCGTGCTGTTCTGCGGCGAATCGCCGGTCCGCATGACAAGGGTGTTGTTTCCAGAACTGAGGAATCCGGGGGGGATCGCCACGATGAACGGGTCTCCCAGCGAAGAGTAGTTCGCGCTGTACGCGCTAAGGGCATAGACTTGGTTGCCGTTGGCATCCAGGCCGTCTGTCCAGTGCTGCGAGGAGTAGGAGGTGATTTTCGCGTCCACCACCCTTATCCCGGAGGGGATGGAGACCGTTGCCGTGCAGTTGGGAAGGTTGCGCTCGGTGAAGAGCAGCGAAAGCTCGTCGAATTGGAGGGGATCGGACGTTGGCGTGTAGTTCATGAGTATGTACGAGTCGCCGTAGAGGGTGGATGATCCCACCCCTCCAATCACGTCGACCACCTCGGAATGGGTGCTTGAGACGAGGATGGACGTGGCGACGCTCTGGTAGAAGCTCTGCAGCTCCGTGACATCTGAGCTCTGCGCGGACAGCCCCTCCCCGCAGCCTGCGATTTTCTGCATGGTGGCCGTGTCCGCATCGTCGCTGAACGCGACGGAATAGACGCTGATGCCATAGCCTTCCCTCGCGTCGCATGCGGCCTCTATCGCCTCCTCGGATACCGTCCCGCTTTGCGGGCAGCCGGTGTCCGTTGTCGCCTCGCCGTCGCTCATCACCATCATGGCCTTGCCCCTCGAATCGTTGAGGCCGATGAGCTTGAGGTTGAACTTCGCGGACTTGTTGCCGTTGACAAGGCGGACGGCCACCACGTTGTCCCCCTGCCTGAAGAGGCTGCCGCTGACGCTTTTTCCCCTCCTGTTCCACTCTGTCCCGTCATGCGCCTGCGTGTCCGCATCCACGAGGTTGCCGTTGAGGTAGACCCCCGCATAGTCATCCGACAGGACGTTCAGCACCCCCTTTTGGGCCGTGCCCAAATCCGAGATGGTGAAATGCTTCCTGAGATAGTAGTTGTCCTGCGACGAATTGGTGAAGATGAGCTGGACATTGTCGAAGCGCCAGGCGCCGTCCTCGGCAACGGAATTTGTCAGGATTTTTCCTCCCATCTCAAGATAATAGATGCCAGAGCCCTCAATCCAGGATCCCACATCCTGAGTGTAGGAACTGTCCATATTGGTGTCCGGGTCATCTTCCGCCGCAACCTCAAGATCGGAGTCCGACCCCGAATCGCCGCTGTCGGCATTGGTGCCCAGGTCGTGCGCCCCCGATGTAGGGCTTGTCCATCGCGCCTTTATCCACACTTCGTCGCCGGACTCAAAGTTCCCTGTGTCATCCCATTCATAATCGAATGACAGGTTCGCGGTTCCGCCTGAAGAGATTATTGTGTACATCTCTGGGGTCACGTTGATGGAGATGGCGTACGCTCCCGAGCAGTCCCTGCTGGAACAGGCGTTCCCACTCCCTCCAAAATCGTTGTCAAACTCAAGCTTTCCGCTGACGATGCCATTGTAGTCTATGTCATCATCAGAACCAAAGGGTCCCGTGCCGTTCCTCGTGTCCCAGTCCCAGCCGTCGTGCCCTCCGGAGATGCCATAGGTGTTCGCGGTGCTGTTCAATATCCCGGAAGAAAAGTCGTTGGGCGGGCCTGGCGTATCCCCGCCGTGCTCCCACAGGTCCGCGGCCGCTGTCGCCCCTGTGAGGTTGGCCCCCATCTCCGTGCTCACGCTCGGCGAATACGAATAGCCGTTCGTCGCTCCGAGCACGGCCGCCCCGGAGGACCAGGAGGACTCGTTGCTATACGTGACATCATACCAGTTGTTCCCGGAAGGGTCCTGCCCCGGCGCAGAGAGCAGGTTGTTGTTGGTGTAGAGCCACGTCGCCCCCTTTTCAATCAGGGTGATGTTGCTTATTGCCTGCGAGAGGGTGCCTGTCGCTGAATTGATGCCGCAGCAGATGCACGTCCCTCCTGAGGGGATGTAGCCGGTCTCCGGGTTGCCGTTCCCGATGGTGGAATTGAGGGTAGTGGTGTTGGTCGTCGGAGAGACCGTGCTTTCCGTGGAGCTTTCGAACGCGACAAGGCCGACCTTGTTGCCGGAGGTATTGAGGATGCTCGCCACGAAGTCCTTGTCGAGGCACTTCGCCACGCTCACCCTCCTCGTGCTCGGGTCGCTCAGCAGCGCATCATCGCAGTTCCTCTTGGTGCCCGTGCTGGTGCTGTCCATGCGCCATGCCATGCTGCCGGAGACATCAGTGATGAGGGCGACGTCCGCGTCCCCGGTCGAGGAAGAGATGTAGCTGATGTTCTCGAACCCCAGCCGGAAGGGAAGCGTCTTCTCCCCGAGGGAAGGATAGGAGAGCATGGTGAGGTTGGAATCGTTGATCGTCACGCTCCCGTCCCCGCTCACGTTGACGGCCCGCAGCACGGTCTGGTTGCCGATGGTGAGGTACAGGTTTGAGCCCGCATAGCTTTGGTTGGAGGCGTAATGCAGGCGGATGGTGAGATGGTTGAGCGTGCCGGGGATGTAGAACGAGGAAAAGAGGTTCACGATGCCCTGGATCTCGGGAAGCCATTCTTTCTTGATGCCTGCCGTGGAGTTCTCCTGGAGCGCATCGGTGGTATAGACGGCCTCCGCAAGGCCGCCGCCGACGTACGCATTTTGCAGCAAACCCTGGAACTTCACGCTGATGGTGTTCTTCTGCCCCGGCACGAGGGAGGATGTGCAGGAGGAGATGTTCCACCGGTCTGCCGACAACTCTCCGGACAGCGGGGTGAACAGGGAGCCGCACTGCACGCCGTTGATGAAGATGTAGAAGCTGTCTGCGGCATCGAGCTCGACGAACATCTGCTTCAGCGACGCCCCGGAGGGGATGTCGTCAAAGCGGACGGTGACGTTTCCCTGCCCGACGAAGCCGCCGAACGTCGCGAATGCGGACGTCTGCTTCTCCCCGATGCTTGTCAGGTACGCCTTGGACGTGAAGCCGTCGGTGGGCTTGTCCTTTGCGATGCCGGAGATGATGCTCTTCGATGACGCGAGGGCGGACGTGATGTTCCTGTCGGTGGCGTACAGCACCTCCCCGTCGATGGCCGCCGTGATGCCGAACCGCTCCGGAAGCAGGTCTCCGGACAGGTTCCTGATGAACTCCTGCGCGAGGCTCCCCTTCCCCGCTGCCCAGAACTCCCCGAACTGCTCGAAAAGGGTGTTGTTGGCCTTCGTGATGGTGCCGTTCGCGATGAGCTGCTGGACGTACGCGCTCTGCACTTCCCCCACCTTGGCAATGGAGAATACCCTCACGATGTCATTCGCCACGATGGCGGAATCGTCGTTATCGCTCTCCGAAAGATGGAACGAGGTGACGAGCACGAGGGAGAGGAAGATGATGGACGCGGCGACGAGGGCGTCGACGGTGAAGTACACGGCTTTCTTTTTCCCCCGTTCTTCTCTTCCGTTCATTCGCGCTGCCGCACCCATGCTATCTCCAGAGATACACGGTGAGCTTGACCACGCGGCCGTCATGGAACGCGTAGCGCTCCTTCCGCGCGAGGCTCTTGTAGCTCACCATCCCCATGTCTATGTTCTGGCACCCCACAATCACCGACGGATACCCCACCGCGCACGCGCCGCTGACATTGGCCACCGTGCCGTTGATCTCCTCCACGAATGCGGCGAAATCGTAGGGGGTCCCGAAGATGGACTTGCTCTGGTTATAGGAAATCCCGGAGAAGCGGGCCCAGTTCTCGGGCCTGAGGCGGTGGTCATCCACGACGCCGATCTGCTCCACCGTGCTCGCGTTCCAGCCATCCGGGTAGCCTGGCGTCATGAGCATGGCCTCGATGGAGTCCGCATTCCTGAGGAGGTCGCCGTAGCCCTCGATGTCGTCATGGGAGATGTTGATGTTGGCATGGTAGTACGCCACGAGGCCAATGATGAAGATGAGCATGCCGGCCACCAGGTCAAGATACCATGCCTGCCCCCCCTTACCCATTGTTCAGCCTCACGGTGCCGTCTTCCCTAGTGATGTTGTTCCATCCCTTGGCGACGCTGCCCTCGATGCGGGGGACGCGGAGGATGTAGGTGGTGTGGTCGCTGGTCAGCGTCAGCGTCCGGTTGGACATCACGATGCCGTATTCCTTGTTGTCGATTTTCTCCGGCACGAGGAAGCTCCTCCGGTAGCCGTCCTCGACACGCACCGCGAGCGAGATCTCCTGCGCTATCCGGTCGCCCTGCTCCTTGAGGAACAGGTGCTCCCTCTTGTAGATGAGGTCCTTCATGTCATCGGCGGACGCGAAGAGGAAGATAATCGCTGCCGCGAATGCCGCCCCGACGAGGAGCACGAATTCGAATGAGCTTTGTGCCTTGCGCGCCGTCATGCCGTTGTCCCCGGTTGCGCTGGCCTGTGCAGGGCGGGAAATGCTCCCTCCCGGAGGGCGCGCTCACCGGTAAGAAATGTTGACGTAATCATCGAATGCCTTGATGGTGAGGGTGTACGTTCCCTTTGATGCGGGGATGCTGCCCGAGATGTTGACCGCGGACGTCTCGATGATCTCCGCCGTGCCGTCCTTGGTCGCGTACTGCAGGATGAGGTTCTTGTTGATGAACAGCACGCCGGTGAGCTGCGAGGGCATGTAGACGCTCAGGGTGACCTGGGAAGGGGCCCCCTGGTAATAGACGGACTCCGAGGCGTCGACGACCTTCTTCGCGATCTGGCTGAGCTGCTCGGCCGCGATCTCCTGCGCCGAGCCCTGCGTGTAGGTGTAGAAGATGATGGACAGGGGGATGAACGCGGCAAACACGAAGCCGACGATGAGGAGATACTCCATGCTCACCTGAGCCCTCATTGTAGCGCGTGAAGAATGTATTCCCATCCTGGCCTCTTTTCCAGGGCAAAAAGCCGTTTCTTTGTATTTAAATGTTTCTTCAGAATGACGCACGGAACCAAAAAAGAAAAAGAAAATGAGAATTACGTCCCCTCTTCCCAGCTCTCGAGGTATTTCTTCTGCTCCGCCGTCAGCTTGTCGTAGGCGATGCCCATCGCCTCAAGCTGCAGGTTCGCGATCTCGTCATCGATGGCAGGCGGCAGCTCGATGACTTCTGGCTTCATCATGCCCTTGTGTTTGGCCGCATACTCGCACGCCAGTGCCTGGCCGCAGAACGACGTCGCCATGACCTCGCTCGGATGGCCTTCCGCCGCCGCCAGGTTCACGAGCCTCCCTTCCCCGCAGACATAGAGCTTCCTCCCGTTGATGGAGTACTCGTCGAGGAACGGCCGCACGCGCCTCACTTTTGCCTCTTTCCTCAGCCCGGCAAGGTTGATCTCCGCGTCGAAATGCCCGGCATTCGCCAGTACGGTCCCTGATTTCATGCTCTTCATGTGCTGCACGTCGATGACGTTCTTGTTGCCCGTGACCGTGATGAAGATGTCCCCTGCCTTCGCCGCTTCCGCGATTGTCATCACGCGATAGCCGTCAAGGGCCGCCTGCAGGGCCGAGAACGCGTCCACCTCCGTGATGATGACGTTCGAGCCCAGTCCTTTTGCCCGCAGCGCGACTCCCTTCCCGCAGCTGCCGTAGCCGCACACCACGACGTTCTTGCCGGCGAAGAGGATGTTCGTGGCCCTCAAAATGCCGTCCAGGGTGGACTGGCCCGTGCCATAGTAGTTGTCCAGCAGGTGCTTGGTCTTGTTGTTGTTGACCGCGATCATCGGGTATTTCAGCGCGTGGTCTTTCTCCATGGCCTTCAGGCGGATGATGCCAGTGGTGGTCTCCTCGCAGCCCGCGATGATGTCCTTGATGAGGTGCGGATGGTTCTTGTGGATCTCCGACACCAGGTCGCAGCCGTCATCGATGGTGATGTGCGGCGCGAACGCGATGACGTTCTTGAGGTACCGGTAGTAGTCCTCCTTGGTCTCGCCCTTGTAGGCCCATACCCTGATGCCTTCCTTCGCCAGCGCAGCCGAGACGTCATCCTGGGTGGACAGCGGGTTGCAGCCCGTGATGGCCACGTCAGCCCCCCCTGCGATAAGGGTGCGCACCAAGACACCTGTCTCCTTGGTGACGTGCAGCGCCATGCCTATCTTCACGCCCTTGAGCGGCTTCTCCTTGGCAAAGCGCTGCTTCACCTTCATTAGGGCCCCCATCCTGCTCTCCGCGATCTCCAGGTTGAGCACGCCCTGCTCCGCGAGCTTCATGTCCTTGACTTCGTACCGGTCTCCTTTGTCCATGTGATCACCTTACCCTGTATTGAAAAGGTTATTTTTATATTTTTATGAGATTATTCCATGTTTTTTACCATAATTTAAGAATTTTACGGATTTTTTATTATTTTTATAGTTTTTAATGGATTTTTTATAGTACCAATCAGCACTATTCCTTCATGATATTCCATATAAAAAATGAAAAAACAAGAAGAACCTATAAAATAGAAAAAATACCATTTTTTTTGAAAAATAAAGAAATTTTACTGAAATTCAAAAATAAAGAAGAAAATAATCAATAAAAATAGAAATATTTAAATATAAACTCAAACATAGGCTCCAAAAAGGCTCCCGGCACTCCCCCAACTGAAGACGTTTTTCTTCAACGGGGGCCTTTTTCCCCTTCATGGACGCCAAGGACAAGCTCATCATCGATGAACTGAGAAGAGATGCCCGCGCTCCCATCAAGGACATCGCGAAATCCACCGGCATACGCCCCAGCACGGTGCACCAGCGCATCCAGCGCCTTCTCCGGGAAGGCACGATAGAGAAGTTCACCATCAAGACGAGCGACGATGCCGTGGGGGAGAGCTTCGCCGCATTCCTGCTCATCAAGGGCTCGACGAGGAAATACCTGCCGCAGCGCATCCTCAGCGACCCCCACGTCAAGGAAGTGCACGGCGTCACCGGCGAGTACGACCTCCTCGTCAAGCTCAAGTTCGCCGACGTGAAGGAATTCAACGCTTATCTCATCGAGTTCCGCCAGGAGCATCCCGAGATCCAGGCCACCCTCACCATGGTCGGCACGGCAAAGCTGAAAGAGGAGTTGTGAATCTTTTCGTTCTATCGGCACCATTCAGAATGAAGGGCAGCGCCACTGTGGGCGGTGCAGTGATTTCCTCGGCAAATCGGCAGGGGAAGCCCCTCCTCGGAAGCGGGTTTCCGGCATCCGCTGCGTGGACTACGGGGACGTGTCGATAGAGAAGCCAAGGAACAAAGACCGAGTCGGCGCTGCCCCGGGCAAAGCGGGATTGAACGGTGCCCAGCCTATCAAAAGCCTTTTAAATCAACGATGGATTCCCCATGCAATGGCACGACGCGAATCAACGAGCAAGTTCATCAAGATACGCTGCCCGAAATGCAAGAACGAGCAGATCATGTTCGGCAAGACCGTGACCGGGGTGGACTGCCTCGTGTGCGGCAAGCAGCTCGCCTTCCCCACCGGCGGGAAGAGCAGGGTCAGGGCAAGGATTCTGGAAGTTCTCGGATGACGCTCCTCAAAAAGGAAGGCTACCCTGAGGATGGGGAACTGGTGCTGTGCACCGTCACGAGCGTGCAGTACCATTCCGTCTTCGTGCAGATTGACGAGTACGGCAAGACCGGCATGATCCACATCTCCGAAGTCGCCCCGGGAAGGATCAGGAACATCCGGGATTTCGTCATCGAAGGGAAAAAAGTGGTCTGCAAGGTCCTCAAGGTGCACCTTGACCGCGGCCACATCGACCTCTCATTGAGGAGAGTCACCGAGATACAGAAGCGCCAGAAGATTACCGACCTGAAGCAGCAGCAGAACGCGGAGAAGATACTCGAGCACGTGGCCAAGACCGTCGGCACGAAGCCGGAAGACCTGTTCAACAAGGCATACGGGCCGGCCATCGCGGCGTCGGGCTCGCTCTACGGGTTTTTTCAGGACGTGGTGAAGGACGAGCGGACTATCGACACCCTTTCCCTGTCAGAGAATGAGCGCAGGATACTCCTGGACGTGGTCAAGCAGCGCGTGAAGCCGCCGGAAGTGGAGATCACGGGCAAGCTCAAGCTGCAGAGCTACGCCCACGACGGCGTGGAGGTCGTCAAGGACGCGCTCCGTGCGGGATTGAAGGCCGTCAATGACGCTGCCGACATCCGCTACCTCGGCTCCGGAACATTCAGGATCTCCGTCAAGTCCCCCGATTACAAGTCCGCGGAGAAGATACTGCAGGCCTTCATCGGCAGCGCCACCGGAATCATGGACAAGGCGCACGGCAGCGCCGCATTCGAGAGGGCCGAGGCGTGAAGCGCCTGATGTTCTGCCCCGATTGCCGGAAATACACGCTCAAGGACGCATGCTCCTGCGGCGCGAGATCCACAAGCCCGCGCCCGCCGAAATACAGCCCGCAGGACTTGTATGCTGAATATAGGCGCAAGGCAAAGCGATTGGCAAGCAATCCTTGAGGACAACGCCGGGGTAGCGCCAATTTACGAGCGCCATCATCGACCCCGCCATCAAATCGGCAGGGGGACAGCCCCCGGGAGTGCCGATGGATATTGCCGCAGCAGGAGCGAGTCGGCGCTACCCTGCGTAGCAAGGCGTTCTCCGTAACAAATGAGTGGATCATCATGCAAAATGCCTGGAGACTGGTGCAGAAACGCAAACTTTCTTCTCTCACGAATCCCCTTTTCATCGAGGGGCTGCCGGGCATCGGCAACGTCGGCAAGGTCGCCATTGATTTTGTCATAGACGAGCTCAAGGCGGAAAAAGTCTATGAGATCACCTCGTCCTCGTTCCCGCACTCCGTCTTCGTCGCGGAAGACAACCTCGTCGAGCTTCCCACCATCGAGATCTTCCGCAAGAAAACCAAAGGCCGCGACATCCTGCTCATGGGAGGGGACGTCCAGCCCATCGACGAGCCTGGATGCTACGCCTTCACCTACAGCCTGCTCGACCTCCTGAAGAGGCACCGCGTCAGGGAGATCATCACGTTGGGGGGCATCGGGCTCGCGGATATCCCGAAGAAGCCGAAGGTGTACATCACGGGCAACTCCAAACAGGTCGTGGACGCGTACCGCAGGGACATGGGCAATGCCGTTGAGCGGTCGCTGTACGGCGTCGTCGGCCCGATTGTCGGCGTTTCCGGGCTGCTTGTGGGCCTGGCTGCGCAGTACGACATCCGCGCGGCCTGCCTGCTTGCCGAGACCTACGGCCATCCCATGTACCTCGGCATCACCGGAGCGAGGGAGATGCTCAAGGCGCTGGACAGGAAACTCGCACTCAAGCTGAACCTCAAAAAGCTCGAGAGGGAGATCAAGGACATCGAGGCCGAGATGCTGAAGCGGGTGGAGCAGATGGGCGAGGCGCCGGCAGCCGGCACGTTCGTCAAGGGTAGGCAGGAAGTGAATTATATAGGGTAATTCTCCAATTTTTGATCAGCCGCTCTCCAGGTATTTCTTCACCCTTTTGAGGCCTTCCTCTATCTTCTCCTTGTCGAGCGCATAGGAGAACCTCACCCGCTCAGGGGCGCCGAACCATTCGCCAAGGTACGTTATCACCTTGTACTTTTTGTGCATGTTCCAGACAAAATCCCTTGGGCGCCTGACTTTCGGCAGCACGTAGAACGCCCCTTCCGGCTTCCACAATTCCAGGCCGAGCGCGGAGAGGCCGTCGTAGATGATATCGCGCCTCTCCCTCCATATTTTTATCTGGCTGTTGACCAGCGATTTCGGGACCTTTGTGGCCTCATAGGCCATCTCCTGCCCGAGGATGTTGGTGTTCATCGACGTATGGCTCTTCATCCCGATGATGTCATTGACCATCTCCCGGTCGAGGGACCAGAGATAGCCGACCCGCAGGCCGCACATCGCGTACGTCTTTGAAAATGAGTTTATGGTGACGACATGCGGGCCCTGTATCAGGTAATTCTCCCTGACATAGATGAGATCCTTGTAGACCTCGTCCGAGATGACATAGATTCCCAGATCAGACGCTATTTTCTCGATTTTCCTCAGGGTAGGGATGGCCTCGACCCTTCCCGTGGGATTGGAGGGGGAGTTGATCAGCATCGCCCTGCACTGGTGCGCCTTCTCCTCGAAATCATCGAAGTCGATCCTCCCGTTGACCAGTTGGGTGTACACGGGCTTCATGCCCGCATAGCGCGCCAGCGGCGGGTAGGAATAATAGTACGGCCGCGGCAACAGGAGGGACTTCTTTTTTCCCGGCTTGTTCCCTATCGCCCTCAGCGCGAGGTCCAGGGCCTCGGATGCGCCGTTGGTTATCACGAAATTGCCCGCTTCCGACCGGGGGTATTCCCGTGCCAGCGCCTCCCTCAACTTCGGCATCCCCTGCACGGTGCCGTACCTGAAGTCCCTGTATGTGGGCAGTATGCGGTACACCAGCTCCGGCGGCGGGAGGTCGGGCTGCCCGGAGCCGAACGAGATGATGCCCTTCCCCTGCACGCCGATGAAGTCAGACGGAGAGAGATGATTCCTGTCCATGCGCATCGTTACTGGGAAATTTAGTTATTAAATGTATTGGAAAATGCGGGAATGGGTTGTGCTCTTGGGGCGGGGATTGGTGTTGGTGGAAGGAATAGATGGAAGGGACTTTTGGAGAGAAGTCTTAATTAGATTTTATTTTTTTAATTTCTTTAATCAGAATTTTAATTGCATCATAGGTTAAGGCATGTTCTTCAGGTTTATCTTCAACTACATTATTTGAATTATGAGCTTCGTTATTCCTCCAATCTTTTATTATGGATAAACCCTCTTTAAACTTGTTAAGATTTTCACCTGTGAGAGAGATTATCTTGGGAATGTGTTGAATCATAAAATCAAAACTTATAGTTTTGTTTTTTCTCTTGATACCCTTCTCAGGGTTATCAATCTCTAAAGGTATTTTTAATTCATACTCGTATATGGCATATCCTTTGTTTAGAAACAAAGCCTTTAGAAAATGCTCACAAGCAATTCCTATGTGTATTCTATCTAATTTATGCTTGAAGAACGCTTGGGAATAACCTTTCTTCTCTTTGTTTTTATCAAATACTTTAGAAGGGACTTGTTTCCACTTCGATATTCTCAATAAACTTTTCCCATCTTCAATCAAGTTTTGGCAATGTAACTCATCTAATACCTTCAATGCTTGTTTAGAGAGCATAGGATAGCTGATTATAGACCTATATTAAATATCTTCGATGGAAAAAGAGGCAGGAGGTGTTTAGCCCCCTGCCTGTGAAAAGAGCCTGCCCCGCTCCCCATCGTTTTAGGGTGGGAAGGAGCGTTTTTCAACGCATTTTAGAGCTTCCGCTATCCTGTTTTGGACAGCAGAAGCCATGATGGATTTAACTGATTTCCCTTCTTTGAGCAAAAGGGTGTTTAAAAAGCGTGAAGGAAGGGAAAACACCCTATTCGCAACACATCTATTCAAACACCCGATTATGCAACAGAACCCAAAACAAAAACCTTTAAAAACACCCCCGAACACCCAGAACTCCCCTTCTGGATACGGTCTCGGAAGAGCACAGACGGAAGGCTCTGACACAGGAAAGGTACGGGAAACTCGCATGGGAAAGAAGTCGCGTGGACTGAACGCAGGGAAGAAGCTCAAGGACAAGAGGGCAGCGGCCAGATGGCACAACAAGTGGTTCGTGCGCAAGATGAACGCCCTGAAGTCAAGCTCCGACCCCCTTGAAGGCGCGTCGCAGGCGAAAGGCATCGTCATCGAGAAGGTCCAGATAGAGGCCAAGCAGCCCAATTCCGCGATGAGGAAGTGCGCCCGCGTCCAGCTGGTCAAGAACGGGAGGCAGATAACCGCCTTCTGCCCGGGAGACGGGGCCACCAAGCTGATTGACGAGCACGACGAGGTCATGGTGGAGTCCATCGGCGGGGCCATGGGCAAGACGAAGGGGGACCTTTCCGGCATCCGCTGGCAGGTCATCAAGGTCAACGACCAGAGCCTGGACGCCCTCCTCAAGGGCAGGATAGAGAAGGCAAGGAAGTGAGCATGGTTCTCGCATTCAACAGGTGGAGCATGGACGGCATCGCCGTGGAAGATCCCGGGCTGCAGCGCTACGTGACCCTCGACCCCAAGATCGTGCCGCGCACCGGCGCGCGCTACGCGGGCAACAGGTTCTACAAGAGCCACGTCTTCATCGTCGAGCGCCTCATCAACAAGATGATGACGACCGGCCATAAGAGCAAGAAGCACTTCATCTCCTCCGGTCACCACACCGGCAAGGCGGCGACGGTCTACGGCATCGTCCAGGACGCGTTTGCCATCATCGAGAGGCAGTCCAAGCAGAACCCCCTCAAGGTCTTCGTCAAGGCGCTCGAGAACGCCGCCCAGAGGGAGGAGATCGTGACTGTCGAATACGGCGGCGCGCGCTACCCGAAAGCGGTGGAATGCTCCCCGCAGCGCAGGGTCGACCAGGCCCTCAAGTATTTCGTCCAGGGAGCGTACCAGCGCTCGTTCAACAGGAAGAAGCCCATCGAGCAGGCCCTCGCGGAGGAGATTCTTGGGGCGTACGGCCTCAGCACGTCGTCCATGGCCATCGCCAAGAAGTTCGAGATCGAAAGGCAGTCGGATTCTTCCAGGTAATCTCCAAGATAACTATCTCATAGAAAGATTTATCAATACTTGGAGGTTATACGGATTCATGCAAGAGGCTACTTACAAGCTTGCAAGAAATGCCTTATGGGCGCTTGCCCTTACAGGGAGTGTTGCAGTATATTCTGCAGTATATTCTGGATTCAATTATCTCTCGACAAAAAACACCAATGAACATTATGCTGCACACGCAGAAGTGGATACCAAAAAAATAAAGGCAATAGACGACTTACTATCAAATCCCGCTTATGCAGCGTACATTGCCAAAAGACAGGAATTAGCCGCAGTAATAGAATCCCAGTCCATCTTACCAATGGGCTACCTAACGCTAAGCCGCAAAATCGATGCTATTGCAGGACCTTTTGAACCTTCTAATTTACCCAAAAAATAGCGGGAATTTTTCACTTTACTAGAAAAGCCATGCCCTCTCCTTTCTTGTGCGTCGGCCAGGAAAGCTTAACTAAAGAAACGTGCCGTCGTGGCGTGCGGCGAGGCATTTTCTTTTCCCCAGGGTTCATGGAAATCAAGGATTTCCAGAACACCGGACTCCGTCCGCGTGTTTCTTTGCCGAGCCGAAGGCGAGGGAAAGAAAAGGCTGAGCGTAAACCGTCGCACCTGCCACAGACGGCGCTCTTTATTGCTTAACCTAACTATACCTCACCCCCAATCAAAATGTTTATTAAACGACTTTCTTAGGGTAGCCTACAATGCCAAAAAAGAGCCAGGTCACCCTCTTCATACTGATGGGGCTCCTTCTCCTCGGCGCGATCGGCACTGCCGTGCTGGTGCAGCGGGCGCCCGAGGGCAGGATAGGGTTCGGGAAGCAGGCGGAGTTCAAGACCGGCACCGATCTCGTGAAGGAGGAGATACAGAGCTGCGCTCACGACGTGGTCGGGCGCTACCTCAAGCTCTTCGGCATGGAAGGGGGAGCCCTGACGCTGGACGTGGGAGAGAACGCCATCGGCATCCCGGTGCGGCTCTATTATGATGCCGGCCGGAAAACTATCCCCGATGCCGCTTCCCTGGAATCCGATTTCTCGGCAGTCGTTGAGAACATCATCCCTGCCTGCGCGCAGACGAAGAATCCCGCATTCTCGGTCGCAGAGCTCTCCCCCCCGGAAGTAAAGACCACGTTCGGCGACAGCAATGCGGTGGTTGATATCGACTACGGCCTGGAAATCACCGCGGCGAACGGGGAAGAGAAGGCGGCCTTCTCGCGCTTCAATCTCGACTACCCATTCGCGTTCAGGCATTACCTCGATGTCGCAGACCGGATAGCGGAAAAGATACGGCAGGACCCTGAACGGGTGGACATCGTCTTCCTGTCGCAGTTTGACGTCGATGTTGCCATTGAGCCCAGATCAGAGGACTATGTGGTGTACACCATTCTCGACCAGTACGGTCCCAGGGAAGAGGACGCCTTCATCCTCAGCTTCGGCGCCCTGTTCGTGAACGGCAGCGGAAAGAACGCCCCTCCGGTGTTCATCAACCTGGAGGATTCCTACAACGCCTCCGTCGGGCAGGAGCTGCGCAGGGACATCCACGCCCTTGACGCAGACGGCGACACGCTCTATTACTCGCTGGAGTCGGCCAATCCGCGCATCTCCATAGATGTCTCCACGGGATTGCTGGCCTACACGCCTTCGGCGGCTGACGCCGGCATCCAGGAGGCGGAAATCTTTGTCGACGACGGCAAGGGCGGTCTCGACAGGAAAAAGACAGCGATACGTGTCACCCCCTAACATGATCCGGCAGACCATCGCGGCGCTTATGCTTCTCTTCCTGCTCTCCTCCCCCGCTTCCGCGCCGCCTTTCGACTCCTCTGACCCGGACGGCTGGCTCACGGATCCGTCCAATTTCAATGACCAGGACTTTGTCGCGAATTTCGTGGCGAGCATCGATACGGTCGGCAGCGACAAGGCAGCGGACATGCTGCGGAACGACGCCCTCCCGGACAGCAGGAGGAAGGACATCCTGCTCGCGCTCTCGGCGAAGCCGGACACGCAGGCATCGCTGATCCGGGCCCTGACGAGGGACGCAGAAAAACAGGCGACGGACAGGTATTCCGCGCTGCTCAACGACGTGCTGTCCAGTCCGGCCGTGCCGTTTGCCGTCAAGACAAAAGTCTTCGGTACAGAGGGAATCAGCCTCGCCAGGCTGCAGTCCTCCTTCTTCAAGTTCGCCACGGACAAGGCCCCGAACGGGCTGGGCATATCCAGGATTGCCGCTTCGGGGCAGGCGGCGCCCGATCGGGAGAAAAGCCTCAAATATCTCCAGTTCGCGGCCAGCGGAACCGGGTGGACACTCAAAAACGGCAAGACGGAAGTCGACAGCTCGGTGGCGCAGGGCCGCGCGCTTACGATAACCCCGGACTCGATCATCGTGGAAACGGAAGGGGACGGCAAAAGCACAAAAAACAGGGCATTCATCGTCTCCGGGGAGAGCAAAGTCATCGCAAGGGATGGGAAGCTCCTGCTGGTTGGGGGCAAGGACGAGATGGATATCTCCAAATTCCTCGACGGCCGGAAAACAGGCGCTTCCCCCCAGCTCAGGTTCGGCGGGGGATTCGAGGCGAAAGGGGCCCAGTATGTCTTCTCCGTCCAGGACCTGGGGAAATGCGCGGGAAGCGAATGCGCGACGTTCTTCGTGACCCTCGGCCCGTCAATCTCCTCAAAGCAGTTCTCCTTCTCCTATCTCGACGGCGGCCCTGACGCGGCTGACAAGGGGAAAATCATCGTGAGCCAGCTCGACGACAAGGGCACTGTCCTGCGGAGCTACGCCGTTGACCAGCAGAACGGGGGCGACACCGAGATTGTGGTGACAAACAAGGGGGGCAAGGCACAGCTCCATTTCCAGAACAGGAAGGGCCAGACGGACATCGGGAAACTGGGGTCGGATGGCAACCCCTTTGACGGAGGATTGACGCGGGCGATACTCCTTGAGAAGTCGGACAAGTCAAGCAAATCGGATTACATCGTCGGCTACGACCCCATCGAGAAGCGGGACGTCGAGATACTGTACAACGCCATCCCCTATGCGTCTTCCGGGCAGATAAAGACGGCGGACAGGCCGGATGCCGCGGACAGGATTACCAACGAGATTAATGGGAAGGACAAGATAACGGTCTTCTATACACGCGGCGATTCCACCACGCTGGATGCGTTCAAGATACTCCAAAAGAAGGATATCGACAGTATGGAAGCGCTGCTCACGGACACGTTCCTCTACCGGGAGCGGCTCAACACCGTCATCGTGGAGCAGAGCCTGGACCCGGACAAGCCGCAGCTGATGATAGGGGTGCGGTATACGGACGGCACGAAAGATCCCGTGGACATCAAGACATATGCCAAGGAAGGGGGCAGGACCACCCCGCTGCGGAGAACCGCGCTCCTCAACGGGATTGTCGCCATGGAAAGCGCATACAACCAGAACCTCAGGATGTACCAGACCAGCCCGAAGGTCCATCTGCTGGGAGACACGGGCAGCGAATACGTCAAGTCAGACAATTTCTACTACACCTCGAACCTGCAAAATGCGGACATTGGCAGGACGCGCGCCCCAAACGGCCAGTTCATGGAAACGATGAGAGTCACGGGAAAGGATGTCCACTATACGCGCGAACGGGTTGATGACGGGTTTGGGCAATTTAAGGGATTCCGCTATGCGCTTGCGGGGGCGACCGCCGAGCAGCAGGCGCAGCTCCAAGACAATGGCCTGTTGGAAGAGCGGATCATCGAGGGTGCGGGCTATATCAGGGCATCCGGAGAGGCCGACCAGGGGCTGTCGACATGGAATGCCCTCGGCAGGCGCGTCATGGGAAAGACGGACATGAAGGACGCGGCGCACTACGCCAAGGCGGAGATTTCCTATGACCTCCAGCAGGTCGCTCCCGAGGGCACCAAGGGCATAGGGACGGAAGCGGTCATCAGCCTTGCTGCGAAGGATGGCGGAACGGCGGTGACCAATCTGTACCTCAGGAACGACAATGAGGAGATCAGGCTGGTGCAGGGGGAGCTGAAGGCATCGCGCTCCACGTCGATGGGGAGCCGCGTTGCGGCATATATCAACGCGCAGATTATGGGGGGCACGGAAACGCTCGCCTTCCCTCCAAATGAAGACGCGATTCTTGAGGTCAACGGCATCAGGGTCACGAAGCCGGCAACCATCCTTTCCTTCTCCACTGAAAAAGGCATGCAGAAGATAAACATAGAGGCGAAGGGAGAGATGAGGCAGGACTTGCGGATCAGCCCGACGATGACCATACAGGGCAAGGAAGTGGTTTTCAACTACGAAATGGTGCCGGGAAGCAGGAAAGTTGATTTGAACGTGAAGGCAACCGGGGAGCTGCAGGTTGCCGGCCAACAGGGTGAGGCGTCAACCACCCCCATTGAGATCACCTTCCGGAGTTCCGACCAGAGCTCTTCCGAGACGCGCGAATTCCTGGTGGCCGGGGTGGAGGATGAACGGGTGAAAGGGACTGCTGTGCTCTCCCGCCCGAAGAACCCTTTCGAGAATGCCCAATTGCGGCAGCTGGATGTCACCATTTTGGACGCAAGGAACAGGGAGACAAAGGTGACTGTCGCGAACACTTATCTCACGGATGCAGGCATAGGGAAGAATCTTGTGGGGGAGGACATCAGGGTCGTGAGGACGGTGGAAGGGCAGCCGGATACCGAACTGAGCGCCGAGAACCTCAATGCAGTCGTGAGGATGCCCAACGGCAACACGCTCCAGCTGGAGAACATCAACCTCGACAAGATGAAGGCATTGGTGCAGGGCCTTGAACTGGCCTCCGGGAAAATCAGCGCGGGAAGCGCCACGGTAGAGACAGGCGACGTGACCGCGCTCTTCATCCGCGGGCTTCACCTTGATGGGCAAGGCACCCTCACGTATAATGGAAACGTCATCGCTTTGGCGACTGCCGCGGACAAGGTGGACCTGAATGCGCTCTTCACCAAGGAAAAAATGACTGTGGAAGCATCCGGAGACTCCGCAACCATGCAGGCTGAGGAGCAGACCACGGAAGTGAAAGGGTTCAAGGTGAAGGCGACGTTTTCCCGGGACACGAAAGAAATCAGGATTGGGAGCGAGAACCTCAGGATAAGCGGATCCACCACCAGCGCGGCCACCGCCACAATCCCGGAAACCCCGCCGGAGATCGTGATGCCGGACGGAAAGGCCTCCCTGAGGTACAGGGACGGCATCAGGACGGCCGGGCTGGCCCCCTCGGAGCGGCAGCAGATACAGAAAGCGGTGACTGAACTGCAGGCCCAGATGAAAGGCAGGGAGTACTACCGGGGCGAGATTGATGGGAAGTTCGGGGTGCTGACGAGGGATGCGGTGAAGAAATTCCAGGCGGAATACAATAACAAAGGAGAAGACCAGCTCCGGGTGGATGGCATCTTCGGGCCCCTGACCAAGGCAGCGTTCGAGAAGACCGCGCCCAAGGTCGAGATTGCCGCTGACGCGAAAGATGCCGCGCCGGAAAAGGGGAAATACACGCTGGACCTCGGCAATGTGGATGCGGTGGTTCTCATAGACAATGAGAAGGTCAAGACAGCATTCACTGGCACAGACCTTGTCTTCGTCTCGAAGACCCTCCAGGGCTCTTTCACCCTCGCCGGCAACCGCATCCAGGCGCAGGTAGGATTTGAGGGCCCGGTTTCTGATCTGAGGACGGCGGCAGAGCAGGCGGTCCGCGACATCCTTGCGTCCGGCTCTGCCGGAAAGCTGAGGCAGAGCCTGACGGACACGAGCGTCTCCTTCGACCGGCTGGTCACCACTCTTGAAGGGAAGAGAAATGGCGAGGGCTATGAAATCTTTGTCAAAACAGCGACCAACGAGCTGGTGGCCACGCGCGGAGGCAAGGAGCTGGTGAGGATATCAGCGGATGAGTCAAAACCGATGGCGGAAGTTGCAGGCACTCTCGTGAACAATGTGTTCAATCTGGACAAAATCTCCGGCGAGGTCAAGACGGAGAAGTTCATTTTTGCAGGCAGCTTGGTCAAGGCAGGCAATGAAGTGGTCGAGAACCCTCTCACAGGGGAATTTGAGATCTATCGCACGGGCGGCGACAAGAAGAAGCTTGCGACAATCAACGCGAGGAACCTGGGAATCGCCGTCACCGGCGCGAGGAAAGTGGAAGCGGCGGGAACCATTGGCTTTGATGTCGCTTCCCTGAAAGGTACGGTGGACATAACCGGAACGTTTGACCTTGTGGGAGGGACGGGAAACCTGAACGGAAAGTTTGAAACCGACAACAAGCGGTTTGCCTATGATTTCGATGGCAGAACATCGGAAGACAACGCATTTGCGCTCGTGGGGACGCTGACAGGGAAGAAGGGAGATGGCACCTCGCTCAAGCTCAGCCTCTTCGAGGGCAGGGACGGCGGATTCTATGTCGAACTCCCGCAGCAGCAGGGAAGGCTCCAGGAAGCCCAGGTCACCATACGGAACTCAGGCATAAGGTACCCCCTCGACCTCACCAAAGACAACCCCATGCCGCGCAATGATGCCGCCACCGCAATCGCGAACGCCGTCCTCGGGGGAATGAGGCGAAACACCGAGATCATCCTCCTTGGGAATGAGGGGAAGCTGGAGATCACCAGGAAGCCCGTCCTGACACTCGTCGCAACCGGGCCGCTGCCCATCCTGCCTTTCATCCAGGTGTCACAGACCATCACCGGCAAGCAGAACATCATCAAATTCCTGAGGGAAAAGGAGCTTCTCCCGCGCTGATTTCTGCGTTACAAAAGCGATACCCAGACGATTTTCTCAAGAAGGAGGGCCTATTGCGTTTTGGGTGGTGTTCACCTTTGTGCCTTCGTCCAGTCCTTGTCATGGAAACACACCTTGCCGGTGGGCCTATACGGAAGCTTACTCCCTTTGAGGGATTGATCCGGCCATCTCAAATAGTCATCTGAAGGACTGAGTTTATAGGGCCTAATATTTCTCTTCTCCAGGCCAAATTCCTTGTAATCCGGAGCTAAATTCTGAATTTTAGTGGATTCCCGTTTTCCGCTCAGAATATCCATCAGGGCAATAGCTGCGCGTGTCCCTTTGTACCCAATCTCTATTCCTGTTCCAATATCCCCAAGGCCAGAGTCGTCCTTCTTTTTTGCGGCAGTTTCAGCCCCCTGAGTTTGCTGGAGCGTCATATCCCGCTCAAACCATTCGAAACAGGCGTCATTATATGGGAATTTTTGAGGGTTGGTTTTGTTATAAAGGCATTGCCGGCTTTCCGCCTCCCTGCGCACCTGATCAGCGAGAGAGTCCATGGTCTGTATCACCTCGGGCCGATTGGTTTCCGGATGAGCTTGCTTGTACACGACAACGCAAGGATATGTTTTCGCCCACTCGGAGATGGGTGCCCGTTGCTGCGCTAAGGATGGGGAAGAAGCGAGTACTGATGCTGCCATCAAGGTAGCCGCCCCCCCTTTTACGAATGCGTCATATGGCTTCATGGTACTTTTCTTTTTGGCGCTTGAGTATATAAACTTTTCTATTTTTACCACTAACAAGTTACTATAAATAAGCCAACACACCCTTCCCGGCAAATAATGGCCTTCTCGCCCCTTTATAAATGGCCGGCGCAAGCCCAACACAAAACCTTTAAATATTCCCACGAGACGTGCAGGACGGTATGGTGATAGGCAGGATCAGGGATTTCTTCGCGGAGCGGAAGAGGCAGAAGGTGCACCGCCGTAGCGAGAAGGAGCAGGCGGAGACCTTCCGCGAGACCGAGGAGATGCGCTCGGCAGAGTCCCTCAAGAAGGAAGCGGACAGGCTGGCCCAGCTCAAGCAGTACAAGACGGCCATCGAGGAGTACGGGAAGGCCCTCGAGGTCTATCCCTACAAGGGGGATGAGGACAATCTCTTCAGGAACGCCAGGGAATTCCTGTTCAAGGCGCATTTCAACATCGCCGCCTGCTATTCCTATCTCGACCAGTTCGACGACGCCATCATCTCCTTCGACAGGGCGATCGCCATCGATGTCGAGGACACGCAGAACAAGGTCAAGGCATTGATGGCCAAGGGCAGCTCCTATTACCGCAAGAAGCTCCTCCTGGAGGGCGACGCGCGCGGGGCGTACCACATCGACGTCGAGCTTGAGCCGGACGCCAGGAAGGAGAAGCAGCGCGACAGGAAGGATTACGTGGCGCTGGCCCACGCGTGCTTCGCAGAGGCCGCGGACCTGGACAGGGGCAACGCGGATGCGTGGTACAGCAAGGGCCACATGGAGTTCCTGATGGGCAGGATAAAGGACGCGGTGAATTCCTTCGATCAGGTGCTCACCATCAAGAAGACCTACGAGAACACGGAGAGCGTCCACCTCTTCAACGAGATCAAGCGGGAGAAGGGCATAGCGCTCAAGCCGTCGGAGATCATCGAGGAGGAGACCTCCCAGCGGAACTTCAAGACCAAGAGCGGCCACTTCGTGAGGAACAAGGCGGAGCAGACCATGGCGGACTTCCTCTTCGACCAGAACCTGCTGTTCCAGTATGACGTCGCGGTGACGTGGGCGGACAAGGACGACTTCAGGGCGACGTTCTACCTCCCCAAGCTGGACCTCTACATCGACCACTTCGTGACGGCTGACATCAAGCAGCCCCCCAAGTTCATCAAGGCGAAGGCCAGGGAATATGACAAGCACAAGAAGCACTACATCTACACCACCTCCGAGGACGAGAAGCGCCTCAACGATTCGCTCCGGCTGAAGCTGAAGCCGTATATCATCCTTTAGGCCCTGCACGTTCCTTTTCCATTGCGCCAGTATCCTGTTGCTGTTTTTTCTTTTTGGTTGGCGCAGACCGGGGTTGTTGCGGGATTGGAGGTTGCCATCATTCCGGCAAATCCTTGCGACAGTAAATCGAGCCGACAAGGGGGACGCCCCTGCCCGGAAGCGGGCTTCCGGCATCCACTGCGTGGACTGCGGGGAATGTCGGCAATAGACGGAGCATGGAGGATTTGCCCGATGGCAACCCGAGCGAAGCGAGAATTACGCAACAGCCCCGTGCAGACCAAAAAGCATTAAAACCTGAAAATACCCCCCAGACGGCATGACACATCCTCCTGCGCTCACGGAGCTGGATGTCGGGGGAAAGGCCGTCTTCCTGCGCTGTTCGTTCGACGTCCCCCTCGATTCGACCAAGAAGCTGCTCGACCCGAAAAGGGTGAGGGACGATTCCCGCATCAGGGACCCGTTGCCGACGCTTTCTTATCTCATAAATAACGACGCGAAAATCATTCTGGCAGGAGGCTGGGTCGGAAGGCCGAAAGGCGAGGACCCTGACCTGAGCATGGCTCCGGTGGCGCTGCGCCTCCAGGAATTGCTGAAGGAAGAGGGGCTGCTGAAGCACCCCATCCTGCTGTCGCCCAACTGCCTTGATGGAAGCACGCCGAGAAGCGTCTACAGAAACAAAGAGGAGGTGGTAAAAGCCGTCAATGGCCTCAAGCAAGGCCAGGTCCTCCTGCTGGAAAACGTCCGCTACGACCCGGAAGCCAACTCCAACGACGAGAGGTTCGCGGAATTCATGGCATCATTGGCGGGCAAGGGCGCGATCTACGTCACCGAGGCGGAAGCCCATACCCACCGCCCGGAAGCGACCGTCACGAGCGTCCCCGGCATCATCCGCAGGAACGGCGGCACAGCGGTCTTTGGCATCAGGTACGCGGAAGTGATAAAGTACATCGGCAGCATCGCCAGGATGCTCGAGAAGCCGGAAAGAGGGCCGTTCATCTTCTTCCTGTCCGGCAAGAAGATCGAGACCCAGGTCGGCATCACCTCGAAAATCTCCGTCACCCATTCCCTGCTCGGCAAGATGCGGAAGGGCGACATCCTCGTGGTGCAGGGGGCAGTCACGTACACGTTCCTCATCGCGGAGGAATACCTTGACGTCATCGAGGAAAAGTGGGGGGAGCTGGAGAAAACGGTTGGGCTCTACAATGAGAGGATAACATCAGAGGCAGGGAAACTGAAAAAAGAGCACAGGGACGCGCAGGCCATCGCGGACAATGAGGCCAGGCTCCAGAAGGAGAAAAGCGACAAGCTAAAGGAAATCATCGGCTTGGCGGACAATGGGATAACGTACCTGATTGGCAATTCCTTTGTCGAATGGAAGGAGATAGGCGAGCAGCTCGTCTTCGCGGCGAGGGTGTACCTCAAGGCGAGGGAGAAGGATGTTGCCGTCCTCACCAACGCCGACCATATCATCACAAACAAGTTCCCCGACAAGTACGGCAACCTTCCTGCAGATGCCGAGCTAAAGGAATTCGAAGCCGTCAACGGCATCCCCGAAGGCTGGCTCGGCGTCGCCCCAGGCATCAAGACCATACGGATAATCTGCAAGAACGCGGAAAGCGCCTCCCTGCTCATCCTGGCCGGCCCCATATCCATAGAAGACGAGAGGCTCGAGCAATTTTCCCGGACGAACAGGAAGCTTTTCGCATCCATAGCAAAGGCAAAATCCGATGGCGCGGTGACCATCGGCGCGGGCGGCGACACTGCAGCCATCATCAGGAGATGGAAGGGAGAAGATGCCTTCACGGTCATCTCCAACGCCGGCGGCGCGACGCTAGAGCTCATCGAGAAGGGCACATTGCCGGGAATAGAAGCCGTAGAGAAATGTAATCAATGAATCATGCATCAATATGTTCTTCCTTTCTCTTCCTCCTTCCCCCGTTCTCCATCCACGATAAGGGCAATGTTCTCTGAGAATGCCCCATTCAGCGCCGACTCGATCCTCTCCCTGTTCTTCCCGGTGCTGATGCCGGCGAGCTGCCCCTCGGCGAAAGAGAGGCGCTGCCTCACGACGTCCTCCTCAATCTTCGCCTTCTTCAGCGCATCGGCAAGCTCCCCCTTTTTCCTCTCGACAGGCGATTCCCTGATGCGCTGCATGAGCTTCTGCCGCTGTTCCCTCAGGGCGTTGGTGCGCTCCACATGCTGGGTGAGGACTTCGCGGGAAATGCCCCCTATAGCATCAAGCGCCTTCTGCGTGCGCTTCCCGTCAAGGCCAAGAGAGCCGTCGTGCAGGCTCTGCGCGAGCTTCGGCAGGATTGAGAGTATTGCCAGGTGGGGATCTCCCTCTATCGCCTGCTCCGCATGCTCGGCATAGGCCGCGATCAGCTTGTCATGCTCGAAGGAAACCTTGGCGAATTTCCTCAGGGCCTTCTCCAAATGAGAGAAGCGGAAGGAGAGTTCCAGCCCTGCCAGCGCCAAGGAACCCTCGATGCCCTGAAGCCCCCCCTGCCATTGTGCGAGCGCTTTTGCCTCGTCGCTTGCCTCAAGATTGGCCAGCTCCTCTTTGAGGTTCTGCTCCTTCTGCCTTGCCCCATGGAGATTCCCTTTCTCTGTCTCTGTCTCCTCCATAAGCTCGCGCCTGCGCCTGATCTTCTGCCTGATGGACGCCGCTTCCTCTTTTGCTTCGGCGAGCGCGTCCAGGCCGGACTCTGCCAGCGCCTCCTCAAGCTTCCTGAGGGCATTTTCAGACCCCTTGATGCGCTGCGCCACCGCGTGCGACTCGTGCGCGAAGAAGTGCTGTAGCACCCGGTAGCTCTTCAGGGAAGAGGAGGAGAATGATCCGATGTGCTGCCTGAACCCAGAAATGAACGTTTTCGCTTCCTCATACGCCATGCCGGATATCCCTTCAGGGAACGCGTCGCGGAGGAAGAGCGAGGCGAGCTTGACATATGAGTCCCTGTTGCCCTGCATGAAATGCAATGCCTTTGCCGGGATGTTCGGGTTGCGCAGCTCCGCCTCCCGCAGCGCGTCGATGCTGCCCTGCAGCGCCGCCTTCGCTTCCTCCATCTCCGCGCTTGCTTCCCTGAGGATGCCGTTCAATGCGGCGCGCAGCTGCTCCTCCTTGCGGGCAAGCCAGGCGTCGAGCTCCTCCAGCGCCATCTCTTTTTTTGCCGCCTGCTCTTTCTCCGAGGGGCCCCTTGCGAAGATCTTTTTGATGAATGAGAGCATGGGAAAAAGGAGGGCTTTACCATGATATTTAATACTTGCCACGCACGAGCTTTGTAGAAAAGCAGGGTAG
>DUHN01000022.1:28359-30209 GCA_013330825.1 Candidatus Woesearchaeota archaeon | reverse complement strand
CAGGCGTGCCAGGGGGACGGGTCGTGCACCAATACTCTTAACGGAGAATGGAGATTATCATACCCCAACCCAAGCATCACTCAGAAAAGAATCAACATAACACAGATAGGGAATTCTGCGACCGGACTGCTCCTGGAAGCCACGCCATATCTCCCTGTAGGGGCATGGCAGATCCGCCTTACCATCAGCGGTACAGCTCTCACTGGGTGGATAAACAACAGCCCGGATACCTATCCAAACCTCGCCTACAATGGCACCATCATCCTCGATTGGAACAATATCAGTGGAAGCGCACTCTATCCGGGAGATGGGAATTATTATGGATTTTCCCTGTACAGAATATCTTGATAAGAATGAAAAACTACCAACCATTCATGACAAGAGTGCCATCGGCAAGGTAGGCCACCTCTGCGTTTCTTCCGATGACGATATTGTGCCTGTCTGCCCTTTTCTTTACTAATTCTATGCTGGTCACTCGTACACGCTTGCGGCCATCTGACAATGTGTCACCAAGGGTGATCTCCGTTGGCGTTTTGCCCCTTCCATTAACATATATTTTGTGTACTGGACTAACTTTCAGTTTTTTGTTGATAAGGTAAAATCCTAGGGCATTTTTCTTTATTTGCCTCTCAGTAACTGGGCAGGTTTTCCATTTTCTGTTCCTGATGTCAAATCCCTTTACTTGGTCTCCTACTTTAATCTGCTCTATTTTTCTGAGGGACCCGTTTGCCATCTTTATCTTCGTTCCTTTGATGAAGCAGCCGATAATGGCCTTATTGTGCACGAGGAATTCCTCTTTGCCATCTGAAACATAATAGTTATGGTGTCCTTCAACGGTCAAATTAAAAACGGGTGTTGCCCGCACTACTTTTTGTATGCTTTTGAGAGCAATGTCCCTTTTCCCTAAAACAATATCTCCCTTCTTGAGCTCTCCAGCTTCTCTCCAAGAGTCCATGCCAACGGCAAAGGGGTGCTTCTCAGTAACCTTGAGAGCGCCATTCAAGACAAGATGCGACTGCGACTGAAATTGGAAGAGCCGTGTCACCTTGCTTCTCACCCTCCTGTTTGTCATGAAATTGAAGCTCTGAACTTTCTCCCCTTTCTTGATCTTGACGATTGGCTTTAGCCGTCCATCTGCCATGAGAACTTTGGTGTCGGCGGTGAAACAGACTGGTGGTGTTGGAGCACTAGAAATGGATGTTCCTCCACCTCCGCCCCTCATAGCAGCACCAAGGGTAAAATAGACACCCGTACTAAAGACAATACCGACATTCTGTCTGAATTCATTAACCCGCATGACACATTCAATCCCGGTGCTGTTCTTGAGTTTCCGGGCCATCTCAGCGGTGAGGTTATGCTCAAGCTTCTTTGCCATGGTCTCTGTATTTCCGCCGTCTGAGAAGTAGAGGCCTTGCCCCAGATTAGTATGGTTTCTGAGGCCTTCGTTCAGGAAGTCTTGTGCAACATGTTCTCCTGCAATTTTTTTGAGGGCTTTGCCTATCTTGCCCTCGTTCTTATGGAAATATGCAAGGATATGCGGCGCAGATTCCTGGAGCATGCCGAAATAAGGTTTCCCTCTCACCGCAATGCCCCATTCCCGCGGGTTGACCATGCTGTACACATCAGCAAAGTGAGTGATGCCTGTCACGTCCTGTGGGTTCACAAGGCGGCACACTGCTGGGTTGCCGCGGTCGAGGACAAGCGCCTTTGCCGGCTCAATGGTCGCTGCTGAAATCGCTGTGAGAGCAGCCGCTCCAAAAGCAGCTTGAGAAAGGTATTTGCCCGCAGAAGGCATGGAACCATAAGATTGGCTTGGTGTAGATTGCCCTGCCGTCACTTCAAGAGGAGGT
>DUHN01000022.1:0-28345 GCA_013330825.1 Candidatus Woesearchaeota archaeon | reverse complement strand
GCAGACCAGCCCATCTCTCCCGCCTTGGACTTCTCCCTGACGACGGCGCCGCCGGACTGCCTGACCTTGTCCATCAGAAGAAAATCTCCTCCTTCGCGAACCTCAGCTTCGGCTGCTGCTTGTCGGCGGCGTAGCCTATCGGGCACAAGGCGCTGGGCACGATGTTCTTCGGCAATTTCAGGATTTTGCCGTATTCCTCAGGCGAGAATCCCTCCATGGGGCAGGAGTCAAAGCCGAGGGACTTGGCCCCGTTGATGGCGTTTCCCAGTGCGAGATATGTCTGGCGCTGGGACCATGATAGTCGTTTGGGGTCGTCCAGTGCCTGCGCCCAGCCGCGCATCATGCCGATATACGCCTTGACGGCGTCGTCAGGAGCGCCGGACTTCTTCATGTATTTCTCGTACTTGGCGATGAGCCCGTCGATGTCTGTGTTGGCGCAGAACACTAGGAGGTGGGAGCAGGTCGTGATCTGGGCCTGGTTCCAGGATGCGGGGGCCAGCTCCTCCTTGGTGGCCTGGTCAGCGACCACCCTGATCTTCCACGGCTGCAGGCCGAAGGAGGAGGCGGCATGGCGGATGATCTCGAACAGCTCATCGACTTTCTTCTGGTCTATCTTCCTGCCGTCGAACTTCTTCGTGGCATACCTTTTCATCACAATATCCCTGAATTCCATGACAATCACCGTGAAAAAGGGCTTTAGGATATTTTATAATGTTTTTGTAACTGGATTGTAACTGATGGAGCTTCATGGCAGAACCAAGAGGGCAATGCCGGGAAATATCAGAGGATGAGGTAGAGGATGACCGGCAGCAGCAGGACACCCATCGCATGGTTCCTCCCGATGCCGAGCAGCGCGGGGATGAGGCCGATGGCAGTCGCCACCGCCAGGATGAACGCGCTCAGCGGACCGCCGAGGACGAATGCCAGGAAGATGATGAACGAGATGATGCCGATGGACACCAGTGTGTAGTTGACCCTGTTGAGGATGGTTGAGCAGCGCTTCGCTATCCACAGCGTGGCGAGCGTCGCCAGCCCGCCCGCGGCAAGGCAGACTCCAAGAGAGATAAGGAGAAGGCTGGTGTCAAACGTCTTCAGCAATTCCTGGACCACCACGATGGAGCCGTTCCGCGCCTTCTCGATGGTGTACAGGGTGACGAAGGACATCACCATGGTCACGGTGTTGATGCCTCCGACGACGATGAGGTAGATGTGCGGCTGCATCTTCCGGTAGAACTGCGACGCGAGGATTGCGGCCTGCGCGGGCCCGAGCCCGGGAAAGATGGACAGCAGGCTGCCGGAGAAGATGCCGGTCGAGATGGCCTTTGCCGTCTCCCGTTTCCCGGGATGGATGTCCGCGGTGATGCGCTGCGGCGGGATCTCGACGCTCTGCGACAGGCTCAGGAGCAGCATGCTGATGCCGAACAGCCCGGAGAAGAGCGGGAACAGCGGGTCCTTGACCTGCGGCAGGGAGAAGGTGAGCAGCCCAAGCGTTCCTGAAAGCAGAAAGACAATCAATGCCCAGAACTTGCCGTTGCGCGTCTTCTCATGGAGGATCATGAACGCGGCGATAGCGATGAGGAGGTAGCCGATGTAGGGGCGCAGGGTCTCAAAGATGAAAGGGACGGCAATGATGAGGAAAGGGACGAGCGCAATCGTGCCCAGGAGGCAGAGCAGGCTTCCCACCACGGTCAGTTTGACAGCCTCGTAGCCTTTGCCCTGCAGCAGCAGGACGTGGCCGGGCAGCACCGAGAGCGCGGTGTCGTCATCCGGCGCCCCGAGGTAGATGGAGGCGATGAAGTCCGTGAACGTGTGGGTGATGGACATCGCGATGATGAACGCCGCCAGGACAACAGGAGGGAAGAACCTGAGCAGGAAGGCGGAGGAGCTCAGCAGCACGACCGCGACAAGGTTGATGTGCAGCCCGGGGGTGATGCCGGTGATGATGCCGGCAAGGACGCCGAGCAGCAGGGCGAGAAAGAGCTCGGCAATCATGGCTGGGAGGGGATGACGCGTATCCGGTCCGCGATGATCTCCCGCTCCTCCTTGTATTCGTCCACCCGGCCGATCACTTCCACCGTGTCCCCTTTCTTCAGCGGCGGCTGCCCGGAGACGAAGACGGTGATGGATGAAGGCTGGGAAATGTCCAGTATCTGTACCTCTCCCGTATTGTGCACGTCCTGCACCGTGCCGAGTATCTTCACCTGGTTCCCCTTCATGGTGCCGTCGATGGAAGAGATGTCCGCCTGCCCGGCATCGCCTGACCTGGCGACGGCGAAAAGGATGGCAAGGCCAAGTATTGATGAGACGAGGGCTATTTTCAGGAGGGTCTGCTCCTTCATGGATTGAAGCAATGGCCACGAGATAAAAATGTTATGCACAAAATCGGCAAAAGGCACTACGGCCTTAGGCGGTGCGGCGGTCTCTCGGCCAGCCAGGGGAAGTTTTTTAAAGAAAATTGCCTTCGCAGGATGATGGATGTTCTGATGGAGATGGATGCGACGCTGGTAGGAGGCATATAGTGGGGATCAAGGCCATCAAGCTCCTGGATAAGGCCGTGGGGGCCCCGCTCTGCTACGTGCTCGGGCTGCTCAAGATACCGTGGGCATTTAGGAAGCCGAAGCGCATCCTTGTCATCCAGCTCTGGGGCATCGGCGAGACCATCCTCACCCTTCCCGCGCTGGAAGAGCTGCGCAGGATGTATCCTGAGGCGAAGATAGAGGCCCTCACGACAGAAAGGAACGCTGGCGTGTACAGGGACAACCCCCACGTCGACAGGGTGCACAGCATACAGACGAGCATGCGCGGCATCATGGGGTTCGCGAGGAAGAACGTCAAGGCGTTCAACCTCGTCATCGACATGGAAGAGTACCTGAACGTCTCCGCGCTCATCGCGTATATGGTCGGGATGTACCGGGTGGGATTCTCGCACGGCGCACGGTCGATGATTTACCATAGGAAAGTGCTCTACAATGACAAGCAACACGTGGTGCAGACATTCCTTGACCTGGTGCGGTCGCTGGGCGGGGCCAAAAACCACGATTCTCTCGAGAAGCTGAAGTTTTCCGCAGCAGACAGGCGGAAAGCGGATGCGCTGCTGAGGAAGAACAAGGTCGGGAAGAAGGACCTGGTCATCGGCATCGCCCCGGGAACCGCGGAATCAGCGCCATGCAGGATGTGGCCGCTGGAGCGCGTCGCGGAGCTTGCCGACCATCTCATCGCGCAACACGAGGCTAAGGTGCTCCTCGTAGGCACCAAGGCGGAGAGCGGTCTCGTCAGCCAGATAGTCGGGAAGATGGAGCACAAGGGGGGCGCCGTTGACCTGACCGGGAAGGTTAATCTGAAGGAGCTGTTCTGCCTGGTCACGCGCTGCAGGCTGTTCATCGGCAACGACTCCGGCGGCATGCACGTGGCGGCGGCGCAGGGCGTCCCCACGATAGGGCTGTTCGGCCCCAACCTTCCGCAGCGCTTCGGCCCCTATGGCAAGGGCAACGTCGGCATCTACAAGGGCGAGATCTGCGAGTTCTCGCCGTGCATCAACGTGCATTGGGGGGAGGTGCCTGATTGCCTGTACCCGAGGGCGAGCAAGGACTACCAGAAGTGCATGAAGAACATCTCCGTGGGGGAGGTCATTTCCGAGGCGGAGAGGATGCTGAAGTGAATATCAATTTCACCTATATCCAAATTTTCTGTTGTATTCTTTGTGGTCCACTACATCAAGGACAAAAGCAATGATGTCTATCTCCGTTTCCCCGTCTGTGAGTGTGTAGAGCATCCGCCAGAAATCAGGAAGCTCGACTCTGAAGAGGTTGGTAATGCCATATCTGGCTTTGTATTCCTCTGGAATCAGTTTCTTCGCAATGGGGTCTCCATAATGCACATTGGCTTTGATGAGGCCAACTTTCTTGTGGATTCCGTTCAGGATGCTACCTTCCTTCTTTGATGCTGCGGCCTGCTGATTGAGATAGATGTAAACTTCTTCGGCCTCCGGGGAGAACACAACGCGGACTTTCTTCATAGCTCAAGACCCTTGCTGAGCGCCGTCCTCAGGTTCTTGTTCGTGTTGTGTATCCACGTGATTCCCTTCAGGGAGGCCGCTATCTTATTGCTGTCCTCAAGATACTGGAGAATAATCTTCAGGGAGTTGTGGTTCACCTGCTTCGGCAGTTTCCTCTTCAGTTCGGCGACCGTCACCACGCTCTCCTCCATGCTCTTCAGGGTGTTCTCCACCATGAGGACGGTGTTCAGCGTGGGTGAGTTCTCCAACTCCTTCTTGTAGATTTGTGACATTTTAATCAGTTATTTTTATTGATTAGTAACTAAAATGTATTAACTTATATATAAAGGTTCTGTAAACGAAAGGTATAAATAATACTAGTATATACTAACTATGACTATCAAAATGAAAAAACAACTCTTGGTGTATCTAAGTCAAGAAATGATTGATAAACTAAATGATGTTCAAGGTAGTCTTCCTGACGTCAACAAAAGCAGGATGGTAGAGAGAATACTATACCACTCCCTCTTTAATAAAAATCAGATTAGAGAAATATTTCCAGATTATAAAAAAATGGGTACTATACAAAATATTGATGATAAAAACAAAAAAATAGTTCTAACCGAAGTAGATAAAATAAATGTGAACAATAAAATTGCTATATTGATTAGTTATAACCGGCACGATTTTGATATCTCTGAAGAGGCAGAAAGATTTCTAACAGAAGAGGGAGGCTTTGCTTGGGGTTCTACCATTAATATAGATTTTGATAAAGCACCTAGATTTTTTTGGTGTTACATACATGAAAAAGGAACCAATGAAATAACATATAAGGGAGTAATAGACAAATTTCATTGTAGAAGTTCTAGAACACCTAAAATTTGGAAAGAATTACAAAAATATAGAGATGATCCTAATGAAGAATGCCCACAGAAAAAAATTTTGTTTTTAATCGAATTGAAACAATTAAAAACGCCTGTCAAAATTGAAGAGTTTAGGAAATATAAAGATAATAAACAAGTACATCTAGCTGCTTTGAGAAATTTTGTTTGGGTTAAGCCAATTTAATTGTGCTTAACTGTGGTTAAACAATGTTCTCACCCCACATGCTCATACTCCCCATACGTGAAGAAGCCCGCCAGCTGCTTCATCCTCGCCAGCTTGGGGAACAGGTCCCGCTCCAATGACTCGGCCCCTGAGAACAATTCGAAGATCTCCGGCTTGAAGAGGTACATGCCCGCGTTGACGATGGTCGTGGGGCTCTGCCGCGGCTTCTCCTGGAAGTCGACGATGTAGTCTCCGTCGAGGATGGCCGTGCCGTATTGGGAAGTGTCAGCGCGCGTCATCAGCCCCATCGTGGCCATGGCATTGAGCTGGGCGTGCTTCTTCTCCATCTTCTGCAGATCGAAATTGTTGTAGGTGTCCCCGGACATCACCACGAAGCCGCCTCTCAGCCTGTCCCGCACGGAAAGGAGTGCCTTGGCGTTCCCTTTCGCCTCTGTTTCGAGGATTTCCGTTGCCACGGGCTGCCGGGACGCAAGATCAAGCAGTTGGCCGCTCGTCCTGGTGTGCTGGGTGATGATAAGCACGGAAGTGATGCCGTTTTTCCTGAAGAACTCCAGCTGCAGCTCGAGCAATGGCCTGCCTTTCACTGGGGAAAAAGCGTGCTGCTGGTGGCTGCCCTTGAGCAGGATGACCGCGGTGGAGACAGACTCCTCGCGCAACCCTTTCCGGAGGAAGTAGTCGATGGCCTGCGACCTGCTGCGGAGGATGGAGCCGTCTATCTTCGAATCAACGATCTCGAGCAGCGGAGCGTCCACGCTGATGGCTATTTTTTCTTTTTTCATGGGGAGGCAAGTGTGCGTGGCGTGCCCTCCTTCTGGAGGATTTCTTCTGGTATGATAAAGTAGTAAATAGTCATACTTTTTATATCTTTTGGTATTTCTCATCGAAAAGCTTATATACTAATGGTATGAATTAGTCATACTATGAATGCCATCAAACAGATGATTGAGGAGAGCATCAAGACCATGACCGACACGACAAAACTGGCGCCGCAGATTGAGAACGCTACTGAGATAGTGGAAAAAGCGTTGAGGGCAGGGAACAAGATTCTCTTAGCGGGCAACGGCGGCAGCGCCACCCAGGCAGCCCACATCGCTGCGGAATTCACCGGCCGCTACAAGAAGGACAGGAAGCCATTGCCCGGCATCGCGTTGACAGCGGATCTGGCGGCAATAACCGCCATCGCGAACGACTACGGCTATGAGCAGGTGTTCTCCAGGCAGTTGGAGGCATTGGGCAGCAAAGGGGATGTGTTCGTTGCGCTGAGCACGTCAGGGAATTCCAAGAACCTCATGAGCGCATTGGAGGCCGCGAGGAAAAAAGGGATCGCCTCCATCTCCTTGCTGGGCAGGGGCGGGGGGAAGATGAAGGGCATGGCTGACCTCGACATCATCGTTCCCTCTAAAAACATCCCGAGGATCCAGGAATGCCACCTCACCGTCCTCCACATCGTCTGCGAGGCTGTCGAGGAGAGGATGTTCCCATGAAAAATGTGCTCATCACGGGCGGCGCGGGCTTCATCGGGTCGAATCTCGCATTGGAACTGGAGAAGAAAGGCCATGATGTCGTCGTCCTTGACGATTACAGCTCGGCAAGCATACAGAACCTCAGGGGGTTCCGGGGGGATATCTTCATCGGCGACGAAAGCAGGCTGGAGGAGTGCGGCAGCGCGTTCGACGTCATCTTCCACCAGGCGGCCATCACCGACACCACGTTCAGGGACGACAGGGAGATGCTGCGCAAGAACATCGATGGCTTCAGGAAGGTCCTGCAGTTCGCGATGAGGAAGAATGCCGTCCTGGTGTACGCCAGCTCCGCCGGCACGTACGGCAACGGGAAGGCCCCGATGAGGGAGTCCCAGGAGCCGCAGCCGCTCAACGCCTACGCATACTCAAAGTATTTCATGGACAATCTCGCGAAGAAGCACGCAAAGGACCTGAAAGTCGTGGGCGTGAGGTACTTCAACGTCTTCGGCCCGGGAGAGAAGCACAAGGGAAAATCGGCGAGCATGGTTTACCAGCTCTACAGGCAGATGGCTGCCGGCAGGAACCCGAGGATATTCAAGTATGGCGAGCAGGTCCGGGACCATGTCTATGTCAAGGACGTCGTTGCCGCCACCATCAGGGCAGCGGACGCGAAAGAAAGCGGCGTCTTCAATGTCGGCACGGGAGAGGCCACCACCTTCAACCAGATCATCGACCACCTCAACAAGGCCATGAAGGCGTCCTTCAGGCCGGAATATTTCGACAACCCCTACACGGACGTCTACCAGGTCAATACCAGGGCGGACATCTCGAGGATAGGAAAAGCCCTGGGATGGAAGCCGAGGTTCTCGACGAGGACCGGCATCGCCGACTATGTCGCTTGGCTGAAGGCGCAGGGAGAGTAGCATGGGGCATCTCCAAAAGATCCTGGACCGTTTCAGGGGAAAGCGCATCATGGTCATAGGCGACAGCATGCTCGATAAGTACGTCTGGGGGGAGGTCTCCCGCATCTCGCCGGAAGCCCCCGTCCAGGTGGTGGACGTGCAGCGGGAGAGCTATGCGCCCGGCGGCGCGACCAACGTCGCCATGAACGCTGCCGCACTCGGGGCGAGGGTGAGGATGATGGGCATCACCGGGGACGACGAGGCGAGGAAGGTGCTGCTGCGGCTTCTGGAAGAGGACGGCATCTCCGTGGAGGGCATGCTCATCGAGAAGGACAAGCCGACGACGCTCAAGATGAGGGTGATGGCCCGCAGCCAGCAGCTCCTGCGCGTGGACTACGAGAAGAGGGCCCATTCCCATCCGGAGATAGAGAAGCGGCTCATCGCCGCGGTGGCGGAAAGCGTCGACGGCACGGACGCCATCATCATCTCCGACTACGCGAAAGGGGTGGTCACCAAAAAGCTCATGGAAACGCTCCTCGGCATGGCAAGGAAGGAAGGAAAGATTGTCATCATCGATCCGAAGCCGCAGCACAAGGGGCTCTACAAAGGGGCGACGCTCATCACCCCCAACCATGCGGAAGCATGCCAGATGGCGGACGCGGAGCTGGACAACGGCGACGGCGTCGAGGAGATGGGCAGGAAGCTCGCCAAAGAGCTCGACGCGCACATCCTGCTCACCAGGGGGGAGAAGGGGATGTCCTTGTGCAGGAAAGACGGCGGGGTCGTCACCATCCCGGCACGGGCCAAGGAAGTGTATGACGTCACCGGCGCGGGGGACACCGTCGTCGCGGCAGCCGCGATCGCCCTCGCGGCAGGCGCCTCCTTCGAGGATGCTGCAAGCATCGCCAACCATGCCGCAGGCATCAAGGTCGGAAAGATCGGGACATCGACGGTGACAGTAGAGGAGCTCAGGCAGAGCTTATCATCATGAGTCCTGTGCCTATGGGGAAGATAAAGACTGCCAAAGAAGTGGGTGCCATTGCCGAATCATTGAGGAAAGAAGGCAGGAAGATAGTCACCACCAACGGCGTCTTCGATATCTTGCACCTCGGCCACATCACTTACCTCCAGAAAGCGAGGGAGCTGGGGGATGTGCTCATCGTCGGCGTCAACAGCGACGCGTCAGTTAAGAGGATAAAGGGTCCGAAGAGGCCGCTTAATGACGAATTGTCGAGAGCGGCATGTCTCGCTTCACTGGAATGTGTTGATTATGTTGTTGTCTTCAATGAAGATGATCCCATAAATCTGCTCTCAAATATAAAACCGCATATCCATGTGAAAGGTGGAGATTATAAGGGAAAAGAGGATAGTATCGTGGAGAAAGGGCTTGTGGAGAGGGACGGCGGAAAAATTGTACTTGTTGAGATGGTAAAGGGTTATTCGACATCTTCCCTTATAAGAAAAATTATTGGAGTATTCAAGGAATAGATAGCCTATGTTTTGACGTTCTTGCTAAAATCAAGCGGTGCATCCTGCACATACTCGATGCCAAGCTGCAGCGCCGTGTGCGCTTTCTGCGTCTCCTTGCCGATGTAGGCGGCGTGCTCGAAGCGCGACAGGAGCTTTTTCTTGAGGATAGTGTAATAGATGTCCGTGGGATTCCTGCCGGTGATGATCACGTCAACCTGGTTCTTCCTCCTGCACAGCCCGACCTCGATGAGCCCGTGGTCCCGGTCGACGCGGATGAGGAGGTATCCCTTCCGGTCCATCACGAAATCCTTCGGCCTGGCCGCATCGGCGTCTATCCTCTTCGCGCCGTGGGTGACGATGCGCGTCTGCACCAGGCTCTTCCTAGTGTCCATATCGATGACCCTGATGGCGTTGACCGGGCAGGCCATGCCTGATTTGACGATCCTCTCCGATTCCGCTGCCGGGACAGTGAGGATGGTGGAATATTCCCCCGTTCGTGGCGTTCGTTTGCCGCGGACGAGGACGGCCTTTTTTCCCTTCATCCTGAACTGGTGCGGGGCGATGGCGGCGCACATCCCGAGGCCGCGGCAGCGTTCCCTGTCATAGATGATCTTGAGCCTGCGCATGGCGGAGGGCAGGGAACGGCTTTTTATAAATATAGGGGTGGAAAAGAGAGGAGAAACCGGATGATGAAAAGAGGTTTATTTCCTGAAGAATGCCTTGTACCACGCGATGGTCTTCGCCAGCCCGTCATCGAGGGAGGTCTTTGCGTGCCAGTCCAGCAGGGTGTGCGCCTTGGTGCAATCAAGATATTGCTCCTTTATCTCATTGGACGCCTGGTTGAGGACGGTCGGCTTCGCCGAAGAATGGGTGAGTGCGAGTATATGGTTCACCACATCGGCGACCTTGAGCGGCTTCTCCGGGCTGAAGTTGAACGCCTGTCCCTGGAGTGCTTTGCTGTCCGTGGCCTCCGCCAGCGCGAGGAACGCGTCCACGGCATCCTCCACGTAGAAGTAGTCGCGGACATACTGGCCGTCGCTCCTGATGATGGGCGATTCGTGGTGGAGCACGGACTTGATGGTGCCGGGGATAATGCGGTTGAAGTTCAGGTCCCCGCCGCCGTAGATGTTCCCGCACCGGGCGATGCCGATGGGCATCTTGTAGGTGTGCGCGTACGCCTGCGCGATGAGGTCGCAGCAGCTCTTGGACGCGTCATACGGGTGCATGCCGGCAAGCGGATGCGTGTCCTCCTTGTAGGGCAGCCGCGAAGAGTCGCCATACGCCTTGTCGCTCGACGCGACCACGATGCGCTTGATGAGGGGGTTGTTGCGCATCGCCTCGAGGAGGTTCCACGTCCCCCTGATGTTGGCTTCAAAGGTGGGAAGAGGGCTCCTGTTGGATGTCTGCACGATGGCCTGCGCCGCGAGATGGAAGCAGGTGTCTATTTCATACTCATTGAGAGAGCGCTCGGCCGTCCAGTAGTCTTCCAGGGAGCCATGCACGATGTTGACTTTTTTTATGGCGCCGGACAGCTCAAGCTCTGATTGGGGCACGTGGTCTCGCTTCAGGATGGTCACCGTTGCGCCGTCCGCGAGAAGCCGCTTCACCAGCCAGCTGCCGAGTATGCCAGTGGCCCCGGTGACGAAGACGGATTTTCCTTTCCAATAGCCGGAAGAATCAGCGCTCATGGCTCACCATTTCTTCCAGGGAGCCTCGCCCTTGTTCCACACCTCATTGAGGTAATCGAGATGCTGCGGGATGTCCATGCATTGCCAAAAGCCCTTGTGGCTGTATGCCACCAGCTGGTTGTCCCTTGCGAGATTCTTGAGCGGCTCGTCCTCCAATGCGCAGCTCTTGTCCGCGCTCAGGTAATCGAAGAATCTCCTGTTGAAGGCGAAGTAGCCTCCGTCGACGCGGTTGCCGTGCATGATGTTCTTCTTCGTGAAGTCCACCACGATCCCATTGTTGATGCTCAGGGCGCCGAAGCGGGCAACGGGCCTGATCGCGGTCACGGTCCCGAGCTTCCCTTGCTTGAGGTGGAACTGAAGAAGGTCGTTGATGTCTATGTCCGATACGCCGTCGCCATAGGTGAGGAAGAAGTTCTCCTCGTCGATGTACTTCTCAACCTGCTTGATCCGGGATCCGGTGAGCGAGTCCTGGCCGGTCTCCGCGAAGGTGATGTTCCAGTCCTCGACGTCCTGGGGGTAATGGTGGACAAGCTCCTTGGTCTTTGGGTTGAAGGTGACATCGCGGTTATACACCTCGAGATCGAGGAAGAACCTCTTGATCATGTGGCCCTTGTATCCCAGGCAGAGCACGAAGTCCTTGACGCCGTAATGCGAGTATATCTTCATGATGTGCCACAGGATCGGCATGCCGCCTATCTCGACCAATGGCTTCGGGCGAAACTCCGTCTCCTCGCGCATGCGCGTGCCGCGCCCGCCGCATAAGATGACTGCTTTCATTCCACACAACCCCCACGTGCATATCCCCAGAAACTCTGTTCATTTTTAACCCTTTCTGTTGGGGGTACTGCATCAAGAATGTTTATAAACAAAACTGGCTTGCCAACGCCAAAATGCCGATGATGTCCAAGAATCCGTCAGTTGACGAGCTTGATGGTGTCGCCAGGGAAATCAGGAAATCCATCGTCCGGATGATCACGAAGGCGAAGGCCTCCCATATCGGCGGCTCATTGTCGGCTGCGGACATCCTTGCCGCGCTCTACTTCAGGATATTGTCCATCGACCCGAAGGATCCGGAAGATGGGGGGAGGGACATCTTCATCCTCAGCAAGGGGCATTGCTGCTCCGCGCTCTATGCGGCGCTGGCGGAGAGGGGCTTCTTCCAGAAAGGAAAGCTCGACGAATTCTGCGCGAACGGCGGCTCCCTGTGGGGCCATGTCAGCAGGGGATGCGCGCCGGGGGTGGAGGCGACGACCGGCTCATTGGGGCACGGGCTTCCCATCGGCCTCGGCATGGCCATCGCGGCGAAGAGGAGCAACCAAAAGAGGAAAATCGTGGTCATGCTCAGCGACGGCGAATGCGACGAAGGCTCTGTCTGGGAAGCGGCATTGTGCGCGGCCCACTTCAGGCTCGACAACCTGACCATCATCATCGATTACAACAAGATTCAGAGCTTCGGAAGCGTGAAGGAGGTCATGAATCTGGATCCTCTTGCCGGCAAATGGAAGTCGTTTGGCTGGGAGGCGCGGGAGATAGACGGGCACGACATGGGACAGGTCGTTGGCGTGCTGGAAAAGTTGCCTCTTGCAGCAGGAAAGCCCAGTGTCATTGTCGCAAACACCATCAAAGGCAAAGGTATCTCATTCATGGAAAATAAGCTGGAATGGCACTATAAAAGTCCGACGCCGGAGCAGTGCGAGGCCGCCATCCGCGAGCTGGACAACGCAAAGGGCAAGGGAGGCTCCGCATGAGGAACACGTTCGCGGACACGCTCACGGGCTGCGCGGCAAAAGACAGGAAGCTCATGCTCCTGACCGGGGATCTTGGGTTTTCCGTGCTGGAGAGGTTCAGGGACTCCTTTCCCGACAGGTTCCTCAACATGGGCATTTCAGAGGCCAACATGATCGGGGCGGCGTCTGGCCTCGCCCTGGGCGGCATGAAGCCGTACGTGTATTCCATCATCCCCTTCGCCACGATGCGCTGCTTCGAGCAGGTGCGCAATGACGTGTGCTACCAGGACGCCGATGTGAAGATAGTCGGTGTGGGAGGGGGCCTTGCCTACGGCACCCTCGGGCCCACCCATCATGCGCGGGAGGACATCGCTCTCATGACCTCGCTGCCCAACATGACCGTGGTCTGCCCCGGGGATCCTGTCGAGACAGAACTGCTCACGAAATTATCGGTCAGCCATCAGGGGCCGATGTACATCCGCCTCGGCAGGGGAGGGGATCCTGTCATCCACCAGTCAAGGCCGGACGTGGAGATCGGAAAGGGCATAATGGTGAAAGAAGGGAATGACGCAACAATCATCGCGACGGGCAATATCCTGCCGAACGCCCTGGCAGCGACAAAGATCCTTGAAGAGAAAAAGATGAAGGTCAGGCTCATCAGCATGCACACCGTCAAGCCATTGGACGCGGACATCATACGGAAAGCGGCCAAAGAGACGGATGCCCTGTTCACCGTCGAGGAGCACAGCGCCATCAACGGGCTGGGGAGTGCCGTGGGGGATGCGCTGCACGCGCAGGGCAGCAAGGCGATGTTCAGGAAAATTGGGCTGAAGGACCGATTCGAGCAGGTGGTCGGGAACCATGAGTACCTCCGGCAGGCGAATGGATTGTCTCCGGAGCAGATCAGCAGCGCTGTCCTTGAGGCACGGAAAACATTGCGAAAATGAGAAGGCAATATGTTTATAATCCGTTGCTGTAGCGGAGCATCATGAACGTCAGACTCCTCCACGCGGCGACTGCGCTCTATCTGGCCATCTTCTTCGTGTGGACAGCGCAGTTCTCCATCCTCCCGCTGGCGCTCTTCGCCGTTGCGCTGGCCGTTGATTATTTGACGAGGCTGGAGCAGGGCGTCAAGAATCTGCTGTTCCTGGTGGCCGCGCTGTCCGCCATCCCCCCTGTCCTGTGGATTTTCCTGCTGCTCCTGCCATTCTCGGTTTTCGGCTCGCTGCTCTCCGGAAAGGGCTTCTCGAAAAGCTACATCCTCGGCTTTGCGCTGTCGTTCATCCCTGCAAACATCATCTACATCCTCACGACATATTTCTCCGTGAGGATGAACATGGCTCTGGTGGTTCTGTTGTTCTACATGGTCCCTGCGCTGGGGGCAGTCGTCCTCAGGAAGAAGGCGATGCGGGGATTCAGCATAGGGGCGAAAGAATGCCTGTTCGTCCTGTTTGTGCTGCTCTCCGCAAGCGTCGTCGCGGTGCACATCATCGATGACCGGTCGTTGTTCATGGCCAACGGGGTGCGCATTTTTACCAGGGTCCAGGTCGCGTTTGATGGCCTGCAGGAAGGGGGCCTGGTGCCCATCTACAACCCCGGCATCGCGCAGGGCGATCCGACATACCTGTGGAACACGCCCTCATTCAAGGTCCATGTGGCGCTGCTCAATTATTTGGTTCCGTTCGTGCCGCCCATCCGCTTCTTCAACGGCCTGTCATTCTTCATCCTGTTCCTCTCCACCATTGGCCTTGGCGTCCTGCTGAAAGCGTTCGTGGGCCGGGAAGAGGGGAATGGAGGGGAATGGTCGTCTCGGACGACAATCATGGTGTCCGTAGTGAGCGCCCTCATCGGCCTCAATTTCGTGTTCCTCCAGCTCCTCGAGAGCTTCAAGGCAAATTACACATACCCCATTGCGTATCTGCTGCTCGCCATCATCCTCGGCAACCCCCGGAAGTTCACCGATGTCCTGCTGATGATGTACATCGCGGCCATCCTCATCAGCATCCATTTGCCGTACGGAAGCGGCATCCTCTTCATCGCCGGCTGCCTGCTGCTGGTGAAGAAATGGCATTGCTTCAGGGGAGGGGAAGAGCCCAAAAAAATGCTGGGGTGGATAAAGGCGAACAAGGCGAAAGGCATGGGGGCAGTCATCCTCATTGCCCTAATTCCCCTGTTCTACGTCTCGGCAGGGTTCATGTTCAGCAATTTCCTTGACCAGGACACGAGGCAGGCAGCACTGACGCCTTCATCGATGGCAAAGGACATGGTGGGCAACATCCAGTCATTCGTCAAGACCGGTGGGGAGGTGCTGCATGTCGCGACGTGGAACCCGTTGCATATCCTCTCGGGAAACTATCCTGACGTGCGCCGTATTGACGACCACCGGGCCGGCTTTTTCGTGGCAGGCGCGGGGCTCCTCTCCTTCCTCGTCCTCATGGCCTTCATCAGGTCTCCCCTCACGAGGAATTTCTGGCTGTTTGTTGGGGCGTTCGCTCTCCACCTTGTGCTCGCAGGGCTGTTCTACTCCAAGCTCACCATCTACTTCGCCGGATTCTGGAGGACCAGCTACCCGTTCGTGCTCGTCATCGCAGGAGCCGCAGTGCTCGTGCAGATGTCTCTCTGGAAGAGCAAGGTGGTGGCATACGCGCTTGCCGCCGTCATGCTGTTCGGATTCGTCCACGCTGTCCCCTATGCGAAGCAGAACATAGGGAACATCCATCAGGAGATGTTCGCCAGCGGGGAGATCAGCACAGGGGAACTGGATTTCATCAGGGGCCTTCCCAACGATGGGCGCATCCTCACGTACGGGATGTTCAACAACGCCATAGACTTCGGCGGCAATTACCTCACGGGCAAGTATTTTTCCCGCGACGAGCGCGCTGAGTTCAATCTCAAGAGGAAGCTGTTCGAGAAGGTGCATGGCCAGGATTCCTTCGGGGAGCCGGACATCGTGCTCGCCAAATCAGGAGTGGAGCTCGCGAATTACCTGCGTCTCGGGGGCTGGAAATACCTGTGGCTGGATGCCCGCCACCCGATCAGCCAGCACGTCATCCTTGAGCTGACACCCGGCATCGGCAGGCAGATTTACGGGGATGTGCCGGACAAATACAAGTCCGGGAATGCAACTGATTATGCTTATCCCATCTACGCCAACGGCCCCTTCTTCATGTTCACGGTGAACGGGAGCAATTACGCGGAGAAGGTGGACGTGGTGAGGAACCTCACGGAAAGCGTCTATTCCACGGGAAGGGGCTATGCGTACACGGCGATAAGCCCCTATTATCATTTCGACACTGCTGCCGGCGCGGTTGATGTCCCCCTGGACCCGGAGCCTGTTGCGGTGGAGCGCGTCTCGCCGACGGAAGCGCGGCTGTCCGGCGACTTCAGGGAAGGTGGCTATGTGGTGTTCAAGGAGTACTACTTCGAGCGCTGGAAAGCGTACATGAACGGCAGGGAAGTGCCTGTCCTTTCCACGATACAGGAGTTGGTGCTGATAAAGACGGAGAAAGGGGACAATATCACCTTGGTCTATGGGGTGCTTCCAAAGGAGAAGGTCGTTGCCGCGGTGTCGTTCCTGGCGCACCTTGGCTTCATCGCCTTCCTGCTGATGGTACTGCGCGGGGAAAAGGGGCGGAAGGAGGAAGAAGGGAGCTGAAAGAGGAGCTACTTGACAAACCGGTCCCTGATGATTCTCCACGTGATGATGAAGCCGTCCTTGAGCTTGATCTTTGACCTTCCCCGTGTGGGATCGCCGTGCCTGTCCCTGTAGGTGATGGGGACTTCCTTGATGCGGCACCTGCTCTTGAGGGCGATGATGACCGTCTGCACCGTGGAGTCGTTGCCGCTGGTGTTCAGCTTCCCCAGGAACGCGTCTATTTTCATGAGCTTCATGCCGGAATTGACGTCGGTGACCCTGCCCCCGTAGAGGAGCCGCGTGAGCATGGTGTGGAAGAAGTTCGGCAGCCTGTTGAGAGAGCGGATGTCAGAGACCTTCCTCGCGGCATTCACCAGCTCGTTGCCTTCCCTGGCGGCCTGCGCCATGGCTTCAATGGATTCCGCAGGGTACGTCTGGTCGCAGTCCATGACCAGGAGATGGGTGTGCCCGAGTTTCTTGGCGTTCGCCAGCGATTCCTGCAGGCCGCTGCCGTATCCTAGGTTCCTGCGGGGGAAGACCTTGACGCCGAGGGAGCGCGCGATGTCCCCCGTGCCGTCAGGGGAATGCTCATCGCTCACGATGATCTCGTAGGAACAGTGCTTCCGGATGTTCCCGATCATGCGCGCGACGTTTTCCTTCTCGTTCTTCGTCGGCAGCTCAATGCACAGGCTGAATTTTCCCATGGGGCTGCGAAAAGACAAATATATAAAAAGATATCCTTTCCGTTTCCTCCCATGGGAAAGGTGCTCATCACCGGCGCCACGGGCTTCATCGGCGCGAATCTCGCCAGGGCACTGGTGGATGACCATGAGGTCTATCTTCTTCTCCGCTCCCGGAAGCATGCGTGGAGGATCGCCGATATCCTGGACAGGGTGCAGGTGGCTGATGCGGACCTGCTTGATGCCAAAGGGCTTGCAACTGCCCTGAGGAGGATGAGGCCGGAGTGCATCTTCCATCTCGCCGCGTACGGCGCATACCCGAGGACGCAGACAGACGCCCAATCCATCTTTTCCACCAATATCCGGGGGACGTTCAACCTCCTTCAGGCGGCGCGCGGCGTGGACTATCGCTGCTTTGTCAACACCGGAAGCTCCTCGGAGTATGGCATAAAGAGCAGGCCGATGAGGGAATCGGACCTGCTGGAGCCCAACACGCTGTACGGCATCTCAAAGGCGGCAGCCACCATGCTCTGCGCGCATGAGGCCCGCGAGCAGGGCAGGCCCATTGTCACCCTCCGCCCGTTCTCCGCCTATGGCTATTACGAGGAGCCGTTCCGCCTCGTGCCGTCGGTCATCCTCAGGTGCCTTAGGGGAGAGGACGTGCCGCTCTCCAGCGGGGAGCAGAAGAGGGATTATGTGTTCATCGAGGACATCGTGGAAGCGTACCGGAAAGCGATGCGGCTGAAGTCTCCGCGCGGGGATGTGTTCAACCTGGGCTCGGGAAAGGATGTTTCCGTGAGGGAGGTCGCTACCGCCATCCACGCGCTTGCGCGGGGAAAGGGCAGGCTGCTCTTCGGGAAAATGCGGAGAGCGGCGTTTGACACCGCCTCATGCTGGAAGGCCGACACGAAAAAAACGGCGAAAGTGCTGGGATGGAAATCAAGAACAGTGCTGAAAGACGGACTGCAGAAGACCATAAGGTGGTTCAGGGAGAACAAGGCTATGTACGGCCAGTGAAGAATCCGTCGAACGACTCGAGCATGAACCCCATCTTCTCCTCCGTGATGCCGGGATAGACGCCGACGAAGAAGGAATTGGACATGATCCTGTCTGTGTTCTCGAGCGATCCCCTGATTTCCCTCCCGATGTCCATGTAGGCCGGCTGCTTGAGGATGTTGCCGCCGAAGATCATCCTCGTCTCTATCTTCTTCGATTCCAGGAAGGACGTGAGGTCTTTCCGGGAAAAGCCTGCGTCTTCCCTGACCGTGATGGGGAACGCGAACCAGGAGGGATCTGCCTTGGGATGCCATGTGGGCAGGAGCAATGTGTCTTGATGCTCCCTCAGGTGGTTGTAGATGGTTGTGAAGTTTTCCTTTCTTTTCCTGATGAAAGCGGGCAGCTTCTTGAGCTGCTCCAGCCCGATGGCCGCCTGCAGGTCAAGGACCTTGAGATTGTAGCCTATCTCCGAGTAGATGTACTTGTGGTCGTACCCTTCCGGCAATGCCCCGAGTTTCCAGCCGAAGCGCTTGCCGCAGGTGTTGGACATGTTCGGCAGGCACCAGCAGTCCCTCCCCCACTCGCGCAATGACTTGAGTACCTTGACCGTGGGCCCGTCCTGCGCCAAGATCGCGCCTCCTTCCCCCAGCGTCATGTGGTGCGCGGGGTAGAAGCTCACCGTGCCCAGCTGCCCGAACGTCCCCGCGTGCCTTCCGTTGAATGTGGAGCCGAGGGCGTCGCAGGTGTCCTCGACGAGCAGGAAGCCGTGGTCTTTCTGCAGGTCCATCAAGAGGTCCATGTTATTCAGGTTGCCCAGCGTGTGCGGCACGACAACCGCCTTGATGTCCCTGCCCATCGCTTCCTTCAGCGCTTCCTCTGCAACATTATAGGTTCCGGAATCGACATCGACGAAGACCGGTCTCAGGTTGTTTTGGAGGATGGGTGCGAGGGTGGTGGGAAACGTCATGGCCGGCGTGAGCACCTTGTCTCCGTTAGTGAGGTGCTTCGGCAGTCTCTTGGACTTGAGCGCGGTCATGGCCAGCAAGTTCGCTGAAGAGCCGGAATTGGTGAGGACGGAAAACTTTGATCTGCTGAACGCGGCGAAGTCCCTCTCGAACTGCACGGCCTTCTTGCCGTGCGTGAGCTCGAAGTCAAGCAGCGTGTCGACCGCCTCCTCCATCTCCTTCTCATCAAAGACGCGGCCGGCGTAGTTCAGCTTGTCAGCGCCCGGGTGGAATGTGCTGCCGGCAAATTTCACCCGGTAGAGCTTCTGCACGAGCTTCCGTATCTCCTGGCGCAGCTGCTGCTCGGTGTCCATGGCCCTAGGGGGCTTGAAATGTTTATAAAAGTACTGGGATTGGGAGAGGCAAGTGGAAATGAAGGGTGCATCAAGGCACCATCAATACTTTTTTAAATCTGCGAGTGGTCGCAAGAGAATGGAAAAGCTCTCCATCATCATCCCGGTGTACAACGAGGAGAAGAGCCTTGGCGCCGTCCTGAGGAAGGTCATGGCTGCCAGGGTGCCCGGAGTCGTCAAGGAAATCATCGCAGTGAACGACGGCTCAAGTGACGGCACGGGGGACATTCTCAACGCGTGGAAGAAGAAAGGCGTCAAGGTCGTCCACCATCCCGAAAACAGGGGAAAGGGGGCTGCGGTGAGGACAGGCATCGGCAAAGCCACGGGAAGCCTCATCATCATCCAGGATGCGGACATGGAATATGATCCAAGAGAGTATCCCGAGGTCTTGGCCCCGCTCCTGGAAAAGAAGGCCAAGGTGGTGTACGGCTCGCGGATAGAGGCCATCCAGAGGAACCTGAAGGACATGTACCTGCTCCACTATATCGGCAATGTGGTGCTTTCTCTCGCGACCTCCATCCTCTACGGCAGGCGCATCACGGACATGGAGACTGGGTACAAGGCATTCCGGAAGGAAGTCGTCAGGGGAATGATGCTCCATTCAAGGGGATTCGACATCGAGCCGGAGATCACCGCCAAGATCCTCAAGCGCGGCTACCGCATCCTCGAGGTCCCCATCAACTTCAGGGGCAGGACATTTGACGAGGGCAAGAANNAATTCTTCTTCCTGCGGAGGACATGCCATGCGATGAGCGCAGCGCTCATGGCCAGCAGGGTGAGCATCCCGATGAGCAGGCCGGTCCTCACTGAAGAGGGTGCATAGGTAAAAACGATATCCCCTGCTTTCCCCTTGATGGGCACGGCCGTGAGCACCGTCGAGGCCGTCAGCAGGGGCAATCGCTCTCTGCCGCTCATCGCCGCCCATCCCGGGTACTGGGAGAACTGCTCGCTGAGCACGAGGAATGTCCCGGCTGCGTTGAGGGAGACGGCAACCTCGTCATCAGAGAGGTAGCGCAGGGGAACCGCCCTCGCGCCGGAAGAGTTGTCCTGCGGGAGGGAAGCGGCAAGCTGCTCCTCGGAGAACTGCGATTCCCCGGTGAAGATGTTGGGGAAGAGTTTTCCGCCGTTGTCCGCATACGCCCTGAGGAGAGCCGCGTCCTGCTGGCTCGGCGATGCCAGGAGGATGATCATGTCCATATCCCCTAGGAGAGAGGAATAGCCATCAAGGGAGGGTGCCTCGAGAAGGGCGGTGGTGGAAGGATCGTACCCAGGCTGCAGCATGAGGAAATAGGATATCTGCGCGGCATTCTCCTCCGGGCCGAGCACAAGGATGGCGTGGTCCGCCACATACGCGCGCGGCAGGAAGCGCTCGTTCAGGTAGAGGTATGGGCCGTCTGACTTCCGCGGCTGGCAGATGTCAAGGCCGTCCGGATAGGCGCCGCATTCCCCGAATTTTCCCGCCGGGGAGAAGCCGGAGATGTTCAGCGGGCTCATCGACGTGAGGTATTTCATGTTCAGCATGCCGAAGAGCTTCGCCGGGTCCCGGTTCGCGACGCTGAGGAAGCGCGGCATGTAGCGGCTGTTCCACACATTGTCATAGCCGTAGATGTCCTGCAGTCCCAGAGGGACGGAATAGAAGTCCGTCCCCCAGTCGATGCCGTTGGTCTCGTGCATCTTGAACCTGAACAGCTCCTGGTCATTGTGCCCCTTATTGCTGTTCATTTCCTTGCTCATGGATTGAAGGATCTGGTTCTTCTCGAGCTGGAGGGAAAGGGATTCGAAACGCGTCTGCTGTGGGCCGAAGACAGCAAGGTTGGCGATGATCGCGAGGCAGATCAGTGCCCCAAGGCCATGATGGAGCATCTGCCTGTGCCGCAGTTTTTCCCTGGCCAGGGCAAGGAGGCGGGAAGCGCCGATTCCGAGCAGGACGGCAGCCGGGAACACGAAGAGGAACAGCACCTTGTAGACGCCGCGCATCTTGGAGAGGAAAGGCACGTATTTCCACAGGAGATGGATGAGCGGGTTCTTGGTGAGGATGATGAGGGCAAAGAGCAGGAGCGCGCCGACCAGCAGTGTCGTCTTTTTCCTGAGGTCGAAGAGAGCGAATGGCAGGAGGATGATGCCGATGATGCCGAAGAACAGGAGGAACGAGGGGAAGACGGTGGAAAGATTGAGCGTGCCTTCGCCCACCAATTCCTCGAAAGTGAATCCCGCTGCCCTGAACGAGCTCACGCGCAGGAGCTCAAGCATGGGCAGGAGCTTGATGGAGGCAAGCCCGGCAAAGGCAAGCGTGCTGATGCCCCCTACCAGGACGGCCTTGAGCAGCCGTTGGAGGATATTCGTCCCGATGAGATGCAGCGCAAGGACGAACGCGACGAGCAGCACGATGAAGATGCCCTCCTGGATGCTCCCGCCGAGGATGGCGAGGGCCATGAAGAACCCTGTGCCAAGGGAGAGCGGCAGCCAATGGGGAGCGCGCAGCGCTAGGAGCAGGCAGAGCAGGATGAACGGCAGCCACGCGTACGCGTTGATGACATTGAAGTGTCCGCTGGCCAGTTCATTGAGGAGGTTGCCGTTGAGCATGTACAGGAGAGCGGCGACGAAGCAGGCGAATGGCTCTTTCCTGAGGAAGAAGAGCATGAAGAGGTACATGCCGACTCCGGCCAGGAACAGGTGGAACAGGAAGCTCCATTTCAGCCCCAGCCATGCCGTCGGCGCGGCCAGGAGGAACAGCCACGTGAGCTGGAAGACCGGAATCTGCGGCTTCGCGAACAGCGGCATGCCGCCGAGCGTGTAGGGGCTCCAGAGCGGAAGATGCCCTTCTCCCAGATCCTTCTTGAGGAGATAGGCATTTGACGCGTGATAGACGAAGTCAGAGCCTCCCACCGGAAGGCCGTCATCCCCCCTCATCGGCATCCGATCCGCGCCGAAAGCGTACTCGGGAAAGAAGAAGAGGCACAGGATGAACAATGCAATGATGAAGAAGGAATGCGTGAGGAGCTGCCTGTGCCTGCTCCAGATGCCGGAAAGCGCCGAGGCCATGGAGAAAGGCTGCCTCTTCTGTTTATCTATTTTTCTTCCTCAAATCAGATCTTCTCGAGTTGGTAGATGGTGTTGATGCCGCCCCAGTAGTTCACGACCTTCCTGATGCGGAACAGCCCGGTCTTGTGGATCATCTCAAGCCATTGCCTTTTCGTGTAGGTGGTGAGGTGGGTGTGGTGCCATTCCTGGCCGAAGCTCTTCTCCCAGAACCACCAGAACGTCAGGAAGAATCTGTTGTTGTTGGGCGTGCTCATGACATACATCCCCTCGTCCTTCAGCACGCGGTGGATCTCCCTGAACGCGTCCAGAGGATTGTCGATGTGCTCCATCACCTCGATGGCAGTGACCACCTCAAATCTCCTGTCGGGATAAGGGATGTCCGTGATGCTTCCCATCTTGAACGGGAACTCTATCTTCCGGGGCACGATGTCGATGCCTTCCCCGTAGCCGAGGGAGCGCAGGAAGCTGCCGTCCCTCATGCAGCTGGCGGGGGCGCCGCAGCCGATGTCCAGAAGTTTCTTGCCCTTGCCGGAGATGAGTCCCCTCACGATATTGTAGCGCCCGTAATGGTGCTTCTTCCGGAGCGCGTCTATGGGGCCGTCCATCACGCCGGGTGCTCGTGGTTTGTTTAAAAATATTGTGGGAGTTGGGATTTGGGCTTGGGGCATCGTGGAAGGTTTCGACGCTATCGGTGGCAGGTGCGACGGCTCTTCGCTCCGCTCAGAGCCTGCTCAGCACCCCGCAGGGGGCAGCCCCCGCTTCGCCGCACGCCATGATAGCGTCGGAATTGTGTGGCTGCTCTTTGATTCGTGGTTGATAATCTTTATATATGGCGGGGCGTTAGCAGAAAAGATGGCGAAGACGGTGCCGAAGGATGATTTTAAGCGGGTGCGGTGCAACCTGTGCCGGGCTGATTCTTCAAGGACGGCCATGAGGATTGACGGCTTCTCCATCGTGCAGTGCGGGAAATGCGGGCTCAAGTATGTCAACCCACGCCTGAAGGAAGGCGTGCTGCACAGGATCTATGATGAGGAATATTACCGCAACACCGCGTTCAGGGGAAGCGACGCGGTGTTCTACGGCTATGGGGAATACCTCAAGGACGAGCAGGACATCAAGGCGACGTTCAGGAGAAGGATGGACGTCATCGGCCGGCTGGTGAGGAAAGGGAATCTCCTCGACGTCGGCTGCGCCACGGGCTTTTTCCTCGAGGTCGCGAAGGAGCGGGGATGGAAGGTCCAGGGACTTGAGCTGTCGCGGTTTGCGTATGGGTATGCCAAGCGGAAGAGGAATCTTCCGGTCATCAACAGGACGCTCGAGCAGGCGAACTTCAGGGAAGGCACGTTTGACGCAGTGACGATATTCGACGTCATTGAGCATCTCCCCGATCCAAAAAGGACGGTTGCGGAGATTCATCGCGTCCTCAGGAAAGGGGGAATCGTGGCGATAACGACGCCCGACATCGGCAGTCTCGTGGCCCGCCTGCTGGGAAAAAAGTGGGAAGAGGTAAGGCGTGTAAGGGAGCATATCTATTTCTTCTCCGAGGAGACGCTGAGGAAGATGCTCGAATCAGTGGGCTTTGAAGTCCTCAAAGTGGAGACTGCGGGGAGGTACTTTTCCGTGAAGTCCGCCGTCGAGCGCGGCAAGCTGTACAGCAGGCCGGTGTTTTCCGTGGTGGAAGCGCTCGCAAAGGCCTTCGGCCTCATGGGGAGGAAGGTATATGTCGACCCGAGATACAAGATGACCATCTACGCGAGGAAAAAATGAAGAAGCAGGGATTGTCATGAACATTGAAAAGCCATATCTCGCCCTCATCTTCGCATTGCTGCTCTTCCTGGGGGTGGGCAGCCTCTGGGACCACCGGCTGCAACATGATTTCCCGTACGCGTATCTCGCTTCCGACACGTTCCAGCAGCAGACGCGGGCGCAGGGGATAGCGGATGCCGGCAGTTACGCCCACGAGCCGCCGTACATCGTCAAGGGCTACACCGACGTCATTGGCTATTATCCCCCGGTGCTGCACCACCTCGGGATCCTGTTGGGCAACGCCTCTGGCATTCCGCTTTACGATGCCGTCTACTTTGTCGTTTTTCTCGCCGCGCTCGCTGCCGCGTTCGTCATGTATGCCATCATCCGCTCCGTCAGCAGGGAGGCGGCGCTCCTCGCCCTGCCGATGTCCATTCTCCTGTTCTCGGACAAGTCCTACATCGGCTTCCTGTGGGGCCATTGGGCATCCATCGTTGGCCAGATGTTCCTCATCTGCGTGTTCTGGGCGCTGCTGCGGCATGAGCTTGAGGGAAGCGGGATCATGCTCGGGCTCTTCATGGGCGCATTGGCGCTGTCCCACACCTCCAAGCTTCTGTACGGTGTCGTGTTTGTGGCGCTTTATGGAGCGTACTTATTGGTGACAGCGCAGTTCACTAAAAAATTCCTGATGGGCGTGGCGTTGGCGGCAGTGCTGGCGGGGATCATATCCGCCTACAACCTCCTCATCTTCGTGCAGAGCTTCCAGGTCATCAATCCCTATACGTTCACCATCTCCACGGACTGGGGTGGCACGCCGATTTTTTACCTCACGGATTTCGGCATCCTGCTGCTCTTCATGGCCATTGGCGTGGTTGCAGGCATCACCCTGTTCAGGAAGATGGCCGTTCCGCTGATGGTCGGCATCTTCATGCTGCTCGTCGGCTACGCCAACTACATCGGCTTTGGCATCAGGGCATTCCAGCCGCGCCTGCTCTGGCCGGTGTACCTCATGTTCTTCTTCGGCTTTGGGTTGTGGGCGCTGATAAGGTATGCTCCGGAGAAATTCCGTCTTCCTTCCCTTTTCGGCGTCGTGGGGGTGTTTCTTGTCCTGTTTTCAGGGATGTTTGCGATACCTGGTGTGCCGGCGTACTATGGCATAAGCGAACAAGGGCCTGTCCAGGGGTTGATGGATTCCTGGCACTGGGAAGCGTTCCAGTGGCTCAGCAAGAATACCCCGGCGGACGCAAAGGTCTATTTCTTCTACGGGGATGTGTACGACCAGGATGCCCTGCTGAGGAATGCGAAGCGCACCCATGTCCAGGTCATTCCCGAGGATTTTGTCGCCAGGCTGCAGAACAGGTCCATCACGAGGACCTATCAGTCGGACACCCCCGCTGACCACGGCGCGGGCATGCCTTATTGGAAGTCGTTCGGGAAGATAGGCCTGCACCAGCGCGAGGATATTAATGGTTTCATGTGGCAGCGGGAATACGATGTCTGCGATTTCGATTATGTCGTCTTTGACAAGGCATCGCGGCAGCAGGCGCTCGCGCAATACAATCTGCTGATTGCACAGGACATGGCGGGCAAGGGGGCGTCTCTTGCGTTCCAGAACGATGTCGTGCTGGTGCTGAAGAACAACGCGAAAGGAGGGGACTGCATTGAAGAGCGCACATTCTGAGCTGGTGAGGGAAGAGGGGAAAGCGCTCGGCATCGTCGCCGGTGTCCTCTTTGTCGTGTTGCTGGTTGCCTTCTACAAGAGCGGCGTCATTGTCGCGCTGAGGATGGCATTGGCCCTGCTCTGGCTGTTTGTCGTTCCTGGCATGCTGCTCCTGCTCTTCCTCCGCGAAAAGCTCCAGAGGATGGAGCGCATCCTCATCGGAAGCTTGCTCAGCGCGGGTGTTCTCGGCATTGCAAGTTATTACATTGGATTGATTGGTTTCAACGTGAATTATCATTATCTGGTACTGCCCTTGGCACTTGATGGTGCAGGAATTATTGTCTTTCTCTGGCACAGCAAAAAGAAAGGGGGAGAATTATGATGGCGCTCTCTTTCTGATCTTTCTGAATATAAGGATGACAATGGCGGCGGCAGCGTACCAAAGCAGTGACGCCACCCAGATGGCGGTGGTGAACGGCATGATGAAACCAAGCCAGTAGGTCACGGAAGGAAAGGCCGCGACGGCCGCGCAAAATGAGAATGCCAAGCGCTCTGATTCTCCGAGCCGGAACGCGCCGAAGAGGAGGTAGAACGGCAGCGCGAAAAGGAGCGCAACTCCCAGTATGGTGCGCGCCCCCGCCATTCCCCAGAAGAGAAAGGAGAGTGCTGCAAGAAGGGCGAGTATTCCAAGTTCCCATCTCTGCTCATGCGTTGGCTGGGAAAAGTCCATTGGCCTTGTACACCCGTATGTTGTCCTGGTTGTAGAGCGCGGTGGCGTTCGCGAACTGCTGCTCGAACTGCCTGATTGCATTGATATACTCCTCATTATGGAGCGCGAGGGCGTCGGTGTAATCGATGAGGATGTAGTCCGTGCCCTCCTGCTCCTTCCCGTCGTTGACGATGAAGTGCCGCTGCGCGAGCACCCCCATCCATTTCACCTTTGCCGCGTAATTCTGGAATCCCAATGTTCCGAAATCATAGATGTCCGCCTCCGGAGGCGTGTTGTCCCTGAGCCACGCCGCGGCCCCGTACTGGTAGGGGCTGATCCTGCTGATGGAATGCTGCATGCCCGCGAGCGTCTTGTATGCGGAAGCGCCGTTGACCACGATGGCAAGGATGATGAAGATGGCGATGAGCCCCGCCCTGAGCCTGGAATGGTATTTCACCTGGAAGAATGAGGGGATGGCCAGCAGTCCAAGGGCGATGAGGGGGTAGAACACATGCGCTTCATAGGCGAACATGCGGATGTCCCTCGAGCCGATGCCGAAGATCACCAGCCGCGTGAGGATGTAGAAGGACGTGAGCCAGGCCAGCATCAGGAGCTCCTGGGAGCGCCTCCTCATGAGCAGGGCGGCGATGCCCATTGCAAGGAGGGGAAGCGTCCACCACGACAGCAGCCCGCCATCGAGCGAGCCGTGCGTCTTGTTGTAGGTGAAATAGAAATCCGGCAGTCCGGGGTCATTGCTGATGCCCTGGTACCATTGGAAGAGCTTGGCATATTGGGGAGGTTGTGTTTGTCCTCCGGAGCCTCCCTGCGGCAGCAATTCCATCACGAATTCCCCGACGTTGAACGGCGCGAAGGCGACTGCCACGGCGATGAGCATGCCGATGCCGATGGCCATGTCCCGGAAGGAGAAGGGAATTTTCCTGTCCCTGATGATGAGGAAGAGCACGAAAAAGAGGGAAGCGCCGATGGCCGCGATCATGCCCTGCGGGTGGAAGAAGAACTGCCCTGCGAGGACGAGCCCGTACAATGAGGCGTAGATGATGCGCTGAAGGTGCTCTTTCTTTTTTTCTTCTTTCTCACCCGGTGTTTCTTCCCTGGACGCTGCATATGATCCGACGTACCGGTACAGGCAATACAGTGCCACCGGCGTCAGCGCAAAGGAAAGCGACTGCGGCCACTGTCCCCAGAGGTAGATCATGTAATCCCTGGTGGAGAAGCCGAGCAGGAGGCTCGAGAGGAGGGCAGGCCACATCCCGAAGAGCGCCCTGATGAGGAAGTAGGAGGTCAGCACGATGATCGAGCAGAAGAGCGCGACGATGAGGAAGAACGGCAGGAGCCTGTCCCCTCCCAAGGACTGCGCGATGGCCGCGTTAGTCCAGTACTGCGGCGGATACCACAGATAGTCGGGGAACGCGTTGTTCTGCCCGCCATAGCGGAACGTGATGTGGTACGGGGTCCTGAGGACAGAAGCGTCCGTCGAGAGCATGTAGTCCCCGATGGTGAAGTGCGAGCTCGCGTCCACGTCCCCGAAGGGCAGCGTGTTGCCCTGCAGCGGCAGCGTCCAGACATACAGCGTGGAGAGGTACACCAGGAGCAGGAGCGCTATTTCGATGGATGAGGATTTGAGGCGCATGCCTCGTAAAGAGCGCTTCCTTTTATAAAAACTTCCTTCAGGAAAAAGTGAAAGAGATATAAATCAAGGGGAATTATCAGGAGCATGGAAATCCTCATCATCAAGCTCGGGGCCATGGGCGACGTCCTCAGGATGACCAGCATCCTCAGGCCGTTGAAGGAAAAATACGAAGGCGCAAGGATCGCCTGGGTCACGAAAAAAGAATCTGAAAAGCTCCTGGAAGGCAACCCGTACGTGGACGAGATCATGCTGATTGGGGATGCAGTGAAAAAGACAGGAGGGAGGGATTTTGGCCTGGTGCTGAGCTTCGACGACGAAGAGGATGCCTGCGCCCTCGCTTCCGGAGTCGGTTCAAAAAAAATCATCGGGGCATATCTCAAAGGCGGAAAATCTGTCTACACCGAAGACTCCGCATTCTGGTTTGACATGGGCCTCATCTCAAGATATGGAAAGGCAGAAGCGGACAGGAGGAAGGCGGCCAACAGGAGGACGTACCAGAACATCCATTTCTCCATTCTGGGGCTGAAGGACCCAACAAGCTACCCGCCGATCCTGGTC
>DUHN01000080.1 GCA_013330825.1 Candidatus Woesearchaeota archaeon | reverse complement strand
CGGATGACGTCCCCTATGGTCATATCCTTGGTGACGAGGGTTGCCTGTTGTTGCTGTGTTGCTTCGGTCATGGTTGTTGCCTCTTGATTCACTTGTTAACAATTGCTAAGAAGAGTATGGGGAAGGGGATAAAAAGGTTTTGATTTTTGGTTTTGGATTAGCACACAATTGGAGCATCAGAAATGGTCCTTATCAACTTGTCTACAATGACATCAAGGTTGTCTATAGGCATACCCTTGTCTTTCACCTTTATAACAAAGTCGCCGCCAGTTCTATTGTAGAGAATCCCGGACAGTTGCGGTCGGATAGCATAAAACCCTTCCTTTCCCTGAATCATTTGTGCCCCGAGAGGGTCGTTGGAACGATTGTACAATACGACGAGGATATCAGTCGGAAAATGTTGGGGAGAACGGCCTGAGTCTTCAGGAGGGATGGCCTTCACCGAATACAAATGCGTGATTGCCCTCACGCCTTGTTCTCTGGGGATTTGGCCATCAAAGACGTATCTTCTCTCGGTAATATCGCATAGTTTTGAGTTATCAAAAGACGAGACATAGGCGAGTGAGCCAGAAGTAAGGCCGAGCGCGGCAATAAAATCCTGAGAACCAAATGAGGATAGTGCCGTCTGCGCGTCAGAAACGGCATCAGGAGAAGGCTTCTCGAGAAGAGGTCTTGGCAAAGAATCAGCATAACATCGTATGTAGAAATCGGCAATGTTCGCCGCCCGTATCCATCCTTGATCCGGTGCCGCCATGGTGGCTTGGTTCAATGTAGTCTCTTAATAACCATTCCAACCTTCACATTGGTGTGCTTAACTTGACTTCGCGCTCATCTCAAACAATGCCTGCAGCGCATGCACGAAGAACGGTGACTCGAGCCAGATCGCGACCTCGTATTCCGGGACGATGCCCGAGGAGGATGCCATGAAGATGACGTCCTTGCCGTCCACGAGGATGAAGCTGGAGTCGCTCTTAAAATCGACATACTTGACGCCGGAGAGCTTCTTGGCCAGGCGCTTGTCGTGGGGGGCGTAGACGGTGACCTCCGCTCCCTTCTTGCGGAGCTGCGGTATCAGCGACTTGAGCGGCTTGGCGTTCTTCTCCACGCCCTGGGCGTCGGAGACGAGGATCACGCGGCTCTGCGCTCCCCTGAGCAGGGCCTTGACCTGCTTGTTGATGGCCGTCCTGCCGACGATGGATTTGGAGATGGTGGAGATGTCGACGTGCTTGATGCCGGAGCTGTGGAGCAGCTCGAGCTCGCCGAAGACCTCGTCTTTCTTCACGGAATCGAGCAGCGCGACCTGCGCTTTCGCCTCGTCCTCGCGGTCCTTCTTCACCCGGTCGATGATGACATCCGGCTTGACGGCGATGTACTCGATCGGCTTCCCGATCTTCATGATGATGAATCCCTTCTTCTCGAGGGACTCGAGAACGTCATAGCACCTGCTTCGCGGCACCTTGGAAATCTCGGCCAGTTCGGCGGCTGAGGCCACGCCCCTGCTCAGGAGGGCAGTCCATATCTTGGCCTCGTAGATGTTGAGGTCGAACTGCTGCTTCAGTGCGTTGATGAAGGTCTGCTGTGCCATCGTTTCACTCTGGTTCATGCATCAATAAAAACAAAAAAGAAAAGAGGAATCAGCCCCTTCTCATCAGGTAGGCGACGAACGCGATGCCCACGACCACGATAAGCACCTCAACGATGATGATGCCAATCAGGAACATCGGGCTGTCGAACAGCGATTCGGTGCTCGCGGTTGCCGTCGGCTTGCTGGCGCCCGGCTGGACCGTCGTGGGCTGGATGACCTGGGCGGTCGTCTGGCCTGTTGAGGACGGCTGCGTCACGACCACGGTCGTGGTGTCGCTCGGCTTGGATGCCGTGGAGGTGGATGTCCCGGATGTGCCCGCGGAACTGCCCCCGTTTGACGGAGGGGTGACGGGCTTTTCCTGGACTACGCATTCCTGCACGGCCATGTCCACGCTCTTGGAGACCGACTTCCGGCCGTCGTCAAAGGTGGATTTTATCGCGATAGGATAGGATCCCGGAGCCACGTCCTTGGGGACGGTGAAGCTGTAGAGCCTGGTGAAATGCATGTCGTCGTCGAACTCGCCCTCGTAGACGCTGTACGTGTCCTTGAAGTCAACGCCAAAATCGGAACCGGTGACGGTGATGGTGTTGTCCTCCTCGTCCTCCTGGCCGGTGTTCAGCACGTCCACGGCGAGCTGCGCGTTGCGGTTGCAGCTGACGGTGGAGGGGGCAAGGTCTGCCTTGACGATGCGGAGCTCGTGCTTCTCCTTCTGCACCTCGATGGCAAAGGTCATGAGCACGGACTGCGTGGTGCCGTTCTCGTCCTCGCCTTCCGCGTCGATGGTGACGTCAAAGGTCCCTTCGCCCACTTCCAGGGGCAGGGTGAAGGTGACGGTCTCTTTCTTGTGGGAGCCGGCCCTGATGTCGAACGTGTCCAGGTCCTCCTCAAGGTCGTCGCCGTCGTCAATTCCTTCGATGGTGACGGTCGTGTCGACGTCCTCGATGTCCAGGTCCTCGTCGGAGGTAAGGTTGTTCAAGAACTCTATCTTGATCTCCACCTTGTCGCCGGGGACCGCCTCTCTGCTGACGGTCTCGCCCTGGTCGACGCTCTTGGTCGTCTTGCTGCCGATTTTCACGTCGACGTTGCTGACGAGGAGGTCGTCCCCCTTCGCGCCCGCGGCGGAAACGCCTGCTGCCAATGCCGCAAGCATGATCATGCCCAAAATGAGATAGGTTGCTGTTCTGATGGTGACCACCCTGTGTCGTTGTTTTATTTTATTATGAGACGTGAGTGATGAAAACGCATGCCCCTATTTAAAGGTTTCTCTTTTTGTTATTGTCCAATAGTGATATTTATGTTACTATCTATAGATAGTGTATGTATATTACCAAATCCTGTGTCGCGAACACATTATCGAGGGCATTGGTGATGTATACTCCGCGCAATTATATTCCGCGCAATTCATTCCTGTGCCGCCATCTCTCCATCCGGCCGAGGCCGTAAAAATCAGCAATGGGGATTAAAGCCATGCGGGCACATCCGCAGGGAAGAATGCAAGAAGATATATAAAGTCTTGGAGGCGGGGAAGCACCATGCCCCTCATCATCGGCTGCTCGCACGGCGCCCACCTCGCCCCGAAAGTGGCGCGGCTCCTGAAGCAGCCCTATTCCGGGATGAGGACAAGGATATTCCCTGACGGGGAGCTCTACGCCAAGTTCCAGGCGACTGTTAAGGGGAAGGACATCATCCTCGTGCAGTCATTCTACGGCAGCATCAACGACTGCCTCATGGAAGTCATCTTCGCCGCGCATACGGCACGCGAGCTCGGCGCGAAAAAGATAACCCTTCTTGCCCCGTACTTCCCCTACCTCCGCCAGGACAAGCGCTTCCATGCGGGAGAGACCGTCAGCATCGAGGCGGTGGCAAGGCTGATGGACGAGGCTCTTGACGAAATCATCATCATGGACCCTCATCTCCACCGGAAGGATTCATTGTCAGAGATATTTTCAATAAAGGCGAAGAAACTGACGGCCAATGACGCCATCGCCGGCTTTATCCGAAAGAGGGTGCACAACCCCGCCATTGTCGGCCCGGACTGGGAGAGCTACAAGTGGGCGCAGAAGATCGGGGAGCAGATCGGCTGCGAGTACCACATCCTGCACAAGAAACGATGGTCCTCGCACCAGGTGAGGATCTATCTCAAAAAAGGAGTGGACCTCAGGAGGAAGAGCGTGGTCATCGTGGATGACATCATCTCCTCCGGCCAGACCATGCTGGAGACCATCAGGCAGCTCAAGGCCAGCGGCATCACAGACATCACGGTCATCTGCGTGCACGGCATCTTCGCGGAGAACGCGCTGGAACGGATAAAAAAGGCTGGCGCAAAAGTCTATTCCTGCAACACCATCCCCAATCCAGCGGAGAAGATTGATGTTTCGGCTATCCTTGCAGAGGCGCTTTCTGGCTGGAAGTGATGGGAAGGCCGCCTGGAATCCGGTCAGGGTGCTTTCGGGAGAGGGACGCGAACACCCAGGAAACTCTTTTCGCGCACAATGGCTTCGACGGCCATCCCCTTCAGATTCCCCAATGTGTTTGCTTCTAAAGACTGCTGGATCTGAGAGGCTGCCTCGCTGCTGAAAAGCCCGTACACCACGTGGCCTCCATAAGCCACTGCAATGGCCGCAGCCAAGGGGGGAACGCCCATGACTCCACCAAAATACCGGTCTCTCTTTTTATGGGAAAGAGAAGAGTACAGTTCCGCATGGTCTATGGTTGCAGGATGATACGTTGGAGAATATGATGATAATAGACTGTGTCCTTTGCTGGTTGCAAAGCATGAATGCTCCAGATCAAACACTTCGGAATATGTTTCCATTGCCATAGCCCCCGTTCTGGGAAGGAAGAAAAATATCTATAAAAATCCTTCGCTAAGGGATGCAAGAATGTCAAGAACCACCGGTCAAACACGCAGAAATCAAAGATTTCTGGTGTCCTGAAAATCTCCAATTTTCATGAGACCGGTGGAATGGTGACAGCAAAAGCATAAGCCATGTGGTTCTTGACGCTCGGAATTCCGCAAACTCGGCGGTTCTTGAGCACTGCTCATTCCACCAATCAGAGATTGGTGGAATCCCGTTGTTTCAATAGCTCTTCCCGAACAGGGTGAGCGCCGTCGCCGGCCTGCCGCATTCGATGCACGGGCCCTTCTTCTTCCCGACGATGCCGCGGCTGCTGGCCCCATCTGATTTTTCCTTGATGGCGTCCTCGCAGGCGGGCGTGTTGCAGAACGGCCCCCGGCCGACCTTCTTGTCCCCGACGGCCTTGGCAAGCTCCGCCGTCGACGACACCTCGACGACGGCCTCTTCCGTCATCTTCCTGGAGCGCGCGAGCATGTCCTTCTGCATCGCATCGAGCATGCCCTTCACGGCTCTCTGCGCATCAGCGAGCGGAACGGTCTTCTTTTCCCCCGTGTCCCTGCGCACCAGCACGGCGTGTCCCGCCTGGAGGTCCCGTGGCCCAAGTTCGACCCTCACCGGAATACCTTTCAGCTCCCACTCGTTGAACTTCCATCCCGGGCTGTACTCGTCGCGGTCGTCCAGGAGAGGGGAGAATTCCGCGAGGTCCTTCCTGAGCTTCGCGCAGGCCGCGAGGACCTCCTTCCTGCTGTCCTCGAAGATGATGGGGACGATGACCGCCTTGTTGGGCGCGAGCCTTGGGGGGATGACCAGCCCCTTGTCGTCCCCGTGCACCGCGACCAGCACCCCGAGCATCCTCGTGGTGATGGCCCAGGTGTTCTGGAACGCCATGCTGGTGTTGCCTTTCTGGTCGAGGAACGTGATGCCGTACGCCCTGGCGAAGTTCTGCCCGTCCGCGTGGGCGTCAGGCCCCTGCGCCATGCGGCCGTTCGGCACGAAAAACTCCAATGATTCCGTGTACTCCGCGCCCGCGAACTTCTCCTTCTCGGTCTTCCTGCCGTGGATGCCGTGCAGGGCAAGCGTGTTCCCGCAGACGTCCTTCCAGAGTTCCGTGATGTCCCTGATCTCCTGCTCGGCCTCATCGCGCGTGGCGAAGGCCGTATGCCCCTCGACCCAGAGGAACTCCCTCGTCCTCATGAGCAGGGTCGGATGCTTGAACTCCCACCGCACGACGTTGTTCCACTGCATCAGCTTCAGCGGCAGATCCCTCCAGCTCCTCACCCACCGGGAATAGGAGTCATACATGATCGCCTCTGACGTCGGGCGGACGGCGAGCTTCTCTCCGAGGGGGGTGTTGCCGCCGTGCGTCACCCACGCGCATTCGGGGGTGAAGCCCTCGACGTGGGCAGCCTCTTTCTTGAGCAGGGATTCCGGGATGAAGAGGGGGAAGTAGCAGTTCTGCACCCCCATCCCTTTCAGCCTCGGCTCGCACGCGGCGCGGATGTTGTCCCAGAGCGACATGCCCAGCGGCCGGATCACCATGCAGCCCGAGACCGCGGAATAGTCCGCCAGCCCCGACTTGATGACCAGCTGGGAATACCACTCGCTGAAGTCCTCCGACTTCTTCACGGTAAGGCCGAGGGTGTCCTTGTCCTCCTGTTTGGCCTGTTTTTTCTGTCGTTGCCCGGATTTCTCCATTGTCGTGCTCTTCTGCTGATGTGGTTTAAATAATTTTGTAGGAACGATGTGCTAGCTCACGCTCTCCGCGCTGTACCTCGCGATCAGCCCGGTGCGGACCGCGTGCCTGTAGACGCGCGCGAATGCCCAGCAGGCTGCGAGGATGTACAGCACGGCAAGGCATCCTCCCCACAGCAGCCCCATTCCGGACGCCGCCCCGCCGGAGACGATGGCCCGTATGCTCTCGAATATGTACGAGGGCGGCAGGAGGTGGGAGATAACCTGCATCCACTGCGGCAGCGTCGAGATGGGATAGAACACGCCCGCGAATGGCGAGATGAGGGCGGGGATGGGCCACACAAACCATTCCGCGGCAGGGCCAAGACGGAGCACCATGGCGCTCGCGAGGATGCCGAGCGCGATGCCGAACAGGAAGAGCACCAGGATGAAGGGTATGAGGAGGAGCCCGTACATGAGGAATGACAGGCCGAAGACCGTCGTGGCAAGGGCAACCATCGCCAGGAGGCCGATGGCGCTCGTCGCGATGCCGGTGATCACCAGGCCGCCAAGGTATTCCGGAAGCGAGAGCGGCGTCGCGAAGATGTTGAGGAAATTGCGCGACCACACGTCCTCGAAGAATGCCATGGTCACGCCCTGCATGACGCGGATGAAGAAGTCCCACAGCAGCACGGCCCCGAGGAACACCGGGACGAAGGTGAAGCTGGCTGAGCTTACGGCATCAAGGTACCTGGTGATGAATCCCCACAGGACGATGTCGACCGCGGCCCAGATGAAGAGCGGCAATACCCTGGAGAGGCTCCCGCGCATGAGGTAGAACTGCCGGAGCATGATCGCCCAGCTCCTGCCAGGATTCATGGGAATTCCCCCTCCAGGGTCAGGGGCTCCCGTGCCACGGCGATGAACAGCTCCTCCAGGGTTTTCTTGCCGTGCCTCCGCGGCAGGGTCTTGGGGTCTCCCTGCAGGAGGATCTTGCCCGACGCGATGAAGAGCACGCGGTCGCAGACTTCCTCAACCTCGTACATGTTGTGGGATGCCCACAGCACGCCGGCCGTTCCTTTTGCCGCGAACTCCCTGATCCGCGCGCGGATGTCCTTGGCGACCGCCGGGTCAAGCGAGGCCGTCGGCTCGTCAAGAAGGAGGAGATGCGGGTTGTTCAGCATGGCCTTGGCGAGGCAGACCCTTGTCTGCTCTCCCGAGGAGAGCACGCCGCATTTCTTGTCCCTGAACTCCCCAAGGTTGAACTCCCCGAGCAGGGCGGAGATGCGGGCGGAGAGATTCTTCACGCCGTACAGCAGGCCGAAAATCCGCAGGTTCTGGCAGACCGTCAGGTTGCCGGGCAGCGGTGCATAGACGGCCGCGAAATTCGTGCGCTCGAGCGCTGCGGGGCGCTGCGTTGCGATGTCATGGCCTTCGATGGTGATGGTGCCCGCATTCGGCTCCAACACGCCCAAAATCATGTTGATGGTCGTGGTCTTGCCCGCCCCGTTGGGGCCGAGAAGCCCAACGATTTCGTTTTGGCTGACCTTGAATGACACCTTATCGACGGCAATCTTGCCGCCATAGGTCTTGCAGAGATTCTTGACGGAAAGCACGTGTTGCATGAGGTACCTCAAGTTTTCTTGCGCGGGCCGCAGGCGAGTCGTAAGAAAAGGCGGGGCTGGGAGGCATCGTCGCTCACGCTCCGGAACCTCCAGCCCGCATCCGCTTCCCTATATCGGAATGGCTTCGCCTTTCTGCTTGGCTCTCTATGGGGCTGGGAGGATTCGAACCCCCATTGCCACCTCCCGAAGGTGGAGTGATAGTTCCCCGAATGGCCGCGCCGGCGCATTCTCCAAGTTACACTACAGCCCCTGGTGGGAAAACGGCGAAGGAAGAGGAATATAAATCATTCTGTCCGGTGGAGGCTATGCGCTGCCGTGGTGGTTCCGCTTCGCGTGCCACATGTTGTCCAGCCCGATGACGACCACCGCCATGGAGAGGAGCAGCATGAGCCACTGCCCCTGCAGCCAGAACGTGATGCCGAAGACGATGCCTATCAGGGCGAACAGGAAGAAGACATGGGCGCTGAAGCGATGCAGCCAGGTGACATGCTCTCCCGTGAGCCGGCCCTGCTCCGCCCGGGCATTCCGCAGCGAGATGATGATGTTGTCCGCGCCGATGATGAACACTCCCATGGAGATGAGGAAGAACAGCCAGTGCCTTTGCGCGGCGAACTTCAGGGCGAAGATGAACCCCCAGACGGACGCCGCGAGGAAGCCGAGGGAGCTGTAGTAGTGCATCTTTGCAGAGGATGGGGAAGGCCGGCGGCTTGGCATGCTGTAATGCGGCGCAGAATCCGGCGGCGGAAGAGAATGTGCCGGCGACGGTGGCTGGCTCTTCGTGCTGAGGGGGATGCGTATGCTCCTGGTCTGGTAGGTGGTCTTGGGAAGGGACGCGTAGAATGATGCGGATTCGGGGTGCGCCTTCGGGATTGCCCGTCGGGAAGCCCGCTGATGGGCCCTCTTCCGCTGGGGCTTCCTTTTGGGAGCTTTCCCCCTGATGGGTTTTCCCCTGGCCGCTTTTCTCTTCCCGGATGCCATGCCTCTTTGGGGATTTTGGGGGATATTCCTATTTAAAAGTATCTGTGGGGAGTACTGTCGCACTTTCAGGACTTGGGCAATTTGCGTCTTACGGCGAAATGGGGAAATTCCCGCAGATGCGACAATGTGCCTTTAGCGCAACACAACCTCAAATCGCAAGTTTTATAAAGAAATGTCCCACATCCCTGCAAACACGAGAGAAGAAACTGATGCTCTATCTTCTCACTAAGAGATAGGATGGCGCAGAAGCTCAAGGCATTGCGGCCAAGCCTGCGGGAAAAGAAACGCTATATGGTGTTTCAGGTCATCTCGGGCCGGCCGGTTACTGCACAGGAAGCGTCAGACGCCATCATGGGCGCATGCAGGCAGTTCCTCGGCGAGCTGGGCATGTCCAGGGCGGGCATCATCATGCTGCACGACAAATGGCAGCAAGCCTCCCAGAGGGGGGTGATGAGGATTTCCCACAAGGAAGTCCAGAACGTCCGCACCGCCCTGATGCTGGTCAGGAGCATCGGCAGCCGCGAAGCCGTCATCACGACGAAAGGGATGTCGGGCATCCTGAGGAAGGCCGTCCAGAGGTTCCTGCTCGCGCCGGAAGGGCAGCCGCCGGCCGTGCCCGGATGACAGAAGGGCAACAGAAAGGAAACAAAAAGAAGATAAAGCATCTCATACTCAACAGAAAAAGGATAATTGACCATCAACCAATGGAGGAAACATCATGCAACCACTACAGCACCAGATGATGGGGTATGACAGGGCAATCACCATGTTCTCGCCTGACGGCAGGCTCCTGCAGGTCGAGTACGCGAAGAAGACCGTGAGGCAGGGCTCCCTTGCCATAGGCATCACCTGTTCCGACGGCGTGCTCCTCGTCGCGGACAAGCGCATCATGGACACGCTCATCGTCCCCGAATCGGTGGAGAAGATATGGCAGATAGACAACCACATGATCGCGTCGGCATCCGGCATCATCTCGGACGCGCGCGTCCTGATCGACCGCGCCCAGCTCAAAGCGCAGCAGCACCGCGTCACCTATGATGCGGAGATAGACATGATCTCCATCGTGCGGGACATGTGCGACCTCATGCAGATGACCACCCAGAGCGGGGGGCTGAGGCCGTTCGGCGTCTCCATCCTCATCGCGGGCATCGACGGCAGGACTCCAAAATTGTTCGAGACCGACCCCACGGGAATCTACTTCCAGTACAAGGCCACGGCCATCGGCGAAGGCGAGACCGAGGTCGAGGAGATCCTCAAGAAGGAGTACCGGGAAGACATGACGCTCGACGACGGGCTGAAGCTCGCGGTCAAGGCCCTCAAGAGGGTGCTCGCCCAGAACTTCTCCATCGAGCGCGTGGACGCCATGGTCATCCCCACGGCGGAGAAGCGCTTCATGAAGATCGACAAGGCAAAGCTGGAGAAGGTCAGCAGCGGCATCAAGGACGAGAAGAAGGACGATAAGAAACAGGTGAAGTAAACGGATATTCGTGGCCTCCTCCGGAGGGGAACATGAGGCGCGCCCAATGCGGCGCGCAAGGATTGCGCCGCGCGCTGACAATGGCGCGGCGCCTGACATTTCCCGCGAAGCGGGCGATGGGAAAAAGAAAAGAAAGCACAATACTGCAAGAGTACAATGGTAGNNAGGTCTTCACGGACTCCCGCAAGGGGCTTGAGGCGTCTCCCAAGGCGATGGAGGAGGCGTTCGGGACGACAGACACCCAGGAGGTGGCCCTTGCCATCATCAAAAAGGGAGATATCCAGCTCACGCAGGAGCACCGGCAGCGCATAAGGGAGCAGAAGATGAGGCAGCTCATCAACCTGCTGCACATCAATGCGGTGGACGCCAAGACGCATCTCCCCCACCCCATGCAGCGCATCGAGGCCGCCCTCGCGGAGGCCAAGTTCCACCTCGACGAGAACAAGCCGGTGGAGGCGCAGCTGCACGACGCCATCGACAGGCTCCGCCCCATCATGCCCATCAGGTTCGAGGTCAAGGAGATGAACGTCAAGATCTCCCCCCAGTACACGGGCAAGGCGTACGGCGTGCTCAAGAAGTTCGGCCCCCTCCTGCGGGAGGAATGGCAGAACAACGGCTACCTCCACGCGGTCGTCGAGATTCCCGGCGGCCTGGAGACGGACTTCTACGAGCAGCTCAACGCGGTCTGCCANNGGGGAAGTCGAGGTCAGCGTGCTGAAGGCCAAATAGCCGAAGACGATGATGAAAATCAGTGCCAATAATGAGAACCAATCAACAACCATAATCACGAACAAAGCAAGATTCAGGACAATTGTGGTCAACGAAGCGAACAAAAGAGCGAAAAGAACAGGAAAACTGATCACGATTAACAACTAAGGTGAGAAACATGACAAACGGATTACTAGCGAAGCAGCGGGAGGTCGCTGTTCCCGGAGAAGTGCTGTGCANNTGGGGCTTGTCTCCGTCGAGGGGAGGAGCATACGCATCATCCCCCTCTCGGGCAAGTACATGCCGAAAAGGGACGACATCATCATCTGCAAGGTGATCGACATCACCCTCAACGGATGGCGGCTCGACACCAATTCCGCATACTCCGCCCTCCTCGGGCTGAAGGAAGGCAGCGCGGAGTTCATCCAGAGGGGCGCCGACCTCAAGCAGATCTACGACCTCGGCGACTACATCATGTGCCAGGTCATCCAGGTCACGAGCCAGAAGCTGGTGGATGTCTCCATGCGCGGCCCGGGGCTGAGGAAGATCAAGGGCGGCCGCATCATAGAGGTCAACCCCTTCAAGGTGCCGCGCATCATCGGCAAGCAGGGCAGCATGATCTCGATGGTGAAGCAGGCGCTGAACTGCAACATCCTGGTGGGGCAGAACGGCCTCATCTGGATCCATGGCGAGCCCGTGGCGGAGCAGAAGGCCATCGCCGCCATACGGAAGATAGAGGAGGAGAGCCATGTTTCCGGACTCACGGAGAAGATGAAGGACTACCTCCAGAAATCCGCATCAAGGTGAAACCATGGCATACACGAAACGCATAGAGGGCAGGGGCTTTGACGAGACCCGCCCCATCGAGGCAAAAGTAGGGGTAATCAAGAGGGCAGACGGCTCGGCGATGTTCAAGATAGGGAACACCTGGGCGTACGCCGCCGTTTATGGGCCGAGGAACCTCCATCCCAAGTTCCTGCAGGACCCGAGCAGGGGGGTCTTGCGTTGCAACTACAACATGATGCCGTTCTCGAGCTACAACGACCGCGTGCGGCCGGGGGCATCCCGGAGGTCGAAGGAGATCTCGATGGTGACGCAAAAGGCGCTGCTGCCTGTCCTGAACCTGGATGATTTCCCCAACTCCGTCGTTGATGTCTTCATCGAGCTTCCCCTGACGGAAGCGGGAAGCAGGTGCGCGGGCATCTGCGCGGCATCCATGGCCCTTGCGGACGCCGGCCTGGAGATGAAGGATCTGGTATCAGCAGTCTCTGTCGGCCGCGTCGACGACAAGATCCTCGTGGACCTNNATCTACGAAGTCCAAAAAGCAGCCCTGAAAGACAAATACCCCCAGATGGGGAACAACGAGTAGGTGATCATCATGTACGAAGAACTCAAGAACCACGTCCTCGGCCTGCTGGCCAAGGGCACAAGGCTCGACGGCAGGAAGCCGCTGGAGTACCGGCAGCCGATCGAGGTGAAGAAAGGATACGTCCCGTCGGCGGACGGCTCTGCCTATGTCCGCATCGGGGACACGGAGCTGATCGCGGGCATCAAGCTGAACGTCGACAAGCCGTACCCGGACACCCCGGACGAGGGAGGCATCGTCATCGGCGCAGAGNNTGTATCCGCTGTCAAGCCCGGAATTCGAGACCGGGCCCCCAAGCATCCAGGCAGTGGAGCTGGCCAGGGTCGTCGACCGGGGCATCCGCGAGAGCAAGGCCGTCGACTTCCGGAAGATGTGCATCACCCCGAACGAGAAGGCATGGTTCATCGTGCTGGACATCTGCACGATGAATGACGGGGGCAATCTCTTCGATGCCGCGGCGCTGGCTGCCATCGCCGCCCTGCAGGACTGCACCTTTCCGGCCTATGACGGCATCAGGATAGACTACAAGACCC
>DUHN01000081.1 GCA_013330825.1 Candidatus Woesearchaeota archaeon | reverse complement strand
ATGGCAGACGCCGTCAAAAATATTCCAATGCCGGAATCTCCCTATGCGAGATTTCTTATTGATGAAATCAGGAATTTCGAAGGTTCTCCTGCCTATAGGCTGATGAGGGGGCCAATATGGAGGACATTTAGGGGGCTTAAATCAAAGGAGGATGTAGGGTACTTCACGCCGAGGTTGAAGTTCAGGTATCATCGGTTTACGCTTGACACCTATGGCTTCCTGCTTCCTATTGTCGGAGCGGTAGGGGGAATGAAAATGGGGATGATTTCTGGTGAGATGGCATCTGCTATATCATTCGGATTATCAGTTCTTGGGGCTTATTGGGCTCTCCTCTATGGGGGGATTGCTAAGCCCAGGATTGATTTTGATACGGTGATTGATCCTTTGCGGAAGAAAACACTCCGGGATCTTCCGTTCATCGGTGCCATAGATGCCGTCGGCAAGCTGGATGAACTGATGTCGTTCATTGCGTATGCAAAAGCGACTCCGCACCCGACAACGCTGCCGGAGATGAGTGGAAGCGACACTCATTATTTCATAGCAGAAGACGCCACCAACACGGTCCAGTCAAAGAATAATCCAAACTATGTCCCCAACTACGTGTGTCTCAGTGATGCAAAACTGACATTGATTACCGGCCCCAACAGCGGGGGGAAAACGACATTCTGCAAGACCGTCGTGCAAGAGCAACTCAAGGGTCAAATCGGCTGCTATGTCAACGCTTCCCGCGCAAAAATGGCGATCGCCGATAGGGTATATTACCAAGCACCCCGATTTGACTCCCTCCAGGACGAGGAGGGCAGGTTTGGGACCGAACTTAAAAGGACAAAGGAGATTTTCTATTCAACAACTCCCCAAAGTTTAGTCATCCTTGACGAACTTGCGGAAGGCACAACGCTGGAGGAGAAGATGCAGCACTCAAAGACCGTCCTCAATGGGCTTTATGACATCGGCAATAATACCCTTCTCGTTACGCATAATCATCAGCTTGTCGATTATTTCAATGGAGAAGGAAAAGGGCAGTGCCTGCAGGTCCAGTTCGATGGTGATGCCCCTACCCATAAGGTTGTGCAGGGTATTTCCCGGGTCAGCCATGCAGACAGGGTGGCCAAGAAAATAGGATTCTCTGCCGAGGATATCGATGCCCACCTCATAAAACAAGGGCACAGAAAATAGTTTTGTCTCTTTATCTCTTCACCAAAATGCTCATCAGCTCGGAGAAGGCCGGCCTGGTGACGAAGACGCCCAATGACGCGCCCAGCAAGGTGGTGATGGCGAAGCCCTTCAGGAGGCCGGCTCCGGCGAAGACAAGGGGCAGCATGGCCACGGCCACGGTGAAGTAGGAGAGCATGATGATCATGAACGCCCTCTTGATGCGCTCGCGCCAGTTGTAGAGCGAGCCGTCGCGGCTGCCGCGCAAGGTCTCGTCCGCGATGACGATCTGGTGGTCCACCCCCGTGCCGATGGCAGCGATGATGCCCGCGATGGACGCGAGGTCGATGTTCCAGCCGATGAACGACGCCAGGCCGAGGATCATGACGATCTCCGAGAGCATGGTGACCACGATCAGCCCTGAAAGGATGGCAGTCCTGTAGCGGATGGCCACGGCGATGGCTACCGCAAACGTCGCGATGAGGGTCATGAGGATGGCGTTCCTGACGAAGCCCTCCCCCAGCACGGGAGAGATAGCGTCGACCTTCACGACGTTCAGCTTGACCGGCAACGAGCCGGTGATGAGGATGGTCTGGAGGCGCTTCATGTTCTGCAATGCGGTGAAGGCGGCCGCATCCTTGGCCTGGCCGGCGCCGCTCCCGGATATCTGTATCTGGGTCACGGCCTGCCCCTTGAGGTCAGACCCGATGCTCAGCTCGTCCACCTTCTGGTCGTCAAGGTACAGCTCAAGGGGCTTGCTGAGGTAGGATCCTCCCTGGCCCTGGACGACGTCAAGGGCTGCGGTCGCCGCTGCCTGCTTTTCAGCGGCCAGCCTGCTCAGGGTGATGGAGAATGCGAATGAGCAGACCTGCTGGCTGCCATCAGAGAAGCAGCCGCGGTTGGGATCGAGCCCCGCGCAGTTGGCCGAGCGGCAGACGAACGTCACGTCTTCGCCGCCCCTGAACACCGTCTTGCCGTCTATCTTCGCCTCGAACTTGCCCTGCTTCGCCAGCAGGTCGCGGATCTCCGTCTCCGAGGCGCCGGCGACTTCCACGAGGATGTATTGGTTTCCCGAGAGGTCTCCCGCTTCCCGGACGACGATGTCGCTCAGCCCGTACACGTTGAGGCGCTGGGTCATGGTGTCGATGAGCGACGCCGTATCATCGGGAGAAAGCTCCTGCTCGGGCTGCAGCAGCACTCTCGTGCCGCCCTGCAGGTCGAGGCCTTTCTTCACATTGGACGTGGGCGCGGGATAGGCGCGGATGCCGAGGTCCTCGGCTCCCCTGCCCACTTTCATGACCTTGGGGACCTCCCTCGTGACGTTGATGGTCCTGGGCACCTCCATGATGCTGCCGTTATCCGCCGTCTCATTGACAAGGATTATTTCCTCGGTGGTGAGGAGCTCAGTCTCATTGAGCGTGATGAAGTCGAACGCCTCCTTCACCTTGAGCGGGTATTGCTGCTTGGTGGTCTTGAGGTAGACCGTGTCGTTCACGCGGAGGGCTGCGGTGATCCTGTTGTAATCTTCCAGCGCGGCGACGGGCTGGTTGTTGACGGAGAGGATGCGCTCCCGCGAAACCGGCTGGGCGCTCGGCTTGGGGGATTCCATGCCGGCCAGCGCAGCAGAGCTGTTGGCGTCGATGCTGCGTATGGCCAGCCCTTCCCTTCCCGGGCGGGGGCTGATGGCGATGACGGCTATCACCAGAAGGAAGAGCATCAGCAGGATGCGCCAGTTGGTGAATATCTTCCTGAGCGTGTCTTTCATGGTCTGTGCCTTGCGCTTGAGCAGCATGGCGCTGTTTTTCCCTGACGGGGCAGTGCGCGGTTTCCGATGGATTGCGGCATGAGCATCATGTCCTTCCTTTCCGCTCCAGGTAATACCTGAGCAGGCCGACGTTCTGTATCCAGGTGAAGACGAGGTCCGCGGTGAGGCCGACGATGAGGATGAGCATGATCTGCCGGATGATGTCGCTCTGCGCCATCGCGAACCCGATGCCCATGGCGAGGATGGCAATGGCCGTCTGGGTGACCCCTGTCTTGATGGAGCTGGCTATCCTCTCGTCCACGGTGCCTTCCTTCCTCTTGAGGACGCGGATGGTGAGCAGGATGTCCGTGTCGACGGAATAGCCGATGAGCATGAGGAAGGCCGCGATGCCCGCGGTCCCGATGGGGATGTGGAAGAGGTTGAGGAACGCGAGCGCTGCGAGCATGTCCCCCACGGCGGCGAGGATGATCGCGACGCTGGGGATGAACGTCCTGAAGTAGACGAACACGACCAGTGCCATCAGGGCGAAGGCGACGAGCATGGCGATGAGCGATTCCCTGAAGAAGCTGGCCCCGAGCGAGGAGCCGAAGAACTCAATGCCGTAGCTGCCTTCCTTGAACGGGGAGCCGAGGGATGAGGAGATGGCAGTGAGGAGGGCATCCAGCTGCTCCTTGCTGTTGATGTCGATGTCCGCGGAGATGATGACGCCCTGCTGCTGGCCCGGGATGCCGTAGCCGCGGACGAGGATGTCATGGCCCGGCATGGCCGCCCTGATGGCGTGTTCGATTGCAGGCGTGTCGATCTCCTTGTCCAGGGGCACGGTGATGGTCGCTCCCCCCTTGAGGGAGACATCCTTGACGATGAAGCTGCCGGTAGAGGCGTAGCCGGCTCCGATGATGCCCAGCGAGAGGAGCATGAGCAGGAGGGGGATGATGAACAGGGACTTGTACTTGCCGGCGTAGAATGCCCAGAGGCGATCCTTGAGCGGAATGCCGGGCCCGCGCTGCCCGTTTGCGTTGCCTTTTGCATCGCTTTTTTGGGCTGGACTGGGATGCTGCTGTGGGAGGGGGGAAGTCTCGTGGCGGGAAGGGGAAGGATGCTGCTGAGCAGAGGGGGAAGCATGATGCTCCTGGCCCTGCTGGTGCTCTTGGTTNNGTCGAAGGCAAGGTCGAGCGCGGTGTTCACATAGCCGCCGACGCCGGTGCTGGGGACAAGGACGGTCGCCAGGAACTCGATGATCTCGTTCAGCGCGCCGAGGCCGAGGCCCGCCATCACCACAACGAGCATGATGGAGAATCTTGCCGGCATTTTCTCTTTCAGGCGGGGGAGGAGCACGTGATACATCACGATGGCCGCGACCCAGAAGCCGATGAAGTGCACCGCCTGGTCGTATTTCAGGATGAGATATGGGGGGCCGACGATGTCAATAATCATCATCTCGTAGAGCTTCTTTCCCCCAATGAACAGGCCGCCGCCGGCCATGTGCATGATTGCCCAGAGCGTCAGCCCCCACAGCACGCCGTTGGGATAACGGACTTTCCTGTTCGTGAAGAGAATGACACCAAGGAAAAAGATGATGACAAAGACGTAAATGATGAACTCATAGTTCCTACGCTGCAGGAACAGGGCGGTGAAAAAGAGGAGGGCCAGGATGCTGACAATGAAGATGGGGAGCTGGCCTTTCCTCAGGAAATTCATCGTTCCCTCATGGCTGCCTTCACGAAGCCGTAGAACAATGGAGAGGGATTGCCGAGGCGCGACTTGAACTCGGGGTGGGCCTGGGTGCCGACAAAATAGGGGTGGGTGGGGAGCTCGATGTATTCCATCAGCTTCGTGCCGTCTTCCCTGACGTGGTATCCCGAAAAGACGAGTCCCTGCTTCTCGACCTGGCTGATGAACCGGGGATTGACCTCGAAGCGGTGGCGGTGCCTCTCCAACACCGCATTCCTGCCCTTTTCCAGCTTCCCGAGGCGGAAGTGATCCATTCTCTGCTTTGCCAGCGCGTCGATCCTTGCCTTGTCCTCATCCAGCCTTCCCGTTTCCCTGTACAGCTTCTCCACCTGGCTTCCCGGCTTGAGCAGGGCGGCGTACGCTCCCAGCCTCATCGTGCCGCCGTAGTCCTTGTTTTTCATCAGCTCGACCTGGGAAGGCAGGATGTCGATGACCGGATGGGGCGTGTCCTTGCTGATCTCCGTCGTGTGGGCGTCCTTCATGCCGCAGACATTGCGCGCGTACTCGATGGTGGCGAGCTGGAGGCCGTAGCACAGCCCGAGGTAGGGGATGTTGCTCTTCCGCGCATGCTCAATCGCGAGAATTTTTCCCTCGACGCCGGAGCCGCCGAAGCCGCCAGGCACGAGGATGCCGTCATATCTCCCGAGGTCTTTCACCCGTGACCTGTCTTTTTCAAAGGACTTGGAATCAATCCACGTGATCTCCACCCCGCAATTCAATGACGCGCCTGCATGGAACAACGCGTGGTTGATGCTGACATAGGAATCCGCAAGGGCATAGTCGCCGATGTCCACATACTTGCCGACAATGGCTATCTTCACCTTTTTCTTCGGGCTGCGGATGTTCTCCACCAGCTTCTTCCAGGATGCCCAGTCCGGCTTCTTCCTCGATTTGAGGTTGAGGTGGGTGAGGACTTTCTCTCCCAACCGCTCCTTCTCGAGGTCGAGGGGGATCTGGTAGACGGTGTCGATGTCTGGCTCGGAGATGACGTGGTCTGACTTGATGTTGGCGTAGGTCTCTATCTTCTTCTTCCGCACCTCGTCCAGCGGCCTCTTCGCGCGGCAGATGATGAAGTCCGGGAAGATGCCCTCCTCGGAGAGGAGCTTGATGGCCTGCTGGGTGGGCTTGGTCTTCATCTCCTCGATGTGGCCGGGGATGGGAAGATAGGTGACGAGGATGTACGCCACATTCTCCTTGCCCAGCTCCCTCTCCAATGCCTTGACGGCGAAGAGGAAGGGGATGTTCTCATAGTCGCCCACGACGCCGCCGATCTCGACGATGGCGATGTCGTGGTCTTTCGAGGCGTCTTTTATCCTCCTGTTAATCTCGTCCGGTATGTGGGGGATGAACTGCACGGTCTGGCCGAGGTATTCCCCCCTCCGTTCCCTATCGATGACGGTCTTGTAGACCTGGCCGGTGGTCATGTTGTTCTTCTTGGGCATGTCCTGGTCCATGAAGCGCTCGTAGGTGCCGAGGTCCTGGTCTATCTCGCCGCCGTCGTCCGTCACCCACACTTCGCCGTGCTCCGTGGGCCTCAATGTCCCGGCATCGTAGTTGATGTAGGGGTCTATCTTGATTAATGTGGTTTTATAGCCGCGCTGCTTGAGAATCGTGCCGAGGGCTGCGGTGGTGACGCCCTTGCCCACGCCGGACATGACGCCCCCTGCAACGACGATGAACTTGGTCATGGAAGGCCTCCCCTGTCAGAACGCATAATCGTAGAAGTAACGGCTTGTCGCATTAAGAAGGAACGAAGAAGGGACTATTTATAGTTTTTGGTGGGTAGGTTCTGTTTAATCTGTGGCTGGTGGTCTTAGGTGCTTCGACGGAAGATAAAAGCCGAGCAGCCGAGGATTAACCAATACATGGTGGGTAGTACTTCCGAAGCAAAAATTTATATAGATTGATGTTTTACCTCCTCATATGAATGATATTGTTATGCCTGTTAACGGGCACCGGTTGGGGTCTGTCCATAGCGATATAACATTGGACATAAAAGTCGGGAAGGGCATTCCTCGTGCTGACCATCCCCTTCTTGCGGATATTGTTGATGGGCCTTGGGGATGGATGCTGCCGGTAGAGCAGGGCATCATTGCGCAGAGGATCTCCTCTGAATCCCCGCTTATCGCGACCTACGATGTGAACGATGGGGACTGGATTGTAAAAGAGAAGTCATTGGAGCAGGAAAAAATCCCTGTTGTGTTTCTGGAGATCGTTATTGCAAAGACTGGCGGCAAATTGGAGCATGTGCCGAGGAACTACTGGGCATTGACAAATGAGGGGAGATGGGGCGCGGCTCCGTCGGATGCGGACACTGCCATCTTAGTCGATATCACCAACATCCTTTCGCGGCGCGGCAAAAGGAATGGAAAGGATGAAGTGGGGGAGACTGTCGGGTTCACGAAAAATTATCTTGAAGGCCTGCCCCATATCTGTACCTACTCCCCTTACTTTGGTGGAGTGATAGGCATGCATCAAAGGTATGGGGCTCTTGATTCCGGCTACACCATCCCTTTTGCCCGCCTTCCAAAAAAATACCATGACCGGGATAACGTGCAGGCTATCAGGGGAAGGGTGGAGAGATATGATCAAGAGAACAGGGGAAATGGAAAGCTTGTGAAGACCGGATTTGATTACCACCAGACAGAAATTGCCGTCGTGTCAGAGCGCATTTTAAATGAGATGGAAAGAAACGGGGAAAGGCTCCCTTCAATACCAAAAGACAATCCTCCCCATCACTGGTTCCATACCCACCCCACCATCTATAGGGGATTCGGGCAGGATTTCCCCATACATAAGGCGGCATAAGACGAAAGATTAAAAAACACTGCATCCTATAGGAAGCGCATGTCCCTCAAAAACGGCGCCATCATCGGGGCAACGGTCGCGTTCCTGTTCTACGTCTTCCTCAGCATGGCCACTCCGCTCGAGGGGAAGAGCGTCTTCCCGACCGCGCACGTCATCGGCGACCCCGAGGCGATGCAGCAGTACACGCAAGGGCTGCCGGTGTCCATGATCATGTTCATCTCGCTCGAAGTCGTCGGCATGATCCTCGGCGTCATCGGCTACCGGATCATCATAGGCAGCACACCCAAGGAGAGGCCGCAGAAAATATATAAATAATAATCATTTCCAAGCATTATGAAACACCTTGGAGCAAGCCAGACATACCAAATCAAAGGAGTTGATTATGTGCCTTTGATAGGTGCCATTCCTCATTTCAGGAGGAATATGGATTATTATCAGGCTAATCCTGCCAGTCCTAGGATCAATGATTGGACCCAATATCACTATCATACCTTGATGATAACGTTAATTGCTGGCCTGGCATCATACCCGGCGATCGGGCCAACATTGGAAAGGATTCTTCAATAAAACTTTGACATTGTGAAAAAGGCAAAGTGAGCAGACTATTCAATAGGTAATATGAACTCTTCAGAGGAACGCCCCCACCAACCCCAAAAAGAAGCGGAAGCCGTCAAAGCCGGGGATGGGCAGCATGTTGAAGATGAAGAGCAGCATGTTGATTTTGGCCGTGAGGAGAAGGCCGTTGCCGTATCTTTTGTCCATGAGCCTCTGCCGGTGGATGAGCCACGCGCCGAGCCACAGGACGAGGTTGACCGCGGGCCCGGAGAACGCGATAAGGCTGTCCGCAAGCGCTCCGACAGAAGCATGCGTCACGAATGCCGGGACGAAGAAGATGAAGGGGAAGCTGAGCAGCTTCATGACCACCCCGATGGCCAGCCACGTGTAGGCGGCGTGGAAGACCGCGCTGACGCCGAAGGCCATGGCCACGAACTTGTGGCCGAACTCGTGCAGGATGATGGCGGGCGCGGTCACGTATGCGGCGAAGCGGAACGCCTCCCAGTCGAACCCGCTCCGGTAATGGGTGAGGGGATCGTAGTCATGCTTCCTGCTGTAGGACTGGAACATGCCCGAGAAGATGAAGCCCAGCGCGGCCGTCATGATGGCGATGTCGGCGATTTCCCGGATGGAAAGCAGGGCCATGGGAACAAGGTATTTCAACCGTTATTTAATGTTTTTTGGTTTTGATGACTGTCTTTTCCCAGCACTGGACATCAGGTGCAAAAGAATAAAAAGCCTCCGAACGATCATGGGGGCATGGACCTCATCTGCCTGGTGTTCGAGCCGGAAGACACGTGGAGCCACATCCGCAAGCTGGTCGAGCGCGGGGAGTGGAAGAGCATCGTCATTGTGACTGATAAGATGTGCGCTAGGAGGTTCGCCGCGCAGAAGGGGTTCAGGACAGTCATCATCGATTCCGAGCAGCCGGCCGTGGACATCATCACGCACCTCACTCCCGCGCTGAGGCCCTACCTCACCGACTTCGAAACGGGGCTGAACATGGTGTCGGGCACCGGGAAGGAGCACATGTGCGTCCTGGCGGCATTGCTGAAGCTGGGCGTCGGCGTCCGGCTGGTGGCGCTGACGAAAGAAGGGGTGCAGCAGCTCTAGAGCTTCCTGCTCATATAGACGGCAAATCCTGATTTCTTGGCGATAACAGATACATTCCCGAACACTTCCTCCATCCTCCTGGCCAGGGTCTTGCCTCCCTTGTTGGGCCGCGCAACGAGCTGCAATGTGCCGCCTTTCTTCAGGCGGGGAAGCGCGCCTTCGATGATGGCGAAGCAGACGTCTTTTCCCGCGCTCTGGGGAGGGTTGGAGAGGATGGCATCAAAATCGTCATCGGCAATGCTGGTGTAGAGGTCGCTCATGACAACGCTGGCATGCTCAGCATCATTGATTGCAACGTTCTTTCTTGACAGGGCAATGGCCCGCTCATTGACATCCGTCATCGTCACGCTGGCTCCCAAAGAAGAAGCGACGATGCCCAGAATGCCGATGCCGCAGCCGATGTCCAGCGCCTTGTCTCCCTTGGTGACGAGCATGGCTTCCGCCAGCAATGATGTCCCCCTGTCCACCCTGTCCTTGGAGAAGACGCCTGAGGCCGAGCGGAAGGTGAACTCCCTGCCGCGGAAGAAAGAGGCTATCGTCCTTGGCCTGAATGCGGAGTCCTGCTTCCCTGAGTAGTAGTGGGGCATGTTAGGGTGAACGCGAAGGGCAGCGCCAATGCACGAGCGGTGCAGCGATGCAAACGGCAAATCGGCAGGGGGACGCCCCTGCCCGGAAGCGAGCTTCCGGCATCCACTGCGTGGACTGCGGGGAGTGTCGATGCAAATCTTGACAGCAAAGAGCGAGTCGGTGCTGCCCCGAATGAAATGAGGCGTTCACCATCTGGTCACCCCATGATATTGTAGAACTTATACAATACCCTGTCCACGCCCTTCACCTGGTCAAATCCCCTGCCGGAGATGGTGATGCACTTGCCGCGGAACACGACTCCCGAGGTGTCCGCGTCCCTGATGTAGACCACCACGCCTGTCGTGCTGCCGCAGGTGACGATGGGGCGCGTTTCGCAGGCAATGGTCTCGTTCCGGTCGCACGCCGCGACGGGGACCTTGCTGAACGCATTGAGCATGTGCTGGTTGTAGTCGTTCACCGCGAGCACGGTGTAGGACAGGTTCTCCGCCACGGGGTTGAAGGTGATGTAATACTCCGAGGCGTTGTTGAACGACGCGGTGTCGAGGGCACCGCTGACCGGGAGGCGTTCCAATTCCTCGGGAGAGTAGCGGAAGGCGAAGGAATACTGGGAGAGGCCGGACTGCGACTGCAATGCAGTGTACCAGAAGCCGTCCACCTTGACGAAGCTGTAAACGCCGTGGTAGATGTAGCCTTCGCTCTTCTCCAGCTTGCCCTGAAAGTCGAGATTGTGCAGCTCCTCGATGGTGAGGGGGCGCTGATGGGAGCGGAAGTAGCCGAAGGCGAAGAAGGACGCGGTGAACATGACGATGACGGCGATGGCGATGAGGAGGATGGTGGTTGAGCGCCTGCTGTCCTCCGGCGTATGCTGCTCTGGAGAAGGGTCCTGTCCGGAATGGGGATGGGAAGGAGGGGCATGCGTATGGTGATTTCCTGATTCCTGCCCTCCTGTTTTCTGTTCCATAATCATGCGATGCCGAGCATGGCGTAAAGCAGCCGGTCCTTCATGAGGATCATGTCCTGGGCGGTTGCAGCCTGGATGATGAGGCAGTTGCCTTCGACATGGGCAGCGGTCTGGTTGGCTGACGTGAAATAGATGACAGGGACGAATGATGTCGCGGTGCCGCAGGTGATGGGGGGGAATTGCGCTGCGAAGGAGGTGTCGTTGGACGTGTAGCCCGGGCGCACGTAGACGTTGTACGCGGCCAGCACCAGGCCGAGCTGGTATTGCGAGAGGGCAATGGCATCCCTGAGGGTGTCGTTGGCGTAGGAGGTGGTGTCGAGCTGAATCTTACCGCTGAGGAGCTGGGCCGCCTCCGGCGGCATGCTCATGAGGGTCACGCTCTCCGGCGGGTAGGTGAACGCCGCGACGGCGCCGTTGACCTTGGTTTCCCAATGGTCTCCCCGGTAGTTGAACGCGTGGCCGTTGAAGGTCCTCTTGGTGTCGCTGCCGAAGCCGAAGAACACGAAGCCGGACGACATGCCGATGACCATGAAGACCAGGAAGGCGAGCGCGAGCCAGTTGCGCTTCTTCTTCTGCCCCTTCGGGATGTATTCCTTTGCCATTCGCGGTAAGAGCGGGAAGTGTTTTTTAAACGTTATGGTGCGTAATTGCGAGACCGTTCACTTAAGCGCGGGAGAA
>DUHN01000049.1 GCA_013330825.1 Candidatus Woesearchaeota archaeon | reverse complement strand
AGCCCCGCACTTTAGTGCGGGGGGGAGGTCACACACGGAAAACAGTACTGGAAGGAATGGACATCGCCACCATCCTGCTCCGCCTCGGCATCACATTCGCGTTCACCGTCCTGTTCGGCCTGGAACGGCAGCGCGCCCACAAGCCGGTGGGCTTCGGCACCTTCACCTTCGCCGCGGTGGGCTCCTGTGCCCTGGCCATCACTGCCGTCGACCTCGTGCCCGGGAATCCCGTCGGTCTTATGGCGGCTGTCGTCACCGGCATCGGCTTCTTGGGAGCCGGCGCCCTCATCAGGTCAGGCGACCGCATCTTCGGCTTCACGACAAGCGCGAGCATGTGGCTGTTCGCCATCATCGGCATCCTGCTGGGCGTGGGGGAATACCTTCTCGGGACATTGGTGTATTCCATGGTCTGGGGAGTCATCTACACGGACGCCTATCTGGAGAGGCACAGCATCGGCTCTTACCACCGGAAGCTCATCATCACGGCATCCATGAAAGCCGCCCAGAAGGACATCGAGTCCCTGCTCGTGCTCTTCACCCAGAAGCACAAGCTCATCTCCACCGATGTGGACAAGAAGAACAACCGCCTGTCATTGACCTACCTCATCGAGGGCAGGCGGGAGGCCATCAACGCCGGCCTCAAGAAATTCTACGACAAGGAATGGTTCGAGGGGCTGAAGGTTGAATAGTCGGATTGTGGATATCTTTAAAAATACAGAATGGATACCCACTACAGCATGGCAACCTCCGCTCAGCAAGGTGGGGTGGTGGGGGCTGCAGACGGCAAGCCGCAGGATCAAAGAGATAAAATTGCCATAGATTTCCTTGTGATCAATTTGTCTAATAACCCCGGACGTCGTCAAGAAGAGGTTGCACAGGTTGCTGCCGCAGCAGTTTATAATGCGCTTCTTAATGTAGTGGAGGGAAATTATCGTCATCTCATAAGGTCTAACAAAAAACTGGTGAATGATTTGGGATTAGATTCATTAGCTTACACGGATCTTTGTTTTCAGCTTCAGACTAATCTAAGGGACGCCTTCGATGTGAAGGAATCAAGTCCAGAGTTTAGGGAGATAGGGCAAGGGATTCTTTGGGGAGTAGCCGAGGCAAAAAATAGAGCCTACCTTACTGTGGGGAAGATAGTCGAGAAGGCGTATGATATTGCGGTCAAAGTTAACCAAAAACCATAAGAAGTGCTCTCTGGTAAGAAACCGTTTTCTCACCATTCCTTCAGCTTGTTCCTGAAATCAGCAATGCGCGAGTACCCTTTCGCCGTCATGACTTCTTCCAGCTCTGCTGCCAGCCGGCCGAAGACGCCCGGCCCCTCCTGCATGAATGCGGTACCTACTTGCACGGCGTCCGCCCCGGCGAGGATGTAATCAAACACATCGCCGCCCGTCGTGATGCCGCCGACCCCCACCACCGAGGTCTTTGGCTTCAGGAGCTGGCGCATTTTCCGGGCGTTTGCCAGCCCGAACGGCTTGATTGCCGGCCCTCCGATGCCGCCGAAGCCCTGTTTCGGCCTGATGGCCACCTGCTCCTTGTCCCGGTCGATGACCAGCCCGTTCCCGGGGCTGTTGATGACGGACACGAATTGTATTGTGCTCCCATTGAGGATGTCTGCGATGAGCTTGAAGTGGACTTCGTCGAAATAGGGAGGCAGCTTCACGCCCCACGGCTTCCTGATGATCTTCCCGACTTCCGCCAGCACTTCCCCGCTCCGCTGGAAATCATACGCCACCTGGGGCTTGCCGGGAAGGTTTGGGCAGGACAGGTTCATCTCGATGGCGGCGATCTCCTTCACCTCGTTCAGTCCGGCGACGATCTCAAGGGAATCCTCGAGCGTCATGCCGATGAAGCTGGCGATGATGGGCTTCTCGTGGCGGGCGAGCTGCGGCAGAAGAGCCATGTATGCCTTATAGCCGGGGTTCGGAAGGCCCATGGAATTGATGGAATTCCTGCCGAAGTCGGCATAGCGCGGCTCCGGGTTGCCCTTCCGCGGCTCCTTGGTCATGGTCTTGCACACGATGGCGGACGCGGCAGACGCGCCGATGGCATCGAGCTCTTCCTTGGTCGTGCAGATCGGGCCGGCCGCGTTGAACACCGGATGCTTCAGCTTGATGCCCGCGATGCTTGTGGTGATGTCCATGACTGTCCCCTGGTTACCCGGCAACTCCTATCCCCGTGCCCTTCATAAATTTTTCCTTGGCTTGACCGGCTTCCCTTTTATCATCACCATGGCGACGCTTCCGGGAAACGTGATCCCTTCATACGGAGACCATTTCGATTTGGTCCTGAGCATTTGCCTGGTGACGGTCGTGGGCTTCTTCATGTTGAGGACGGTCAGCGAGCCGTAATAGCCCGGCGCGATGCGCCCGAATTTTCCTTTTCCCGCATGGAACCGGTTCGCGAATTTCCCGGGATTCTCGCACGCTACCCTTGCGATGTCCTTGGGGGTGAAGCCGTGCTCCTCCATGAGCCAGGCCGCGAGAAGCGCATAGGTGTCGAGCTGCGTCGTCCCGGATGTCCCGTTCCTGCAGGACAGCTCCCTGCACCTGGCAATATCTGACTTGAGTAATCTCAGGTATTCCTTCTCGCCCCCGAAATTCCTGAATTTCTCATCGAGGGTGTGGGGCGCGTGGTCTGTGGCGAGAAAATCGATGAAGCCCTCCTTGAGGGCCTTGATGAGCTGGAGCCGGTGGCGCTTGCCCTGCAATGCCGGGTTCATCTGCACATAAGGCCACAGCTCCGGCTTCTTGCCGAGCATGTCCGTGTCGAAGTACAGGTGCAGCGGCGACACCTCGATGGTCGTCCTGAATCCTCTTTTCCGGTGCCGCCGTATCATGCCGAAGCTCTTGCCGCCGCACGGCCAGTGGCAGAGCTTCGCGTCGAGGCCGAATTCCTCGATCATCTGCAGCACATAGCCCAGGGCCGCCTCAACGCACTCCACCGGCCGCCTTTTGTCGTGGGTGGGCCTGCCCCCGTTCTTCACCAGCACCCCATAATCCTCGACGTGGAAGCTGACGGGCTTCCCCTTGTAGTGCTGCAGGGCCTGCCTCAATTCCCGCTCGCTCCTGAAGAACAGTGGGCCGATGGACGGTCCCGTATAGACTTTGTAGGGCACATGCGCCTTCAGGGGCCTTGTCCCGGGCCCGATGCCGGCATAATGGACGAACGAGACCGGCAGGTCCTTGCACCTGTTCCGGTGCCACGCCAGCCGCTCGTCGGTGATCAATGGCTGGGGGGTGTTGGGCATCGCCGCCACCTGCACCACGCCGCCGTTGATGGCAGCCGCCGTGACGGTGCCATAATCCTCCTTGTAGCTCTGCGTCCCCGCTTCGTCTTCCCGCGCATGGATGTGGATGTCCCCCATCCCCGGAAAGATGAGATGATTGTCATCGAACACATGGTCGGCCTTGCCGAGCTTCTTGCCGACTCTGGCGATGACGCCGCCGATAATCTCTATCTGCCCATGGAATTCCTGGCCTGCGTTGGCGCAGTTGCCCTCGACAATGACTTTTTCCATGTGAGGGGGAGGTATAGTGCAGCGTATATATAATTATTGGGC
>DUHN01000035.1:4165-16035 GCA_013330825.1 Candidatus Woesearchaeota archaeon | reverse complement strand
GTCAAGCTTTTCTTTGCCTGACCGAAGGGAAGGCGAAAGAAAAGATTGGTTTGAATCCCGCCGAGTCCGTGTTTGCATTGGGTTGTTTTTGGCATTACGCTTCATCGCCGGCGCTGCGCGCCGGAGACAGTTACGCGCCGCGCCCAATGCTGCAGCGCGCGGCGCATCGATGAGGCGCGCCAATGCTGCGCGGCCCGTGCAGCACTGGGGGCCGCGCCACTCTTTCCCGCCGAAGGCGGCCATGATGGTTTTTCCCAAAACAATCCGTATCCTAAAATGCCAAGCTGCAAATCAGTCTACGAGCCGCAGGAGGACAGCACCCTGCTCGAGAAGTGGGTGCGGCAGCTCTCCTTCGGGAAAGTGCTGGACATGGGCACCGGCTCCGGCGTCCAGGCCATCGCCGCCGTGCACCATGAGGGCGTGGAGTCCGTTGTCGCCACCGACATCAGCAGGGAAGCGATCGCGTACTGCAGGAGGAATGCCCGGCATCCAAAGATAACCTGCCGCGTGTCTGACCTGTTTTCCGCATTCGGGAAGGGAAAACGGCACGCCGTGTTTGACACCCTCATCTTCAATCCGCCGTACCTGCCAGCAGAGCTGAAGCCGGGGGACATCTCCCTGGAGGGCGGCAGGAAAGGCTATGAGACCATTGAGCGCTTCCTGAAAGGGGCGAATGACCATCTTGAAAACAAAGGCATCATCCTGCTGCTCTTCTCCTCCCTCACGAAGAAGGAAAAAGTGGATGCGTTCATCAGGGAAAACCTCTTCGGCTTCGAATTGCTGGAGAAGCGGCATTATTTCTTCGAGGACCTGTTCGTGTACAGGATCGCCAAGACTCCCCTTCTAAGGGAGCTTTCCAGCGCGGGCATCTCCGGGATGGGATACCATGCCAGGGGCAAGCGCGGCCTGGTGTACGCCGGCACGCTCAAGGGAAGGAAAGTCGCGGTCAAGGTGGCCAATCCCTCGAGCAGGGCCGTCGGGAAAATCAGGCACGAGGCGGAGATGCTCGGGAAGCTCAACAGGAAAGGCATCGGGCCGAGGCTCATCGCGCATACGGACCGGTATCTTGTGGAGGAATTCATCGGGGGGGACTTCATTGGCGGATTCATCGCGTCGTCTTCCGGGAGCACCATAAGAAAGGTGATCAAAATGGTGATGGAACAGATGAGAATCCTCGACGGCATGGGCATCATGAAGGAGGAGATGCAGCGGCCGCACAAGCACATCATCGTCTGCGAAGGAAAGCCGGTGCTGCTCGACTTCGAGCGTGCCCATCATGCGCTGAAGCCGGGCAATGTCACCCAATTCTGCCAGTACCTCATCGGCACCGCCCTCACCGGGATGCTCAGGGAGAAAAACATAAACATTGATAAAGAGCATCTTATCGGCCTTGCGAGGGAGTACAAGAACGCCCCCTCTGGAAAAGGAAGGGCGAAGGCGTTCAGGGCCATCGAAAGGGAGATTATGATTTCATGAGCATCACTATCAGGAAAAGGCAGGTGCACATCGCCCTCGTGGCAATCATTCTTTTAAGCGCCCTTGCCGCGGCCGCCTATTTCGCCTCGAAGACCATGCGCAAGCAGGCCGATTACCTCACCCCGGAAGGGCTGCTCAAACTGCCTGAGCGGCAGACGGTGAAATACACCGAGTTTCCCTACGAGGATAACCTGAACTACACGATCACCGGGATCGTCTACGAGAGCGCCGGGGCGGAGATCCACGGCCTGCTGCTCGAGCCGAAAAAGAGCGGGAAAGTGGCCGGCGTGGTGCTGCTTCCCGGGGCCGGCGTGGACAAGAGCAGCGAGCTGCCCGTAGCGAGGGCAATCGCATCGCTTGGCTATGCCGTCCTGACCATCGACCAGCGCGGCACCGGGGAGACCGGCGGATCGCTGCCTCCGCTCGAGGAGGACTACCGGAATTACGCGGAAGGCAGCATCGCCTATTGGCACCTGCCCATCATCGACGCGCTCGTGGCAGCGGATGTCCTGAGCACGAGGCAGAGCGTTGACGCCGGCAGCGTCATTCTCGTCGGAGAAAGCTATGGCGGCAGGGTGGCGATGATCGCCGGCGCCATCGACGCCCGCATGAAAGGGGTCGTCGCCATCAGCAGCGCCGGGCTCCATTACCGCGACGTGGGGGATGCGAGGAAGGACCGCTTCGTCCGCTCGGTCGACCCGGACAATTACGTCTCCCTCATCTCCCCGAGAAAGTTCACGATGATCCACAGCGTGCGGGACACGGTCGTGCAGCCGCAGTCAGCCGCAGTCACCTTCGACAAGGCGCAGAGCCCGAAGCTGTTCCTCATGGTCAACGACACCTCGTGCAGGCACGGCTATTGCGACTCCATGCTCAGGCCTTTGAACTTCAGCCTGGCGGCGACTGCCGGGGGGTGAGCGCAATATTTATTAACAAGCGCTGATTTTCTTTTCCCATGGAAGTATCCTCCCGACGGTGGTTCTGGTTTTTTTGGTACTTCGCTTACTTCTAGGCGCCAATCCTTCCATAAGTCTTACGGCACGCGAGCCAGGTGCGCAGGGATGAAAAAGAGGGGGATGCCGGAATGATTCACTACACAACGCCATGATAGCCATAAGACTAAAGACGGGATGGTGCGAAAATGATCAAGGGGTATGGTATTGGAGATTTGGTCATACTTCAAAAATTAGGGGTCAGTTACGAGAAAGGAAGGATAATGCAGGAGACGAGGGATGGGACAAGGCAGCAGCTTTCTCCTGATTCTCTCGATAGCTTGCTAACCGGCTTCAAGCAGTTGCCTGAGCCGGCAGTCGCCAACGGTTTCGGTGCTTCCGATTACATGAATTTTATCCGGGGAATGCCGGAACTCGGCTTGCGGCGGAGGGGAGGCGCCTATCTTGGCAAGACGGGCGATGGAGCATTGGATCCCGCATCCGTGCTGGATATGCTGAAGAGGTACAGCGAGTGCATGGACAGCATCGAGGTCGCCAAGTCCCATTCGAGCAAAGGAAAGAATGAGGTGTACAACCCAGCAAATGCCGCTCCTCACGTGGAGAAAGCACTGGGTCTTGCATCAGCGCTCGGTATTGATGTCAAAGACAGGGTCGCGTTCCTGTATCCGGAAATCGCTGACGCATATTTCCAGCTGGCGGCAGATGCTCTTGACCCCCCTTTGCTTAAAGGCGATAAGCCCTACCACAAAGATCCCCATCGGGCCTTCGATTACCTCCAGAAAGCAGAGAAGTACTGGGGCAAGGGAGATGGGAACCGGAAAGGGGTGGCTCGTTCACTCTACTGCAAAATTCATTCCACAGCCGCAGAATTGGCAGAACACCATCGTGGAGGAAATGGAAGTCTGGACACTCCTTATGATGCGCTTGTGTTGGCGAGCGCAGCAATGGTCAGAGCAGCGCCCACTGGGTCACAGTCAGCCCCAAAGAAGAGTAGGGTATCTGATGGGAGAAGGAGCCCGTGTTTGGTCAAAAACAGGTGAGCCTACCGTAATCTTTAAATAAAACCACTCTCTCCCATGGGCGTTGACGTCAAGTCAACAGGGGCATGTTTAGGGTTTCTTGAACTGCAACATAGACAGCATGCTCGATGCCTGCACAAGGCGCGGCACACTACGACAAAAAAACCAAAGGTGAGAGAATGGCACAGATGCAACCGATTTTCATACTTCCGGAGGGCGCGACCCGGACGATAGGCAGAGATGCGCAGCGCAACAACATCGCCGCGGCAAAGCTCGTCGCGGAGACTGTGCGGACAACGCTGGGCCCGAAGGGCATGGACAAGATGATCGTCGATTCCCTGGGGGACATCACCGTGACAAACGACGGCGTCACCATCCTGAAAGAGATGAATGTCGAGCATCCCGCTGCCAAGATGGTGGTCGAGGTTGCCAAGACCCAGGAAGACGAGGTCGGGGACGGCACGACCACCGCGGTCGTCATCGCCGGAGAGCTTCTGAAGAACGCGGAGGCATTGCTGGACAAGGAAGTCCATCCCGCAGTCATCAGCAGGGGATACCGCATGGCGTCCATAAAAGCGCTGGAGATTCTGGAGAACATGGCGGAGACCATCAAGCCCAGCGACGAGAGCGTGCTCATCAACATCGCGCAGACCGCGATGACGGGCAAAGGCGCGGAGTACACCAAGGACACGCTCGCCTCGCTGGCCGTGAAAGCCGTCAAGATGGTTGCGGACGATGACGGCACGATCGACAAGGACAACATCAAGATCGAGAAGCGCACCGGCGGCTCTGCCGAGGATTCCGAGCTGGTCAAGGGCATCGTACTCGAGAAGGAGCGCGTCCATGCCGGCATGCCGCGCGTGGTGAAGAACGCGAAGATGGTGCTGCTGAACCGCGAGATAGAAATCAAGAAGACGGAGATCGACGCGAACATCGAGATCACCTCCCCGGACCAGCTCCAGGCATTCCTGGACCAGGAGGAGAAGATGCTCAAGGATATGGTGGAGAAGATCGCCGCCACCGGCGCGAACGTGCTGGTCTGCCAGAAGGGCATTGATGACGTGGCGCAGCATTTCCTCTCCAAGAGGGGCATCTATGCCGTGCGGAGGGTCTCGGACAGCGACATCAAGAAGATCGCGAAGGCCACCGGCGGGAAAGTCGTCACGAACCTGCATGACCTTTCCGCCGAGGACCTGGGCCACGCGGGCATGGTGGAGGAAGTGAAGGTGGGGGACACCGAGTTCACCTACATCCGCGAGTGCAAGAACCCGAAGGCAGTCACCCTCCTCATCAGGGGAGGCACGGAGCACATCACCGCTGAGATCGAGCGGGCGCTGACGGACGCGATCGGCGACGTCATCGCGGCATTGAAGGACGGCAAGGTCGTCGGCGGCGCAGGAGCGCCGGAGATTGAGCTGTCCATGGGCCTGCGCAAGTACGCGGAATCGCTTTCCGGAAGGGAGCAGCTTGCGGTGCAGGCATTCGCCGAAGCGATGGAAATCATCCCCATAACACTGGTGGAGAACGCCGGGCTCGACCCGATCGACTCCATGACCGACCTGAAAGCAGCCCACACGAAGAAGATGAAGTGGGCGGGCATCGACGTTTTCACCGGCAAGGTGATGGATTCCTGGAAGAAGGGCGTCATCGAGCCATTGAAGATCAAGGTGCAGGCCGTCTCGTCCGCCTCGGAGGTCGCGGTGATGGTGCTGAGGATAGACGACATCATCCAATCCTCCTCCGGCAAGGGCGGCGCCCCGGGAATGCCGCCGGGCGCCGGCGGGATGGGCGGCATGCCGCCGATGGATTATTAGGCAGGGCGCCTTTTTCTTTTTTCTTTTCTCCTTTCTAAGAGAACATCCCCCTGACGCCAGAATGGGCAACTTTTATAAACCGTCTTCCCTGACTTATCCCACGTGAACGGCATGATTGAGGTTGCTTCTTCCTCCCTTGGAGACTTCAAGGGGATGTGCAGGGATACAGGGTTCCTGATACAGGGGCATCTCTTCACCAACCAGGAAGCCACTTCCACAGGCGACGGCCTTATGCGCCCACCGCTGTCAGAGGAGAAAAAATCCCAGACAGACGCTGCCGTGTTCCCGGGCAGGAGAATCATCTCCCTTGAAGATGTGCTCCATGCGTCATTCATGCCCAGGCAGGGCAGCCGGCTGGAGCTTTCCCTCTTCCAAGAAGCAGTCGAAGCATCAGTGCAGCAAAAATCATCCGGACATCACCCTCCGGCAGCCGCCAATTTCACTGCATGGAACATCCCTTCCCCTGCCGCTCAGTACCTCGTCAACACTCCTGTGCCGAGAGGAACTCCCCTCATCATTCCTTATAGCATGTACGCTTTTTCCGGAGGCAGGCGGGTTTCCCACGCCAAGATTGAGCCGCTTGCCTTTGCCCCGTTGCAGGACGCTTGGCAACGGCCCTATACCAGGATACAGGAAACCTACGGTCCACTTGAAAGCAGGAATCAGGGATACATCAATCGGAAGGCATCTTTCCAGAATATGCACTTGTTTTCCGGATTTATCCCTATCCATTGGCAAAAAGTATTTGGATATGGTATTGGCCTTTCCGACAAGAACAAATCCTATACAAAAACAACCCAAAATGAATATACTTTCCACCCACCCTCCTACCGAGGGAAAAAACAGGCGACAATGCCCCCTCTTCAGGCAGCGACAGCGCCATTTTCGTACGCGCAGACTGTCCCAAGGAAGGAAATCGTCCTGAAATCTGGCGGGAAGCCCATCACTCCCGTTATTTTATACACTCTCCCAGAGCAGTACAGGCATTCTGCCCATCCAAGGGGCGAAGAGCACGGCTCTCCGAAGAGTAGGATACATGCGAAGCCGTCCTATGCCCGCCCCAGCATCATCGTCCAAAACGGAAGGAACGTGCCATCCCAAACCTACGCCGTTCCGCTTTTGTCATCTTTGCCCATCCAAAAGACCCGCAACCAGACTCCGTTATCCGTCCAAAAAAAAGATGATCCTCGTCCAATGCGATTGCCGGTGGAAACGAGGCCCAAGGGGGAGCGCCATTACATCCCCCTTTCTTCTCTCTGGAAGATGGCAGGGGACCAGCGAACAGCGCCCCTGTCCAAGGCATATGTTCCGCCTTCTGTCCAAATGCCCAAGCCTGATCCTTATCAGGGACAGAGGCGCGATAGCGACATCTCCCTCATCGTCGGCCAGCCGTCCATCACGCCCAACCCTTCCCGTATGTATGCAATCAAAAAGTCTTCCGTCGGACATATGACTCCAAAAAACGGGAATGATTATGCGCGGGCGCCGTATGGTGCAGGGTTCTCCCTTCAACGCCTTGCGGAGATGAGTTCCCGGGCGCAGCTCATGAGGGATTCTTTCGGGGCAGAATTCACCTATTCCATCAGGAACCGCCTCACAGGATCCGTCGTGGAAGAAGGAGGAAGGAAGCCAGTGCCGCCCGCATCGGCCATAAAAGCGGCTTTGATATATGCCGTGCTTTACCTTTCGCACAGAGGAGAAATAAACCTCAAGGAAGTCGTCACTCCAGAATACGTGGAGACCTTGAAGCGGGAAGGCAAACTGTTCACGCACGAAAAAGCGCCTTCCCTGGAGAAAGAATTGGAAATAGAGGCCATGCTCCCGCATGTCTGCCAATATCTTACAGGACTGAGCAACCGGGATTCAAACATCCTTCTCAGCAAAATTGGGCATGAAAGAATAAACGCGGTCCTGCACTCCTTGGGGTACACAGATACGAGATTTGCCGATCACAATCCCTTCCGAAGGGGAGGATCCTATAGGCGGAACAGGAGCAGCGCGGGCGACCTCACCAGGATGATGGACGATGCCCTCTCTGGAAAGCACCTTGACAGTTATCATCGCTCACTCTTCATGAACGCATTGGACGGCACGGGAAAGGCGGCAGAGCAAGGGCGCCGGGCAGACACGGGATGGTTTTATTTCTTCACGAAGCAGCAGCACGATTCTCTCGGGAACGACGGCATTGCGCTTGACAATGTCCTCATCAAGCCAGGCCGGACGGAACACGAGACCGGGCTTACCTTCCGCCTGCAGGGAACTTATCTTGGCAAGGAATTTGATTATGTTGGGACTGTTGCGCTGAGCAACACAAAAGACCTTCTCCTAAAGGGTAACTTCAAAGACGGCACAGCAGTGGGCATGCAGGTGACGCAAAAGTTCTATGATTTCACCAGAGCCATCGGCCAGGGCATCATTGAATCTCTCAAGGCACCGCAAGGAAGCATTACCCATTACCAAAACAGCGCTCCCAAGAAATCATGAGCAGGCATTCATATGCAAACCGTCATGGTCGCAGGGACGTTCGATGTGCTCCACAAGGGCCATGAGTTCTTCCTGAAGGAGGCGAAGAAGCACGGGACGCGCCTGGTGGTCATCGTGGCGCGGGACGAGAGCGTGGAGCGCTTCAAGGGCAGGAAGCCGCTGTACAGCGAGCAGGCGCGCGTCGATGCCCTCAGGAAGCTGGGCATAGCCGATGAGGCCATGCTGGGCCATAAGGGGGACATCTTCGAGGTCATCGGGGAAGTCAAGCCGGATATCATCTGCCTTGGGTATGACCAAAGAGTGGGGGAAGAGGAGCTTACCAAGGAGCTGAAGAGGCGCAACATCCCCGCAAGGGTAGTGCGGCTGCCCAGCCATGAGCCGCACATCTACAAGAGCTCCAAGCTCAGACCCTCTTCGGTGCCCTAGCTTCCTTCCGGTTTTCTTGTTCGATAGTCTCCAATAAAAAACCATTAAAAATGATCTTCACCTTCCCCGGGTCATGTGCGGCATCATCGGCGCATTCAACAGGGAAAACGCGTCCCAGATAGTCCGGGAAGGGCTGGCCATCATTCGGGAGCGCGGCAGGGACGGCTACGGGCATTATGACGGCAAACATCTCGCCCATGCCGAATCCGTCGATGACCTTCCCTTTACCGCATCGCCCTCCATTGTCGGCCATGCGCTCCATGCCATTGTCGATGTTATTCCCGAACCAATAAAAGACGGTGATGGCGTCCTCTCCGCAAACTGCGAGATCTACAATTGGAAAGAATTGTCAAAGAAATACACCTTGCAGGCGGAAAATGACGCTGTTTTGCTGCTGAAGCTTATCAACAAAGCCGGCGTCGAAAAGGCGCTTGAGGAGATCAGGGGGGTCTACGCGTTCGCCTACTGGAAAGGAGATGACATCTTCATTGCGCGGGACATCATCGGGATAAAGCCACTGTGGTATTCCGTTGAAGGCGGGCTGGTGTTCTGCTCCGAGAAGAAAGGCATGGAGAAGCATTGCAAACGTGTCGCGGAGCTGAATCCCCGCACCATCCTCCGCTATGACCTGAAAACGGGAAGGGTGCTGGAGATCAAGCGGCCGTTTTTCCCCCTGGAGCCGGCCATTGATGATGAACAGGAAGCGCTCCAATTGTTGGGAAAAAGGCTAAAAGAAGGGGTGGCCATGCGCATACCGGGCCACAAGTTTGGCCTTCTCTTTTCCGGCGGCCTTGATTCCGCCATCATCGCGAAGCTGCTGAAGGATTCCGGGAAGGAATTCACGTGCTATGCCACCGCCATTGGCGAGAAAAGCCAGGATGCCGTCCATGCAAAAGAGGCCGCTGCCGCGTTAGGGCTGCCGTTAAGGACCGTCATCATCGACAAAGATGCTGTCGAAGAATACCTGGAGAGAATCGTTCCTCTCGTCGAGGACAATAACGTGGCGAAGATCGGCGTTGCCCTTCCCCTCTATGCGGCATGCGAGTCAGCCCGCAAGGACGGCTGCAGGGTGATCTTCTCCGGGAGCGGCGCTGACGAGGTGTTCGGCGGCTACCACCGCCACAAGGGCTCGCCGGAGGTCAACAAGGACTGCTATTCTGACGTGCTGAAGCTCTATGAGAAGAACTGCTACCGCGATGACGTCGTCACGATGAACAACAACCTGGAGCTGAGGGTCCCTTTTCTGGACAAGGGGGTCGTTGCCCTCGGCCTTCGCATTGGACCCTCATTGAAAATCAAATCCGGCGGCGGGAAACCCATCGAGAAATACATCCTCCGGCAATTGGCCTCGGAGATGGGCATTCCCGCAGGGGTTTCCTTCCGTCCGAAGAAAGCCGCGCAGTACGGCAGCGGCGCGGATGCCATCATAGGGACGCTCGCGAAGAAGAGGAAGCTGTCAAAGTCTGCGTACCTTGCCATGTTCCTCCGGCGGCCCATCATGAAGCTCGGCGCCCTCCTCAGCTCCGGCAAGGACAGCCTGTTCGCCGCATACATCATGAAGAGGCAGAATTATGAGATAGCGTGCGGCATCACCCTGCAGAGCGGGAATCCTTCCTCGTACATGTTCCATACCCCCAACATAGAGCTGGTGAAGCTGCAGGCAGAGGCGATGGGCATTCCCCTGGTGATGAGGCAAACTGCTGGGGAGAAGGAAAAAGAGCTTGACGATTTGCGGAAGGCATTGGAAGAGGCGAAATTGAGGCATGGCATCGAAGGCATTGTCAGCGGGGCGTTGTTCTCCAATTACCAGCGCAGCCGCATCGAGAAAGTCGGCGATGAGCTTGGCCTGAAGCTGTTCTCCCCGTTGTGGCACATGGATCAGGAGCAGGAGCTGCGGCAATTGCTGAGGGAAGGCTTTGAGGTCATCTTCGTGAGCGTGGCCGCGGAGGGGCTCGACGGGAGCTGGCTGGGCAGGAGGATAACGGAGAAGGACGTGGACAGATTGGCTGCGCTGCGCAAAAAGAACGGGCTCAATGTCGCGGGGGAGGGAGGGGAATACGAGAGCCTGGTGGTGGATTGCCCGATGTTCGGGAAAAAAATCAAGGTTATGGGACTTTCAATGGCCGGAGAAGGGATTTCTGTTCTGCTGCACATCGGAAAAGCAGGGCTTAAGGCAAAGTAAGGAAGAAGATTAGTTTAGATGGTGCGGCCTTTCCAAAAAATCTTCTGCGGGCATTCTGATATTTTTGTAGGCTGCGGCATTGAGGGCCGCCACTTCTGCTGAATCTAAATGTCCAGCACCGTTTGTAATGTATCTTGCGGAGTGGCTATGGTGTACCGTATATCCCTTCAATTCCATATATCTGTCCGCAGCAGCCCCGCTAATCCTGTCAGCATATTCCCAGAGGAGTTGGTAGTCACGGGAAGTCTCTCGAGAGACATCGCTCAACTTGCCCTTTTCTATCTTTAGTATACCTATGGCCAAACTTACAATACCAGGCAGGGTGGTGGCATCAGATCTGCCAATTCTTCCAAGAATCTGCTCGATATCTATTTTCCCATTGGGAGCAGGTCGCGTTTTAACGAATGCCATAACAATGTGTAAAGGCAGTGTTTTAATAAACCCTTGTGCATAAGATATTCTTATGGGAATAATCCTGCAAGAAAAAAGTCCAGTATCCGTTCCTAAGAAGGAAGCAGCTTAACCGACATTCATATCGGAATTTTCCGGTCAGCAGCTTATTTAAATTTCCGGTGAGAGTTTTACCCATGGTAAAGATATTCACCCCCGCGTACGGCACCGCTCTCGAGGCCATGGGCGTGCCGAACAATCACGAGATGTCCAGCGCCGCTGTTTTCAGGGAGGCGGGGTGGAGGGCATTGCTGCAGGAATTGACGGACGATTATGTGCGCATGGGGCAGAGAGACGGGAAATGCATTGATGGCATCATGACACACACCTTCAGGTGCAGCCCGCATTTCGTGAACAGCCATGTGTACGATTTCAACAGGCTGGCAGCCGATGTCGCCCTATCGGCAAGGGAAAGATACGGCAATCGCGAAATGAAAGTGTTTGGGGTGGTTGGGCCGATGGGCAGGGATTGTTACGATCCTTCTCAGGCGTCGGACTCTGTGAAGTCAATCATGGAGTATCACCATCCACAGGTGGAAGCGCTGAAAAAGGCAGGGGTGGACGGCCTCTGGCCGGAGACGATAAACACTGTCAGGGAAGGCAAGGCATTGGTGGCTTTGGCCAAAGACTATTCTCTTCCAGTCTATCTCAGCTTCGTCCTTGACAAAGAAGGGCTGGGAAATGTCCGTAATGGCACATCGTTCAGCGAGGCCATAAAGGAGATAGATTCGATGACCGGAGCGTATGCCAAAGGATATCTGGCGAACTGTTCCACCGCCGGGAACATCAAAACGATGCTGGAACTGGTTCCCAGGGATGGTTTGGGCCATCGCATCGGGGGGTTTTACCCGAATGCGTCCAACACCGATCCGGGAATATTGGACGGATGCGACGGTGTGCACCAAGATGTTCCGGTGAAGGATCTTATCGGATTCGTAAAGAAAGCGCAGCAGAATCACCCCGGCATACGATGGGATGGCGCATGGGTTTCAGGATGCTGCGGCTATGGGAAAGACCTGGAAGAATTAGTGGTTGCCTTCAAATGATACCCCTATTCATTTCATCA
>DUHN01000035.1:0-4099 GCA_013330825.1 Candidatus Woesearchaeota archaeon | reverse complement strand
TCAATGATGTTCTGGAGCTCCCTGCCGTCAGCCACCTTGAAGGTCAATGTCCCGTGGACGCTCCGCAGTGTGGGGTTCTTCAACAGCTTTGGCTCTGAGATCGTGATGACTGCCTCGGCAGAGGTGCTGTCCGGCGAGGACGCCCGGGTGATGGTCACGTCCACCGGCACCATGCCCGGAATGGATTTTTTTGTCACGATGGCTTTCGGGGGGGATATCTGGGAGAGCGCTTTCGCCTTCTTTGCCGGAGCGCGCTTCGCCCTCCTATGCCTCCCCTTAGTGGAATGATGTGTTGCCATGTGAGCAGCCTCAGGCGGAGCCGACTACCGCGGCACCCGGCGGCGAGGAGACAAAGCGCTGCTTTTCCCTGATGCGGTGCTGCAGGTCGTTGAGGACATTGAAGAAATTGATGAAGCCATCATAAGGGGAGCCATAGGGGTTGAAATACTTGTGGACATCGCCGTCAGCGAACCATTTGGTGCACATGTAGTATAGGTGGTCGCTCGTCTGGAGCTTGCGCCAATCCTCAAGGAGCGCGGGATCCCCGGCTGTCTTGACGTCCTTCTCCATCTGGAAGAGGTGGCGGAAGGCTTCCTGCTGCATCCTGTTGCCCAGCCAGGCGCTGGTGTCCCTCTCGATGTCCGCCCAGCTCATGGGATGGTGGATGTCCAGATCACCGACGGCAGGATAGCGCCTGATGGCTTCGGAGGGAGTGATGAAATCGTTGTCCGGATGCTGCCTGATGAAATGGGGCAGCGCGCGGATGAAGTCGAATATCCCCGTCGATTCCCACTGGTGCTCGCCGAAGGTCTCGTAGTCCATGAAGAGGTTGAGGACATTGCCGTTGCCGTTGATGGCATTCACCCAGGAGGTGAATTTCTCCGCCGTCAGGGGCCATTCCTTCCAGCTGCGCTCGGAGAAGCGGAAGGCGATGTCGTCGCTCAGCCGGTAGTTCTTGAGGAGCAGCTTGATGGTTGAGGTGGTCTTCGGCCTGTAAAGGAAGTTGGGACTCCTCCAGCCGAGGATGTGGTCCGCGCCCTCTGCCAGGATGCCCTTGTACCCCATCTTCTCGACCGTATGGGCGAGCTCATTGTTGAAGACCAGCTCGGTGTTGCGGAAGACTTTTGGGGACTGCCCGAAGAGGCGTTGTATCTTCTTCCGGTGCAGGGCCACCTGTTCCTTGAACTCGTCCCTGGAAGAAAGGAATGACAGGGAATGGTGATAGGTCTCGTTCAGGAATTCCACGCAGCCAGTCTTCGCGAGCGCCCTGAATGAGTCCAGGACTTCCGGAGCGTACGCCTCAAACTGGTCAAGCGCGATGCCGGTGATGCTGTAGCTCGCCTTGAATTTCCCGTCGTGCTGGTGGATGAGGTCGAGAATGGCCTGGTTCGCGGGCAGGTAGCATTTCCCGGCCACCTTCTGCATGACTTCGCGGTTCTTGCTGTCGTCGAAATACGAATGATCGTGCCCGATGTCAAAAATAGGATAGTGCCTGATGCGCCACGGCTGGTGCACCTGAAAGTAAAAGCAGACGCTGACCATCTATTCCCTCTTTTCGTTGGCTGGTTGGTTTTGTGTATTTAAATGTTCTTCTTTTTGCTTTTTGTTCTTTTGCGCTTGTTCCATCATGATCATCTTCCCGTGAGTTCCCGATAGATATCCATGCATTTCTGCGCGGGGCTGTCCCAGTTGAACTTGGTGATCTCCTGGGAGGCGTGCTCCCGCATGACCGCCGGCAGGGCACGGTAGCGCAGCACCGCGAGTATCTTGTTGGCCAGGTCGTTCACGTCCCAGAAATCCGCCTTGAGCGCGTGGGCGATGACCTCGGAGACGCCGCTCTGCCTCGAGATCAGGATGGGGGTGCCGGACTGTATGGCCTCCAGGGCGGTGATGCCAAAGGGCTCGGACACCGACGGCATGACATAGAGGCTGGCCATGCGGTATGCCTTCTCCAGCTCCTCTCCCTTGAGGAAGCCCGTGAACAGCACATTCCTTGAGATGCCGAGCTCTGCGGACTTCTCGATGATGAAGTGCTCCATGTCCCCCTTGCCCGCGATGAGGAACAGCACATCAGGGTCGTGCTCGAGCACCTTCTTCGCCGCGTAGAGGAAGTAGTCCGGCCCTTTCTGGAGCGTGATGCGGCCGAGGAACAGCACGATCTTCTTCCGCTGGAGCGGAGAAGGCAGGGAAGGCGATTTTGGCTCCACCGCATTGTGGACCACGCTGATCTTCCATTCCGGGATGCCGTAATGCCGCATGATCATGCCTTTCGTATAGTTGCTTACCGCGATGACGCGGTCAGCCTCCTCCATGCCCCTCCGCTCGATGTCGTAGATGTGCTGGTTGACGCCGTTGCCGCCGGTGCGGTCGAATTCCGTGGAATGGATGTGGACGACGAGCGGCTTCCGCTTGATATGCTTGGAAAAAATCCCCGCCATGAATGTCATCCAGTCATGGCAGTGGATTATATCGAATTCCGTCTCGGCGGCTATCCGCTTGGCCTCCTCGGCGTAGCGGTACACCTCATCAAACAGGGACTCGCCGTAGATCGCTGGTGCGGCCGCCCCTCCCCTCAGAAGTCTGTATCGGGCAGACGAGAGATAGGGGCTCAACGGCGAGTTGACCCGTTTGAACGTGATGTTGGCGGAGACGATGTCGAGAAAATCAGATGTGCCGGGATAATAAGGAAGAACGAACGTGATGGCAGCGCCTTTCCTGCTCAGGCTGCGCGTCAGGCCGTAGCAGGCCGTGCCGAGGCCCCCGGAACTATAGGGCGGGAACTCCCAGCCATACATCAATATCCTAACCATGCATCCTCTTTTCCACCCGGGCAAGAGCATGCATAGAGAAACATACAGTTACCTAGCTGCCTTGCCCAACCTGTAACATCTGCGGGCGCTCCACACCACCAAGCGCCGCATTGGTTCTACCCGATTTGGCTTCTCTTTGGAATTCAATTTAAATAGTTTTATCGACATTGGGAAAGGGTGACAATCCGGATACTGTCCTGAGTGGCTTAAAAGATGTGTGCTTTTTTGGCAGGGACCTCACGCCAGGACACCCTCGTGAATATACGTTTCTCCCCACTAGGGTAAAAAAGGGTAATCTTTATATAATAGTCTCTGCTAAAGGGGCACTGGGGGATGGCAGATGGTTATCTTGTTTGATCAGGACAATCTTCCTGAGGAAGTGTGCGAGGTAGTCTTCGCGACCACCCAGCAGGTCATCGTCGGGAGGGTGCTGATAGACCACATGAAGGAGAGCGGCGGTGAGCTGTCCAAGTCGCAGATGAGCAGGTTCGCGATCATGCTCAACGACGGGAAAGTGGTCACCGAGATACAGGAAGAGCCCTTCAAGGGCAAGAAAGTCAAGATATCCTACAACAAGCGCCAGTTCTATGACCGGATCCTGACTCCGCTCCGGAGCATGGGCATCATCCATTACGACCTCTACAAGAAGACCTACAAGCTTTCTCCCAGCTTCAAGGGCGCGCTGGACCGGGTGGGCGAGATGTGGCTCCGGGAGCTGCAGAAGAAGCCCCTGCCGGTGAAGTTTGCGGAATAAGCGAGGTTTCTTGTTGTGAACCCTTTCTTGATCGTCAGGCATGGGGCGAGGCCTCCATTTGAGCATTATCTCAATGAGGTTGGCAAGCAACAGGCAGCCGAATTGGGTAACAGTGTGAAGGTTCTCTTGCCGGATTCTTACTTGAGAACCTATTTATGTTACGGAGACTATCATCATGGAGCATTCAAGGCCAACGGGCAAACGGCAGACATTGTCGGGGCTGAATTAGGGATGAGGCCGGAAAGGGAGCCGCTGTTCGCAGCCGATCCAGGAAGGGTATATTCGGAGAAGGATTTGGAGGGCATGGTCCATCTATTTGAAGAAAGACAGTTACAAGGGCCAGTCATGTGTGTCACAAGCGAAAGCGTAATAGCCAGCGTTGCTCCTTACTTTGACAAGAAATATGGATTTGATGTCGGGCTCAAAATACAGGGCATTTCTTTTGGAACAGGGTTCATGTTTGACTTTGCAAACAAGAAGATTTTGTTTGTGCCGAAAGGCTATTCCATCATGTGAAACTCCCCGGACTAACGTC
>DUHN01000040.1 GCA_013330825.1 Candidatus Woesearchaeota archaeon | reverse complement strand
TGGAGAGGCTTATCGTCTCTTCTTCCTGCGGCCGCCGCGCTGCATCACTGCCTCGCAGACATTGCCCTTGCCGTCAACGTAGTACAGGTGGCCTGTCTTGCGCTTGACGCCGACCTTTGCAAGCACTTCCTGCTTCTTGCTGGTCTTCTTGCCGGAGCGTGCCATAGGAACTCTCGCGACGTGGCCGGCCTTATTGAGGAAATAGAGGTAACCAGCCTGCCTCTTGACTCCCGTCTTTGCAATTACTTTTCCCATGTAATCACCCTTTGGTATTTTTTGATTTCTCCGAGGGCAGCTTATTTATAATACTTTCCCTTTTTTGGTTTTTTCTGCTCGGGAAAACGCTTTTCTCCGACGGCAAAAAATTTTGATGTGACTGGGGGCTGCCTTTGTTTTCTCGACGGCAATCCCTTTGTTTTCGCGGAAATCCGTTTTCTCCTGACGGTGGCGGGAAAATGGCGTGCGGAAAGGGAAACGCCTTGTGTCAGCAATCTCCGGATGATGGGTACCTCCAGGTTAAGCAATGAAGAGCGCCGTCTGCGGCAGGTGCGACGGCGGACGGAGTCCGGTGTCCTGGAAATCTCTGATTTCCATGAACCCTGGGGAAAAGAAAATGCCTCGCCGCACGCCAGGGATCTGCGAGCGGGCTCGCCTCGCCCGCTCACAGCTCACTCGGCGCTGGGCGCGACCGGGGATGCACCCTACGGGCTGTCGCGCAGGACAACGAGCGAAGCGAAGTTGGCCGTCCAGCCGCCGTTGGAGTGGCGTGCGGCAGAGCAGCCTTATCCCGACTGCGCCGAATGATGAGGGCAAACCTTTAAATACGAACATCAAAAACAAAAGCGAGGGAAATACTCTGTCATGACGGTGAAACCATGAAAAGAAGCTCGCGGCGATGGAAGAAGAAGAGGCAGATGCGCTGGAAGTGGCAGCGCAAGCGCATGAAGAAGGAGAAGCGCAGAAGGGCCAAGGGACGATAGATAAACTTCTTTTTTTGCATTCGTTTTTCTGTTTCTTGCATCCTCCAGTCTCCCGTACCCTTCAATTTGCCCTGCTCAGAAAAATATCAGCTTTATCCCTATCGCGATGGTGACGGGCACGAGGATGACCTTGAGCCACGGGCCCCTCAGTTTCATGACCAGGTGCGCGCCGATCACGCCGCCCGCCACATTGACGAGCAGCATGGGGATGCCGAGCGAGTAGTCGATGAGGCCCTGCATGATGAACACCAATGCCGCGACCAGGGTGATGGGCAGGGATATGGCCTTCTGGTTGGCGAGCGCCTCGTGGAACGTCACGCCGTAGATCAGCACGAGGAGGAAAATGATGATGGTGGCTCCGCCGCCGCCGATGATGCCTATGTATGCCCCCAGCAGGAGCCCCGCTCCAACGCTCAGCGCATGGCGTCTGAGGGTGATGGCGCCTTTCGCCGGGTGGAGTTTCTTGATTTTCTCCTCGAAAAGCATGACGATGGAGATGAGGATCATGAAGGTGCCCAGGAGAAGGTACAATGCCCGTTCAGGGATGAGGGCCAGGAGGGACGCTCCGGCGAACGACCCGATCATGCCGGCGACGGCGAAGACGAGGTAATACTCCCTGCGCATCATGCCTTTCCTGGAGAACATCGCGATGCTGCCGACGTTGATGCCCAGCATGGCGAACCTGCCGGTGGCGATGGCCGTGTGGATCGGGACCCCGAGGAATATCATGACTGGAGGGAGAATCAGCATGGCCATGCCCATCATCCCCCCGATGATGGACGCCAGGAAGCTGGTGGTGAGGAGGATGGCGTAGCCGATGATGTCCATGAGAAGGGACAAAGAACGAGGTATATAAACTGATGGCATGATTGTGGTTTTGGATGGGAAGCATTTCTTCTCTATTGGTTTCTTAAAAACCATTAAGTTCTTAAAGATACCACTTGGTTTCCAAAAAGTTTATATAGTTCTCTAAGTTACCATGAACCATGAAGCGGCTGAAAAAAGTACATCCCCTTGAACTGAATCAGGCGAAAGAGAAAGTACTGCTTTGGTTCTTTTCCTTTCCCACCCACGAAATGAGCCTGAATGACCTCTGTTTGCAGCTCCAGATAGCAAAGACAACCGCCAAGAGAACCGTTCAGGAGCTTATTGAGGAAGGATTCCTTAATGTTAAGGTGCTCGGAAAGCTTTGGAGAATAACACCCAATCCCAGCCACCTGTACACCTACACCCTAAAAATACCTTACAACCTCCGCCTCATCTACGAATCAGGCATCATCGGGAAAATTCACAAGCAAGTTCCAGAAGCCCGCACCATCGTTCTCTTCGGAAGCTACCGGAAAGGAGATGATGCTGAGGCCAGCGACATAGATATTGCCGTTGAGGTCACCGGCAGCCAGCAGACAGCCGTCAAGGAACTGGGAGTCTTTCCGCAATTCGGGTATCGGAAGGATGTTCGTATTAACCTTCACGTCTTTTCAAGGGAAACCGTCGACCAGAACCTGTTCGCCAACATCGCAAATGGTATAGTATTGGAAGGGTTCCTTGAGGTCAAGCCATGAGAATAAAGCGCCCGGACAAAAAGAACGCCCTGAGCATCGTCGCAGCAGCAGAGCGCGATATGAACTTTACCCTCTCTTTGCCATTAACAGAGGATTCCACAGCCACTATTGCGAGAAATATTTACGAAAGCTTCAGGATGCTTGGCGATGCGCTGCTCGTCGCGAAAGGCATTGAGTCAAAGGACCATATTCTACCTATAAAGGAGATTATGAAACTGGATATTGAAACTGCACGCCCACTGGGTGTCCTTGACAATTTCAGGCGGCTGCGCCATAACATCAACTACTATGGATACAAGCCGAGGATTGAAGAAGTTGCCGATGCTGTTGACTATGCGAAGAAATGCTTTGGAACGATAAGGAAGAAGGTGGAGGAGGAGATACGCTTATAGCATTGGAGTGTCCTGTTTCTCTTACTTTTTATAAATACATGAACCAAACCTTTATATATAACCCCCGCCCTCTCAATAGACTCGCCTCCACACACGAAGAGTAGATATCCAAATTCTACATCTTAAACACGATAGGGCATGAGTCATTCATGCCCGCTTCATTGTACTTGACCTAAAAATCAGGTATAGTTGGTAATGGTGAACAATCAACGCTAAGACCTTTAAGTGAATGCGACCAATAAAACAGGATCTCAAGAAGTTCCCGTTGATCCTGCGGGAGGTTGCTGCTATCGGGATTCGATTAAGCCATGCAAGTCTTTCCGCAAGGAAGGCAAACTGCTGAGTAACACGTCGATAACTTACCCTAAGGTCCGGGATACCCTCGGGAAACTGAGG
>DUHN01000011.1 GCA_013330825.1 Candidatus Woesearchaeota archaeon | reverse complement strand
CGTTAGTCCGGGGAGTTTCACTCTTACTTTTGACCAGAACTACAACATCAGCGTCTATTCCCGGGACTCGGCCACCCAGATAGGGGGCACCCACCTCCTGAGGAGCACTTCCGGGCAGATCTCGCCGAGCAACCTTCCCCCCGCGCTTCCAGAGTAACGCTTTTATAGAACGCCGCTCTCTGATGGGGAGAATGCTTATGAAACCAATGCCCAAAATCTCGATTGTCATCGCCGTGCGGCACGGACAGAGCACCATCCCCGCAATCGACGCGGCGAAAAGGCTGGAGTACCCAAAAAAACTCCTTGAGATCCTCGTCGCGCGAGGCATGCAGCCTGCGGTCCAGCGCAACAAGGCCATCAGGAAAGCGACGGGAGAGATCATCTATTTTCTCGACGATGATTCCCTCCCGGACAAGGGCAACCTGAAGCGCGCACTTCAGCATTTCTCAGGCATGAACGCGGACATTGTCGGGGGTCCGAGCATCTGCCCCAAAGATGCCCCGCAGCAGGAACAGCTCTTCCATAAGGTCATGGGCTCCTGGCTGGCCTTTGGGCCGAGCAGCGCGCGCTACCGCAACACAGGCAGGGTGCGCGAAACCAATGAGAAAGAGCTTATCCTGTGCAACCTGATGGTGGAAAAATCCATCTTCCTGAAGCATGGCGGATTTGACGAGGCGCTCCATCCTAATGAGGAGAATGCGCTGATGGACATGGTGGAAAAGAGCGGCGGGAAGCTGGTCTACGATCCACACATTATCGTCCACCGCAGGCCGCGCCACACAACTGGCCAATTCCTAGATATGCTACTGGGCTACGGAGAGGGAAGAGCAAAGCAATTCCGGCTGCACCCTTCCCCCAACTCATTCTTCAACTTCCTGCCTGCGTTCTTCTGCTTCTACTTGTTGCTTCTTCCGTTCCTGCCACTATGGACATTGTGGCCGCTGGCCGTCTACGGGGGAATGGTTCTACTTCAATCATTTTTCTTGAGACATTTCCCCCTCTACCTTCGTGGGACCTTTGCCCTGCTCATTGTTTTATGCCATGTCTGCTATGGCTTTGGTTTCTCGAAAGGGCTGTTTACCCCACTCAAATCGCATGACTCCCCTTCCAAAGCGGCAGCACCTGTCGAAACCATCGTGCCTCCATACATTCAGCGGTGAAGGATGCTTAAACTGAAGCAGATGAGAATGATATTTGTACTCCATCCAAAAAATTATATAATGAAGGGAGCCCGCCACCCCTCAACGGAGAATTCATGCACCTGTCAAAGAATCAGCTGATCACGTTTGCACTCAACCAAGGTGTCCAGAATCTGCTCCACCGCACGCCATGGCTGAATTACCGCTTCTCGAAGCCCACGTTCGTCATCTTCCAGCTCAACGACGCATGCAACCTGCGGTGCCAGCAATGCAATTTCTGGAAATTCAGGGAAATGGGGATGCCAACCGAGAAGGTTGTGGAGGGGCTGAAGAGGCTAAAAGAATGGCTTGGGCCGTTCCATCTCACCCTGACGGGAGGCGAGACCCTCCTGCGGCCGGACATCGCCGATCTCGTGCGTGAAGCATCCTCCCTTGGACTGATGGTGCATCTCCTGACCAATGGGACGCTGCTCACGGAGCGTACTGCTGCGGGACTCCATGATGCGCACCTGAGCCTCTGCACCGTGTCCCTTGATGGAGCCACCGCCCCGACACATGACCGGCTGCGAGGCAGAGAAGGGACCTATGGCAAAGTAATTGAAAACATCCGCCGTGCAAAACAGCACCTTCGCATCCAACTCGCGGCCATCTTGTTTAAGGATAACCTCGGGGAAGCGGCCGGTATCGTGCACTTGGCGGAGCAGGAAGGGTTGGCAGGCGTGCTTTTCCAGCCTGTCCTGATGGATTTCACTGGAAAAGCAGCCCCGGGGACACCATTCCTTATCACCTTCTGCCCGATAGTCCGGCAGCAGTCTCCAAAGCGCTGGAAAATCTCATCTCCATGAAGAAAAAAGGCAGTCCCATCAACAATTCCATTGGGCATTTGAGGCTGATGGAATCCTACCTCAAGAACCCTTTTGCGCCGCTTGGAGCCTTTCCTTCAAATGAAGGCCTCAGCAGCATCCTCATCCTTCCGAATGGAGACATAGACTTTTCCTTCGGAAGAAAGAAATCCCCTCTCAACATCTATACTTCAGTCAATCTCCGCAAGGCATGGATTTCTCCGGAAATCATGCACCTGAGAAAGAAAGCCAATAGGGAAGGAGGAGCCGACGCCCTCTGCAATTGTTCATACAGGAGACCCTTAACAGAGAAATTCGCTGACTTCATGAACAGCTTGTGGTGAGATCCTACTCACCCCCCATTTCCAACATCAACATCTGAACGGCTCTGTCCCGAATCTCCGCTTCGCTACGGATCACTGGCTTCTCGCCTTTTGCTCCTGTCATGGATGGGGCTGTTTCCCCGTAGTCCACGCAGTGGATGCCGGAGGTGCGCCTCCGAGTAGGGGCAAGTCCCCCAACGACGCCCTTGTTGTTGCATCGCTAAGGCTCAACCTCATGCCAGTAACCACATTCGGGACAGAGCNNTGTTCCCATGGGGTCTGGTTTTGAAGTCAAAGACGGGAAGCTGCGCATCCGCATCAATCCACAAGTCTATCCGCTCGAGCGCGTCTATGCCACTGCCTACGTCTTCCTCGACCGCTTCTACTTCATCCTTGACGGGGACAGGGACAAAGAGATTATCCTCGAAATCGTTCCAAAGGATAAGGCGCAGGATCTGGAGAAATTCGCCTATGAGTTCTTTGAGGAGATGCTGTCCATCACCAACTATTTCAACCAGTTCGACCGGAACAAGGAAGTCATTGGCTTGGTGCTGCAACGGGCATTGTTTTCTGTCGTTCCCGAGCAGCAGAAGCCGGAAGACAAGACACGCGTAAAGCTGGCTTCCCCATAG
>DUHN01000075.1 GCA_013330825.1 Candidatus Woesearchaeota archaeon | reverse complement strand
AAGGGGCATAAGGGTTTTAAACAAGGTTGCCTTCCGGGGTGTCATGGAAGAGGGCAACCGCGAGCCGTCCGGCAGCCGCATACTGGATGCCATGCTGGGAGGGGGATACGAGAAGGGCATCATCACCACGGTGTACGGGCCTGCGGGCTCCGGCAAGACCGTGCTGTGCATGCTCTGCGCCATCAACGTCGCGCGGCAGGGCAAGAAAGTCATCTACATAGACACCGAGGAGGGGTTCTCGGTCGAGCGGCTGAAGCAGATAACATCCTCCACGAGGACGGACCACCTCAAGATACTCAACAACATCATCTTCCTGAGGCCGATGACCTTCGAGGAGCAGAAGAAGTGCTTCGAGAAGCTCAAGGAGGCCGTCAAGGAGAAGGTTGGCCTCATCGTGGTCGATACCATCGCCATGCTCTACCGCCTAGAACTGGGCAAGAGCGAGGACCCGCAGCAGATCAACCGCGAGCTGGGCAGGCAAATCGCCTACCTCACCCAGATTGCGCGCATCAAGAACATCCCCATCCTCATCGCCAACCAGGTCTATGCCGATTTCGAGGAGAAGGACAAGATAAACATGGTGGGCGGGGACATCCTCAAGTACGGCAGCAAGGGGCTCATCGAGCTGCAGATCACCCCCTCGGGGAACAGGAGGGCCATCCTGCGCAAGCACCGCTCCATCGCCGAGGAGAAGGAGATCGTCTTCAGGATCGTCGAAGGAGGCATCCTGGGGACACGGGAGGGGAAAGGGTTCTCGCTTTTTTAGTTGGTGACGTTAGGATTTCTGAGTGCATTGAAGGGTGCGCCACTCTCTTCCGCCGAAGGCGGTAAGGGGCGCCGATATAGGTGCCGAACGGTGAAAAGAGGCAAAACTTTTAAACGCCCCTCCCTTAGCCAGAGTAATGTCAGACGGCGATAAAATGAAGGACTTCCGCGAGCGCGTGAAGGCATTGGAGCCGGACAGGGACGCAGTGAAGGCGCAGCATGCCAAGGGCAAGCTGACGGCAGAGGAGCGCCTCGACCTTCTTCTGGACAAGGGCTCGTTCACGGAGCTGGACGCGTTCGCCGAGCTGCAGAGTTCCAATTACGACCTTGCCGCGAAGAAGAGGCCGCGGGACGGGGTCATCACCGGCTACGGCACCATAGGGAAGCGGCCCGCCTATGTCTATGCCCAGGATTTCACCTTCATGGGCGGCTCCATGGGAGAGATGCACAACCGCAAGATAGCCAATGTCATGGAGCTCTCCCTGAAGGCCGGCTGCCCGTGCATTGGCCTGTTCGACTCCGGCGGCGCGAGGATCCAGGAAGGCGTGCAGGCGCTGGACGGCGGCGGCGAGATATTCAGGCTGAACACGATGATGTCCGGTGTCGTCCCCCAGATCTCGGTCATCCTCGGGCCGTGCGCGGGCATCGCGGTCTACTCGCCGGCGCTGACGGACTTCATCTTCATGACCAAGAAGGACAGCTACATGTTCATCACCGGTCCGGAGGTCATCAAGGCGGTCACGGGAGAGCAGATAGACTTCGCCGGCCTTGGCGGGGCGGCTGCCCACAGCTCGAAGTCAGGGGTCGCCCATTTCGTCGCCGAGGACGAGAAGGAATGCCTCCTGATGGTGAAGGCCCTGCTGAGCTACCTGCCGCAGAACAATCTCGAGAACCCTCCGCTCATCAGCACGGCGGACTCCCCGGTGCGTGCCAACAAGGACATCGCGAAGATTGTCCCCGACGATCCGAAAAAATCGTACGACATGCGCGACGTCATCTCTGAAGTCGTTGATAAGAGGACATTCTTCGAGGTCCATGCCGAATATGCCCAGAACGCGGTCGTGGGCTTCGCCCGGCTTGACAGCCGTGTCATTGGCGTCGTGGCCAACCAGCCATCGGTGCTTGCGGGCTGCCTCGACATCGATTCCTCCAACAAGATCGCACATTTTGTGCGGTTATGCGATGCATTCAACATCCCGCTCGTCAACTTCGTCGACGTCACCGGCTACCTGCCTGGGACGGAGCAGGAGCACAACGGCATCATCAGGCACGGGGCCAAGATTCTCTACGCGTTCTCCGAGGCGTCGGTCCCGAAGATCTCGCTTGTCCTGAGGAAGGCGTACGGCGGCGCGTACATCGCCCTCGTGTCCAAGGGAATGGGCTATGACAAGGTCATCGCGTGGCCGCAGGCGGAGATCGCGGTCATGGGCGCGGAGCAGGCGGTCAACATCATCCATCGCAAGGAGATCGCTGGCAAGGACGGCGAGAAGGTGCGGAAGCAGAAGGTGGCGGAGTACGCGGAAAAGTTCCTCAATCCCTACGTTGCGGCCTCGCAGGGGAGAGTTGACATGGTCATCGCTCCGGAGGGGACCCGCAAGTCCCTCATCGCCTGCCTGAGCATGCTCTCCACGAAGAGGGACGCCATCGTGGACAGGCAGAAGAAGTACCGCAAGCACGGCATCATCCCCTTGTAGTTCTCATGGAAGACATCATCGTCAGGATTGACGGGAAGGAGCACCACGTCAAGGTCGAAGAGACGCCGGAAGGCAAGATAAAGGTCTATGCCGGAGGGGAAGTCTTCGAGATCGACCAGCAGCCGGGCAAGGACCTTCCCTCGCTCAATTTCGGGAAGGCGGGCGGTGCGGTGGAGGAAGGCACCATCGTCGCGCCGCTCCCGGGTGTGGTGACTGCTGTCAACGTCAAGCCGGGCGACAAGGTCGGGAAAGGCCAGGTGCTCGTCAAGATCATCGCCATGAAGATGGAGAACGAGATCCTCGCTCCCAGGGACGGCGAGGTGAAGGAAGTCCGCGCGAAGAAGGACGCGAACGTCAACAAGGGAGAGGTCGTCGTCGTCCTCAAATAAGAATCTGCTGCCGTTATTTCTTCCCGTTCCGCTGGCCGAAGAGGATGCCCGCAAGCACGTTCAGCGCCCACGCCTGGAATACGCTGATCTTCATCGCGGGATTGATGGGCGCGAAGACAAAGTTCCAGAGCCACATCACCGGGAACGCCAGTATCAGACCGACAAGCACGCTCAGCACGATCACGATGAGCAGCGTCGTCGCCGCTTCCACGATGCGCTTGAGCAACGGGATGTCATCAAGGAGGCTCATGGGGGAAGTGTGGTTCTTGGTCTTTTAAAGGTTTTCACATACGTCAGCGTTTTCCCTGGAAGACAAGGGAGAACAAGGCAGCGACATCCATCTCCGCGGCCACCGCGGGCATCTCCAGGCCCCAGCTCTTCAGCACAAGAGGGGAGAGCTCTCCCATGAACGCAAGGTGCTGCTTCCCGACGGAGATTGCCGCGCACCTGCCGGCAATGAAGGAAGGGTGGTCATGCTCCGCGACCTTCCAGTCAGCAAGGCCGAGGGACCGGAGAAGGTACTCGACGGCCTGCCGGATCTCGGTATAATCGGCGCGCTCGTGGGAGACGGCGACGGCAAGTTTTCGTGCCTCCCCGACGCCGGTCTCCTCCTTGGCGTCCTTCGAGAAGACGGCGCCCATCTGGAATATCCGTTGGGGGTACTCGTAGCTGGTGTTCCTGCCGAGCACATCCATCATGCCGGGAAGGAGCCACGCCCGCAAGACAGGGTATTCCTGCGAGATGGCGTTGGCGAGCTTGACCAAGTGGAAGGAGGCGTTCATCCGAGTGTTCTGGTGGTCCTCGTTGCTCAGGTGGTAGGTCGACACTTCCTGCATGCCGAGGCCGACGAGCAGCTCGGCCAGCTTGCCTTTGAAGGCCTCGATGGGCGCCTCCCGGGCGACAGTGGCCACCTTGGGGATGATTTCTTCGAAGTTCTCGTAGCCATGCGCGATGGCGATGTCCTCGCCGATATCTATCTGGTGGAGGATGTCCGCGCGGTAGCAGGGCACAAGAGCCTTCTTCCCTTTGAACCCGAAGCCCATCCGCCCGAGAAGCTTCTCGAATTCCTTTTCCGTCAGGGAAAGCCCGAGGCGCTTGTTGATGTAAGGGAGATCTATGACAATCTCCTGGGGAGAAAAATCAGGGCTGACGATGGTCTTGTCGGGGTACGCCAGCTCCATGCTGTATACTTTCCCGCCCATGTCCGCCATCGCGGTGACAATCATGTTGAGGCACGTGTGCTGCAGCCCATAATCGAAGCCAGAGCACTCGACGAAGACGTCGGTCGTCTCCGGGGTGATCTTCCCTACCTCGTGGGAGTTGATGATGGGGGGCACGGAAAGCACCTGGTCATTGGCATCGAGGAATACGGGGAACGTCTTCTGGCCCGCGAGCAGGTGGCCGTACTGCTGCCCCGTGGGGTGCTTCTCCAGTATCTCGCGCGCGTTCATCCTCCTGCTGCCCTCAAGCGGCCTGAAGACAATGTCCTCCGGCCTCTTCGCGGTGAAGCGGATGGGCGTCTGTATCTTCTCGAACGGGTAGATGCCGATCGCCACCTTCCTGCGGTTCCGCCCGTAAGTGATGTGGAGCTTCTCCTGGATGTCAATGATCTCCCTGATCTTCTCGTCATCGTACCGTATGCCTTTCACGATGGCGCAGGACGTGTAGGGCCTCACCGAGGACACTGCCTTCTCGATGATGACTCTTTCCCTGGAGGGCATGGCCCGGTATTCCCTCAATCCTGTCTTGTGGCCGATGAACGAGGAGAATGCGCGGGCGAATCCCTGCACCGAGAGCAGGTCAGGCCTGTTGGGAAAGACCTCGACGGTGATGACCTCATCCTCGATGCCCTCGAGGTCGGTGCCGAGGAAGCTGATGCGGTCCTTCAGTTGCTCGAGCGGCAGCTTCTTGCCGGCATAGTGCTCGAAGACTCCCTTGTTGAAACGGACAGTTGGCATTGTTCCTCACTTCATCCACAGCTTGCTCTCGCGGAGGTTCTTCAGGTCGTTCTGGTAGAGCAGCCGCACGTCATTGAAGCCATAGTACTCCATGATGCTCCGCTCCAGGCCCAAGCCCCAGGCAAGCACCGGGACATCCTTGCCCAAAAGAGGGACAACCATCTCCGGCCGGAAGATGCCCGCTCCCCCGAGCTCGACCCATGTCTTCTTGATGGGATGGAAGACATCCACCTCGGCGGAAGGCTCCGTGTAGGGGAAGTGCGCTGGCCTGATGCGCACCTTCTCGAAGCCCATCTTCTGGAAGAACTCCGAGAGGTAGCCCTTCAGATGCTTGAAGTTGGCCTCAGGGTCCACGACGATGCCTTCCACCTGCGTGAACTCAAAAAGGTGTTTCCAGGAGAGCGCTTCGTTCCTGAAGACCCTTCCGACAGTGAAATATTTGGCAGGGATGTCAGAATCTTTCAATGCAGCGATGGTCTGTGCAGACAGCACCGTTGTGTGCGTCCTAAGAAGGTTTTTTGAGGCAAGGTCCGCGGACCATGAGCCTCCCCAGCCTTTGCTTCCGGTGTTTCCGCCATGCTCGTGCATGTCCTTGATTTTTTGTGTGAGCGCCTTTGGTAGTTTTCCTGAAGAGGGCTCCTTGAGGTAGAACGTGTCCTGCATCTCCCGCGCGGGGTGGTCCTGGGGGACAAACAGCGCATCGAGGTCCCAAAACGCGGTCTGCACCAGGTTGCCCTCCATTTCGGTGAAGCCCAGATCGAGCCAGATGCGCTTGATGTGGGAGATGGCCTGCTCGACATAATGCCTCCTGCCGCCGTGGATTTGGGGGACGTTGGTCGCCACGTCGTATCTCCTGAAGGAAGCCTTCGCCCATGCACCCGTGTGGAGCATCTCTGAGGTGAGGCGCTCCTCTGCCCTGCTCCCGATGTCCGTCTTGGAGAGCGCTTTCCCGAGCGGGGTCAGCGAAACGGTGATGTTCTTGAGCGCGTCCAGCCTGACCATCCTCTTGCGTGATTGGAATGCAGCCAAGATAGCTTTTTCCTGTGGCGTCAGGGACTTCACTTCCAGGGGAAAATGCTTGGAGAGGAACTGCTCTTCCGGAAGCCTCTCCTTGGCCAGCTTCTTTCCGGCATCCGTGAGCACGATGTGGATGTCGTTCCCTTTTTTGGCGATGGCGATCGCGTCCCGTTTGCGGAGCAGGCCCATGCAGACCGCACATTCCTCGTCCGTCAGCCCACTAGATTTCCTGAGCGCGGCAAGGGTGGCTTCGCCGAGGATTGCGGCCAGGAACCTCTTTTCCGGCAGCCCTTCCTTGCGGTAGCGCTCGCCGTTCTCGTCGAGCTTCACGACTTCCTTTTGCTCCTCGTGCAGCTCCGCCAGCTTCTTGTTGGAGAGCCACTGGATGGCGCGCAGCGCCTCAATGGGCTGCAGGCCGGAGGCAGCGATGATGTCCTCATAGCGCGAATGCGTGGAGAGAAGGGGCAGGACCTTGCGCTCAAGCGGGTGCAGTGCCTGCGCGACCTTCCTGATGTCCGTGCTCATGCCTCTCCTGTGGAGAAGGGGATTTTAAAAGGGTTTCTTATTTTTAGGCTCAGGTTGAAAGTCTCGCTCACGCTCGGGGCAACATCGGCTCGCTCTTCGCTTCTACAATGAAAATCGATATTCCCCATTAAGGGGCGTCCCCCTTGTCGAATCGCTTCTGTTCTGGGTGATATCGCTCACGAATTGATGCTGCCCTGCACTTTCTACTGAGCCTTATTTTGGATGCCCGATAGGAGAAGAGGCCCGGCCGCCTTTTCTACCGTTCCAGGTGCCTTGTGCAGTTGAAGAGGTGCAGCCGCGATTTGCCCTGCCTGACGTGCAGGATGTTGACCGCGGTGTTCTTGTTGAAGACGCTCGCGATCTTCTCCTCATCCCACTCCATGGTGGTGCCCATCAGCACGCGGTTGATGCCACCGTGCCCAACGACAAGCACGGTCTGCCCTTGGTGTTTCCTTACGAGCTTTTTGAGGAAGGGAGTGAGGCGCTTCCTGAGGTCAGCGGGGCTTTCCCCTCCTTTTGGCGCAAAGTGGAATTTGTCCTTCTGCCGCACGGCGAACTGCTCGGGGTATTTCCTGGCGACCTGGTCGAACGTCAGCCCTTCCCAGCAGCCCCAATTCATCTCGTTCAGCGTCTTGTCCGTGACAATGTTCAGGCCGGGATGGTGCCTGGCCAAGGCCTCGGCTGTCGCGATGGCCCTCTTCAGCTTGCTCGTGTAGATGGCATCGATCTTCTCTCTCATGAAGCGCCTGCCGAGCAGCGCCGCCTGCCTCCTGCCTTCCTTCGAGAGCGGCTGATCGGACAATCCCTGCACTCTCCGTTTCTCGTTCCACGATGTCTGGCCGTGCCTGATGACGATGAGCTTCATGGACATCCCCGCAGAATGGTTGTTTTTATGGGTTGTGGTCAATGGATAGTGGAGGGGGTGGGTTGCCGCGCCGCTTTGGATGTGCAACGGTGGCGGCATGCGCAAAAAATGCTTATTTGCCCATGAAAATACCAAACGCGAAATGTTTTTAAACGCCCTGCCGTTCTTCGGAAAGGGTGAAGGCATGAGCTCTATCGATAGGTTGAAGGACGCAGACGGCCATATCAGCAAGGAGAACATCGTGAAGGTCATTCCCTACAATGACCATTTCCTGTTCGTGGACGAGGTCGTCTCGCTCGAGAAGGGCAAGATCATCGCCAAGAAGAGGATCACGGGCAGGGAGGACTTCCTCAAGGGGCATTTCGTCGGGTTTCCCATCACTCCGGGGGCATTGATAGTCGAGGGTCTCGGCCAGGCCGCGACGTTCCTCGCGCGCTACAACATCCCTGACCACGAGAAGAAGGACGTTCTCGCCTACAAGATACGCGACGCGAAGTTCATGGCTCCCGTGCTACCGGGCGACGAGATGACCTACGAGGTCGTTTCCCAGGGGCAGATGGAGAAGCTGGCCATGATGCAGGGAAAGGTGCTTGTTGGCGGCAATCTTGTCGCGGAAGCGTTCATGATGCTCGCCATCGTGGACCGCGAGGCGTTCAGGGGAAAACATCCCTCCAAGCCATAATCAGGCTGTTCTTGACCATGATGTACGTTAAAGGAGTGGGAATGACGAAGTTTGGCGTCCATGTCAAGTCATCCCAGGAGCTGTGCTACGACGCGGCCATGGAGGCCATGGATGACGCAGGCATCTCCCCGGACCGGATTGATGCGGTCGTGGTCTCGAGAGGCGATTGTGCCACGGACGGCGAGCGCCAGCGCCTGTTTCCCTCGGTGATAAGCAGCATCCTGGGAAGGGAAGGGATTCCCATGGTGCAGGTGATGGCTGCCTGCGCAGGCGGCGGCGCGGCCATGTGGGACGCGGTGCACTCCGGCCATGACACGGTCCTCGTCCTCGGCGTCGAGAAGCTGACTCCCGGCACGACGGCCGTGGTCACCGACGACCTCATGATGGCCGCGGAATCGGTGTACGAGCAGCGCGAGGGGCTCAATTTTCCCGCGCAGAACGCGCTGATTGCGCAGCAGTACATGCGGAGGTATGGCGTCTCGATGGGTGACCTCTCGCTGGTGGCCCTCAAGAACCACGAGAACGCCAATCTCAACCCAAAAGCCAGGTTCTACGGCAAGAAGGTGACGCTCGACATGATCAAAAAGTCCCCCATCATCTGCTCCCCTCTCCGCCTCTTCGACTGCAGCGCCTCAGTGGACGGCGCGGCCGCGGTGATCATCACGAAGGAAAAGACGGATGTCGGGATAATCGGCTCCGCGCTGTGCGCCGACCGGCTGCCCGCGTTCGAGTCGCCGGACATGACGACGTGGGCATCGACAAGGATCGCCGCAGGGGAAGCGTATCGGCAGGCAGGCATCTCCCCAGAGGACCTTGACTGCGTGGAGCTCCACGACGCGTTCACCCCCGTCGAGCTGATGTCCTATGAGGATCTCGGCCTGTGCGGGAAGGGGGAGGCAAAGAAGCTCATCCGGAAAGGGCGCACGAAGCTGAACGGGGACATCCCGGTCAACAGCTCCGGCGGCCTGAAGGCGAAGGGCCATCCGGTCAGCGCGACGGGAGTGTCGCAGATATACGAGATGACCAAGCAATTGCGCGGCCAGGCGGAGAAGCGCCAGGTCGACGGCGCAAGGATTGGCATTGCCCACAATGTCGGCGGGGCAGGCAGCACGGCGACGGTCCATGTGCTCAGGAAGGGTGGTTGATGTGATTATCAGATGGCTCTGTGAGAAATGCGGCAAGAAATGGATATACCCCGTGCAGAAATGCATCTACTGCAGGGGCCCGATAACGAAGCGGAGGAGCGCAAAAGCGAAGATCATAGGGATCACCAAGGTGAACATTCCTTCGCCGATGCATCCCCTCACCCCATACAACATCATCCTGCTCGAGGACGAGTCCGGGAACCGCATGCCGAAGAAGGTGATGAAGGACTATAAGATTGGAGAGATGTACGAGGTGCAGCCGGCAAAGGCGGAAGGAGCAGTCGTCATCTCAAGGATAAAGTACGACGTGGACGAGGCGCTGCGGGAATCCATCAATCTCCTCGGTGGCATCAATCTCGATCCGCAGGACAGCGTGCTGCTGAAGGTGAGCTGCATAGAGCCGGCATATCCATATCAGGCCGTATCCACGAACCCGAAGCTGCTCGAGAGCGTCATCGGGCTCCTGAAAGAGAAAGGCGTCGGCAGCATCGCAGTGGGGGAACAGGCCATGCTCGGCAACGACACCATGGACGCAGCCGCGAAGGCGGGCATTCTCGATGTCTGCAAGAAGAACGACATCCCGTTCATTGATCTTGGGAAGGCGGAGCAGGTCGAGAGGGAACACGATGGCATGGTATGGAAGCTCGCGAGGGATGCCGTGGAGAGGAAGGTCATAGACATCCCGACCATGAAGGCGCACTCGCAGCTCGGCATCGCCGGAGCGGTGGAGAACCTGCTGCGCGTGTTCTCTGCGGAGACGCAGAAGGCCCTCTACGCGAAAGGCATCCACAAGATGCTGCCGCAAATCCTCGGGGTGGTGAGGCCGCTGCTCTGCATCGGGGACGCAGTCAACGGGATGCAGGGCAATGGGCCGACGTCGCTGGGCGAGCCGGCGTTTCTCAACCTGATTCTGGCCAGCAGGGATGCGGTCGCCCTTGACCGCGTCTTCGTCGAGATAGGCATGTTTCCCGTGCCGGAATGGATGGAGGAGGCTGGAAGAGGTGGTGCAGGGCAGGTCGATTTGAGGAAGATTGAAGCCGTCAATTATGAGGTTGATGCGGTCAAGTATCCGCTGAGGCAGCCGGAGAAGGGGGCGACGGCGCATCCGCGCATCAAGATTGTGGATGGCGAGGCCGACCCGCATATCTTCAACACGGCCCTGCGCATGGCGCAGAAGCTCGTCGGCCTGTCCGGGGAGGAGGTGAGCCTCGTCATCGGCGCGCACTTCACCTCCGGGATGGTCGAAGGGAGGCGGCGCCTCGTGCTCTACGGCAAGGATGCCATCGCGAAAGGGAAGGGCATGGGCATTGAGGCCGTGGCCGAGCTGACCGAGGATATGCCGGAGATCCAGCGGGTGGTGTTCCTCAGGAGCATTTTGGAGAATCCCGACAAGAAGAAGCTGGGCATCGCGGACGCGTTCAGGGCGAAGCTTGCGATGTTCTCGCAGAAGAGGAAGTGAACGTATGCATTTAGCANNTGCTCGGAGGCGCGCCTCCGGCATCCACTGCGTGGACTACGGGGGGACAGCCCTCTCGGCTTCGCTGGGCCAAGCGTTCGAAGCTGCTAAACGCAATGGAGTGGTTGCATGCTGACCGGAAAGATTGCGTTGGTGACTGGTGCTTCCCGTGGGATTGGCGAAGCCATCGCGCTTTGCCTCGCGAGGAAGGGGGCTGATGTCGCGGTGAATTACAGCAGCGACGAGGCCGGCGCGAAGGCGGTGGCCGGCAAGATCGAGAAGCTCGGCAGGAGGGCGATTGCCGTCAGGGGCAGCGTGGCTGACGAGGAGCAGGTCCGGGAGATGGTCATCCGGGTAAAGGAGAAGTTCGGGAGGATTGATCTGCTGGTGAACAACGCCGGCATCGTGCGCGACAAGACCCTCAAGAACATGTCATTGGAGGAGTGGAATGCGGTCATCAGGACGAATCTCACGGGCACGTTCCAGGTGGCGAAGCACGCCCTCGAGATAATGCCGGACGGCGGGAGCATCGTCAATATCTCGTCCGTGGTGGGAATCAACGGCAACTTCGGCCAGTCGAACTACGCGGCATCGAAGGCCGGCATTATCGGGGTGACGAAGTCGCTCGCAAAGGAGGTCGCGAGGAGGAGGATACGCGTGAATGCCGTGGCTCCTGGATTCATAGAGACGGAGATGACCAAGGGCATCCCGTACATCCGCAAGGTCATCGTCAAGATGTTTGTCCCCCTGAAGCGCCTCGGCACGGTGGATGACGTGGCCAATGTCGTCGCGTTCCTGCTTTCCGACGACGCTTCGTACATCACCAGCCAGGTCATCCGCGTGGATGGGGGGCTGATGTTCTGATGTTCATCAGGGGGGCGGGCATGAGCGTGTTCGACGTGGAGTCCCGCCCGGCGTTCATCCGCGTCATGGAAGCCGTCGAGGAGGCCCTCGATTCCTCCGGCCTCGGGCTGCAGGACATCGACGCCGTTTTCGTCTCGAACAGCGAGGTGGGGACGAACGGGGAAAGGCAACGCCACGTGTCTCCCATGCTCAGCACGCTCTTCCAGAGGAAGATGCCCATCATCAACGTCCCCGCGGGGTGTGGCGGTGGGGGCACCGCTGTCTGGAACGCAATCCGCTACTCCAACAATTCCTCCGCGGACAACGTGCTGGTCATCGGCTACGATATCCTGGTGGCCAACATCCAGGAGCGGGTCACGGATGAGATGCTCATGGGTGGCGAGCGCATCTACGAGCAGGCGGAGGGCATGATCTTCCCCGCGCAGAACGCCCTGGTCGCGCAGCAATACATGATGAAGAACGCCGTGACAGAGGAGGACTTCGCGCTCGTTGCCCTCAAGAACCATGAGAACGCGTTCCTCAATCCGAAGGCGAGGTTCTACGGGCGCAAGGTGACGATGGAGATGATCATGAAATCGCCGGTGGTCGCGTCCCCTCTCAGGCTGTTCGACTGCAGCATCCCCTGCAACGGGGCGGCTGCGCTGGTCGTTTCCAGGGAGCAGGGCGATGTCGAGATAGCGGCGTCCGCGGTCGCGACAGGCAACCTCTCGAGCTTTGAGCGGGAGGAGATGACGTCATGGGGTGCCAATCGCGATGCCGCGGCTGCGGCATACAGGCAGGCAGGGGTTTCTCCAGGGGAAGTTTCGGTGGCGGAGCTCCACGACGCGTTCACCCCCGTCGAGCTGATGTCCTATGAGGATCTGGGATTCTGTGAGAAAGGGAAGGGCGCGGAACTCATCAGGAACAGCGAGACGGTGCTCTCCGGGAGGCTGCCCGTCAACACGTCAGGCGGCCTGAAGGCGAAGGGCCATCCCATCAGTGCCACAGGGGTGTCGCAGCTCTATGAGCTGGTGCTGCAGCTCCGCGGCGAGGCGGGAAAGCGCCAGGTCAGCAACGCCAGGTGCGCGCTTGCCCACAACATCGGGGGGGCGGGAAGCACGGTCGCGGTCCACATCCTCAGGAAGGCAGGCTAGCATGGCAGATGTCCACAAGCGATGGAAGCCCTCAGCGCCGGTCTCGAAAGGGGCTGCCGCATACCACGACGCCGTCTCGAGCGCGCAGTATTATGTCACCATCCTCGACGAGCTCATGAAGGGGGCCGCATCAAAGATACGGGAAGGCCAGGTCGTGGTCGATTTCGGGGCGGGCACCGGCGTTTCTGCGTTCAGGCTTCTCGAGCACTCCAAGGTGCCATTCACCTTGTGGCTGGTGGACAATTCCCCGGCGTGGCTCGGCAAGGCATACGAGACGCTGAAAGACCGTTCCGGGACTGATTTTTTCATCCTTGAGAAGAAGGGTGAGGGCTACGCGACGCTGGCCCAGACCATCGGGGAGAAAGTGGCGGACCATGTAATCTCCGCCAACACCGTGCACCTCATCCCGGACATCGGAGAAGTGTTCAGGGGAGTGGCCTCGTCCCTCCGCGACGGGGGGATGTTCGCCATCGAGAGCGGGAACATCACATTCGACAAGACGCCTGAAGGCGCCCTTCTCGTGGACGACACGGTGAGGAGGGTGCATGACATCGCGCTCGACATCGTCCGGCATGATCCGACATTCTCGCCGTACAAGGCGCAGCTCGACGTGAGCATCAGGAAGTACGAGGCCCAGAGGAAGTTCGTCTTCCCGCAGCCCCGCCCGCTGTCGTTCTATATCGGGGAATTGCAGAGGGCTGGCTTCGCGGTGGAGAACCATTACGCGAAGCTGTTCAAGGTGAAGTATGATGACTGGCTCACGTTCCTGCGGGTGAAGCGCCTTCAGGCGGGAATCCTGCCGGAGATAGGGGGCAATGAGCCTTCCCCAAAGGAGGAGGAGGACAGGGACAGGCTCATCACGCTCGCCACGAAAAAGCTCTTCAGCGAGCTGCGGGAAAAGAATCCCCTCGCTGATAAGGAGGGGTTCACCATTGAGGTAGTCTACATCTTCGCGCACAGGAAGGAGCGGAGGCTTGCTGGGAAGGCTGCGCTTGTCACTGGGGCATCCCGCGGCATCGGGCGCGCGATCGTGCTCGAGTTCGCGAAGCAGGGAGCTGATGTGATTATCAACTATCTCCATAACGACGGGAAGGCCAGGGAAGTGGAGAACGAGGCGAGGAACCTCGGGGTGCGCTGCGTGGCAGTCAAGGGAGATGTCTCCAGGGAAGGGGATGTCGCGCGCCTCAGGGAAGCCGTCGCAAGGGAATTTGGCCATCTCGACATTCTCGTCAACAACGCAGGCATCATCAGGGACAGGACCATCGAGAAGATGGGGGCGAAGGAATGGCAGGAAGTCATCGACACCAATCTCAATGGCACGTTCAACGTCACCAAGGCGGCGCTGCCGCTGATGAGGGACAACGGGCGCATCATCAACATCAGCTCCATCGTCGGGCTCCACGGCAACTTCGGGCAGGTGAACTACGCCGCGTCCAAGGCAGGCATCATCGGCATGACGAAGTCGCTCGCCAAGGAGGTCGCGAAGAGAAACATCACGGTGAACGCCATCGCTCCCGGGCTGATAGAGAGTGACATCCTCGCGGCGATGCCAGAAGCGCGGAAGAAGGAGATTGCGTCTGCCATCCCGCTGGGAAGAAGCGGCCGCCCGGATGAGGTGGCGAAGCTGGTGGTGTTCCTCGCATCGGCAGAGGCGTCATATGTCACCGGCGAGGTCATCCGCATTGACGGCGGCCTTAGCTTCTAATGAGGGAAAAAGGAGTATTGGTTGGCTTTTTGTTTGTGGGTTGTTGTAACGATGGTTAGTTTATTACTATATAGAAAATAAATTAATAAAGATGAGAAAAAATAAAGGAATTGAACCACTATGTTTAAATACCTCAAAATTCATCTGGGGGCAGGCGTGCGTGAAAGAGCGCGCAAAAAACATACAGTGAGGTAGCGAATATGATGGGAGACAGATATGGCGGAGGATATGGCGGATATGGTGGAGGCCGGAGCGGGGGATACGAGCAGAGAAGCGCCCCAGTGAATGTCGGCGACGAGCTCGAGATCACCATCGAAGCTGTGGGGGAGAAAGGCGACGGCCTTGCCAAGAAAGACGGCTTCGTGCTGTTCGTGCCCAACACCAAGAAAGGCGATAGGGTGAAGGTCAGGATCACGCGCGTCCTCAAGAAGGTTGGGTTTGCAGAAGTTGTCAGCCAGGCAGAGGGCGGTTCCGAGGAGCCTGCCCCCAAGCAGGAGGCGCAGGAAGCGCCCCGGGATTCTCCTGGACAGGAGCCGGAGTCGTCCGACAGCGGATCGTACGAGGACAGCGAGGATTTCGGCGAGGAAGAGAACCAGAACCAGTAATGCCGTTGTTTTTCTTTTTGTTTCTTTTTCATCCTGCCTCGTTTGTGGGAAAATTTAAGAGTGATGGGGCGTGCATCCCTGCATGAGGCTTTTTATCGCCATTGACTGCAGCAGCGAGAAGGAGTATTTCAGGCGCCTTCAGCGTTCTCTCCCTCCAGGGGGCGTCAGGCTGGCGGATGATTTCCACATCACGTTGAAGTTTTTGGGGGAAGTGATGCCTCTCAAGGCCAAAAAAGTGGAGGAAATGCTGCGGAGCGTGAAGTTCTCCCCATTCTCGTTTTCATTGTCTTCCGTTGGGTTTTTTCCGGACGGTAAAAATCCGCGCGTGGTGTGGGTGGGGGTCGAACCGAAGCAGGACATTGTTGGGCTGCAAAAACGGATTGAGGGGTCCTTGCGTTCTTTATTCGAAAGGGAGAAGCGCTTCGAGCCGCACGTCACCCTGGCCCGGATAAAAGGCGGGAAAAGCATTGTTATGGGAGAGGTGGCAAAGGCGATGATCGAGAAAAAGATGATTGGCGTGAGTGAGTTCCGCCTGATGAAGAGTACATTGACGCCGAAAGGACCGGTGTACGAGCCCATTCTCAGCGTATCTGCGCAGCCGGGATAAAGGCAATCTTTTTAAACAGTCTCCCCTTCCCCATAGCCAGAGCCGACGGGCGCGCTGCGCCCACACTGCTGAGGCAAAAAAAATGCAGTCAGATTCTGCGTTTTTCCTCTCCGGCTTATCGGAGGAGACTATGGTGAATGAAGAGAAGCTGCTGGTGCCGACGGACATGTACCTCAAGTCAGGCATCCACATCGGGACGAAGTTCCGCACGAAGTACATGGAGCCGTTCATCTACAAGACGCGCCCCGATGGGCTGTCCGTGCTGAACCTGCAGAAGATTGACGAGCGCCTCAAGATCGCGGCGAATTTCCTCGCGCAGTACAACCCGGAGGATGTCGTAGTGGCATGCAGGAGGGAGAACGGCTGGAAGGCCGCCCGGAAGTTCGGAGCGGTGACGGGCATCCGCACGTTCGCCGGAAGGTATCAGCCGGGCGTCATGACCAACCCCGCCCTTGAGCAGTACACGGAGGCGAAGCTGGTGATGGTGGTCGATGCGTGGCCGGACAGGAACATCGTCATGGACGCGGTGGGCATGGGCATCCCGGTCATCGCGCTCTGCGACACCAACAACCAGGCGAACGACATCGACGTGGTCGTGCCGTGCAACAACAAGGGCAAGAAGAGCCTCGGCCTCGCGTTCTGGATCCTGGCGAGGGAATACCTCAAAGCGCGCGGCGCCATCAAGGGCGATGAGGAGTTCGTCGAGAAGCTCGAGGATTTCACCGAGGAGTAAAGGAATCTATCTGTTCTTTTTTTTGTTCTTTGGTTTTCTTGCTCTTGTCTGTTCGCGCTTCTCCTGTATGTGTGATGGAGCGGAGTATCTCTCTGAAATTATATCCTTGTCGTGATCGACCGTAAGCACGTGCCCGGAGTTACCTGCCATGATGGGTTTCTTTTTGATGGGGGATGCCGATGTGGTCGTAGACGTATTGAGAGCTCTCCGGCCTGATGGTGTGGTCTTTCGTGGAGTGGACGGGCAGGCAGCCGTGCTTCCCCGTGCCGGTGGAGAAGGGGTTTCCCTTCATCTTAGACCATGGACAGGAGGTCGTTGATCGCGTCCCTCAGGTTGACATTCTCATAGAGCACGCGGTATGTCTGGGTAGTGAGTGGGGCGGAGATGGATTTCCTCGTGCAGAGCTCGTGCAGGGTCCTCGACGTCCTGATCCCTTCCGCCACCATCCCGTGCATCTCTCCTCGTATCTGGTCGAGGTTCTTGCCCTTTGCCATCATCTCGCCAACGAAGCGGTTCCTGCTATGCGCGCTGAAGCACGTGGCGATGAGGTCTCCCACGCCCGCAAGCCCGAAACAGGTGGCCCGCTTGGCGCCGAACGCCCGCGCGATGCCGTTCATCTCCGCCAGCCCGAGGGTGAGGATGCTGCCCTTGGCGTTGTCTCCTGACCGGAGGCCGTCGCACACGCCGATGGCGATGGCGATGATGTTCTTGACCGCGCCGCAGACCTCGACGCCGATGACGTCGTCATGGGGGTAGGTCTTGAAGGAAGGGGTGGAGAACAAGGTGCAGAGGGATTCCCTCGTTTTTTTGTGGGATGAGGCGATGACCGTCGCCGTGGGCAGTCCCTTGACGATTTCTTCCGCGTGGTTGGGGCCGGCGAGGACTGCAAGCGGGGTGTCAAAGGGGATTTCTTCCTTGATGACTTCCGACATGAGTTTGCCCGTGCCTTCCTCCAGGCCCTTGACGACATGCAGGAGCGTCATGTCCGTGGTGATGAACGGGGCAGCCTTCCGGATCGTTTCCCTCATGTAGAGCGAGGGGACGGCGAATATGACAAGGGTGCTTCCCCGTAGGCAGTCCTCAAGCGAACTGGTCGCGGAGACGGAAGCAGGGAGCTTCACGTCTGGAAGGTACGTGTTCGTGCGCGTGGTATTGATGTGCTGCGCGAGCTCCGCTCTCCGAGTCCAGAGGGACACGGTCGTTTTTCCGGAGAGGATGAGGGCGAGTGCTGTCCCGAAGCTGCCTGCGCCGATAATCGTTATGTGCTGGTGCATATGCCGTGCTAATCAAAATCATATCTCTGATGGGAGAGTCTTGCAATCTCCTTCATAATTGTTGTGGTGATTTCCCTCAGGAGCCTTTTGGTTATGGGTTTTCCATAGTGCTTCTCAAAGCTCATGGGTTTTCCGATGGCTACCTTAGCGGTCTTGAATCTTGGGGCCCACCTTCCCTTTGGGAGGATCCCAAACATGCCGATAAGCCCGACAGGAACCACTGGAACCTTCGCCTCAAGGGCAAGACGTGCAATCCCTGTCTTTGCGCGCTGCATCTTTCCGGTGAGGCTTCTTGTGCCTTCGGGGTAGATGCCAATCACCTTTCCTTCCTTGAGCGATTCAATTGCCCGTTTGAGCGCCTCTTTTCCTCCTGCCTCGCGGTCAAGGGGGATGGCTCCGGCGTAGGTATGCCAAATCCTCTCAAATAGGTTATCAAAGTGCTCTTTCTTTGCAAGGAAGTGCAGCTTCTTGTTTAGGCAATACACCACTGGATAGCCAAGTCCCCAGTGATCGAGATAGCTTGAGTGGTTGGCCGTGATAATAAAGCCCTGCTCCCGGGGAAGGTTCTCGATACCTTTGATTTCCCGAACCCAGAGGCGGACAGGGGGTAGCACGAAATGCTTTGCGAGGGGGTAGACCATGTCAATAAGGATAGCGCTGGCCGACAAGCACAGCGATTTCCTGCATCACCTTCCGTGTTGTTGAAGTGAGGGATTTTTTGGAGGGATGGCGCTGTTTTTTGAAGAATAGGGGCTTTCCAATCCTCACAGTTGCCCGTACCGGGCGCAGGATGATCGCTCCCTTGGGGAGTATCTTGTTGGCGTTCATCACTCCAATGGGAATGACGGGCACGCCAGTCTTGAGCGCGAGGCGCGCGACACCCGTCTTTCCTTCTTTGAGCACCCCGTCTGCGCTTCTGGTGCCTTCGGGAAAAATCTGGATGATGTGCCCTTGGTTGAGGAATGTCTCTGCTTTTTGCAATGCTCGCTCATTCTTCCTGGGATCGTGGTCCTTCCCCACATAGACCGGGATGGCCTTCCCCCATTCGATGATTATTTTGAAGATTGGGTTTTTCCAGTACCTGCTGTTCACCAGGGCATGTATGGGAACATCAAGCTTTGGGATAAGGAGGGCATACATGATTATGGTCTCATAATAGCTGGTGTGATTGAGCGCAATGATGAAGGGCCCTTTCTTTGGGATGTTCTCCATCCCTTCCACCTTCCCCAGCCACAGCTTATAGAGTGGCGGCATGAGATATCTTCCAATGGGATATATCATCCACAGAACTACTCAAAATACCATTAAAAATCTTTGGGTAAATGCGGCGCCCAAATATCGGATGTTTGCAATCTCTGATTTCCGCCGCTTAGGGGGGAACCGCATGTCGGTTGCAGCTGCGGAGGGCGGGCCGGCACTGCCGTCAGGCAGGATGGGCTTGCATTGAGGAAAAAAAAGAAAAAAGAATGGCTGGATGAAGGTCCTGAAGGGGCTTTAGACGTCCTTCAGTCCGCCGGTCTCCACGGAGAACGTGGCCTCTCCTTCGGGCAGGCTCGGCGAGTCTATCAGCTTCGCTACTCTCGTGCCTTTCTTGCCCTTCCGCAGGTAGATGCGGAACGTGGACGCATGCCCCACGATGTGGCCGCCTATCGCCGCGGTCGGGTCGCCGAAGAACATGTCAGGCCTCGACATCACCTGGTTGGTGACATAGACGCAGACGTTGTTGAGGAATCCGAGCCTGGAAAGGTCCCGCATGTGCCTGTTGATCTTCTGCTGCCGCTCCGCGAGGGTGCCGCGGCCGATGTACTCCGCCCTGAAGTGGGCTGTCAGGGAGTCCACCACCACCAGCTTGACGTTGAGGTTCTGCTTCTTGATGAGGTCCTCGACCTTTTCCCCCAGGAGCATCTGGTGGTCGGAATTGAAGGCCCTCGCCACTTTGATGTTCTGCAGCGCCTCCTTGGGGTCCATGCCCTCCGCCTCCGCGATCTGGATGATGCGCTCCGGCCGGAAGGTGTTCTCGGTGTCGATGTAGACGACTATTGCGCCGGGGATCTGCTTCTGCACCCGGACTGCCATGGTGTGCCCGATCTGCGTCTTGCCCGAGCCGAACTCGCCGAAGCATTCCGTGATGGCGCCGGTCTCGATGCCTCCTCCGAGGAGGGTGTCCAGCGCCTGGCTGCCGGTGGTGAACTTGATCACCTGCTCCCGTTTCTTCAGGAGCTCCTCGCCGGTCTCGAAGCCCATCTCCAAAGACGATCTGGCGATGGCGATGAGCTTCTTGGCCAATGCGTCGCCCATGCCGGTGGCGTCTATCAGCTCCGATGGCGGAGCGGTGGCGATGCTCATAAGGTCCGTGTAGCCGGACGCGATGAGCTTTTCCGCTGTTGCTGCGCCTACCCCGGGCAGGTCATAGAGGGAGATCTCCTTCTTCGGCTCCTTCACTTCCTTCTCCTGCTTTGCCATCTTCTTCCTTTGGACGTTGTTTTCAACGTGTTCCGCTATCAATTCCTGTTCCATTGTTGTTCACCTGTGTCTTTTAATGCTTGCGCTAGAACGCCTCTTCCGCCTGTTCCCTCATGACGAGGTACTCGTACGCCTTCTGGAGAACCAAGGTTGCCTTGGGGAGGTCGTGGAGCCTCAGCGAGCTGGTGGTCTTCCACGTGTCGTCCTTCTTGTCCTTGTAGGACCGCTGGAATGAGACGGTGCGGTATTCCACCGGCCCCTCCTTCCCGTTGCCTATGTTCTTCCACACCGTTGCGCTGACCGCGCCCGTGGAGAACCTCTTCTCCGGCAGGTTGCCTGTGTTGGGCTCTTCCTGGCCGTATTTCTGTGCCTGTATCTGTTTTGTCGTTTGCATTTCTCTTACCTCTTCCTTTCGGTTTTTGTTTCAGCTTCCCTTTGATGCTGGTGGAATGCCTTTTTTGGGCTTCCGTGGAGGGAAGTGAGGTCGCTGCCTTGCCTGGCAACGCATGAACGATCCCGGAAGTCGTTTATATAGGCCCTCTTGGCGGGTGTCCAGTGTCCAGTGGGCTTTGCGAATGGGAAGAAAGGCAGAAACATATAAATAAGGCAATCAGGGGATGTGGTGAGGATGGGGCCAAAGACAATCAGTATCATCTATTGGGCCGTGACCGTCCTGTTCTGTCTCGCCAACTTGGCGTCCGGGATTGCGGAGCTCTTCCCGAACCAGCAGGCCCTGGACGTCATGGCGCTGCTGGGCTATCCCTCCTATCTTCTGATGATACTCGGCGTGGCGAAGGTTCTTGGCTCCGTTGCCGTCATCCAGACGAAGTACAGGACAATAAAGGAATGGGCCTATGCCGGCTTCGCGATAGACTACATCGGCGCCTCTGCCTCCTTTTATTTCGTGAACAAGGATCCCCTGGGCATCCTCTTCCCCCTCGTGTTCCTCGCGGTGCTGTTCGCGTCGTATGCCCTGTGGAAGAAGACTGGACAGGGAAAGAAGAAGTGAGGCTTAAAATCTTCAACGTGAAACGCGTGGCCTACGGCGACTTCAGGACGATTGTGGGTGAGGGTAGCTAGTCGGCTTGCACGTTTTGCCGTTAAACGTGAAATTGGCGCGTTGAAATTCTTGATATATCCTCGTTGCGATGAGTTGGTGGGCAAGAGCTGAAGGGTGCCAATCAGTAGCAGATATGTGGGCTTCTTCTGCTGTCAAGTTGGCATTGTCGAGGTCGTCGATGAAGACAATGTTACTGCCTACGGAGTTGGTGATGGTGTTATAAAATTCCGCTGATGCTGTTTGGTTGTTGATTTTTGGAGGATACAAGATAAGATAGAGTTTTTTGTTGTCTTTGGCCAGGATGGCTGTCATCTCTTCAATATAGTGTTGTTGATTGGCCCAGAGAGTTTTGAAGTCTTGATATTCGGAAACATAGTTTAGGGAATCAATTCCTAGTCTTGTGCCGAAAGCTCTGTTTATTTTTTGGGAGACAAATTTTGATAATTCAGAGTACCTCCCTATTTTTTTCCTTAAGGTGATGTGGAGCAGATATTTTTCTTTGGCCGATTCATTCGTGAATGGTGTTCGAACCAAGTCATGTTTATTCAGGAGAAGTATTACCACATCTGGGTTGAGATTTGGGTAAATCCTCTTGAAAAGGATGTTTTCCTGGAACAGTCCATATCCCGGTATTGCTGCATTGATTACTTCGGTGCTGCTACCCATGAAAGCATCCAATAAGCTAGGGTACGTCTCATTGTCTAGCACACCCCAGCCAAAAGAGTATGAGTCTCCCAAGACAAGGATGTTGCAATTGTGGGGGGGGGTGATTTCTTTTCCTCTGAAGCCGTCTGAATTTATGCTGGCTGTGGGGAGGCCGAAGTCTGGATGACCAATCTGGTTTGGCTTTAGTTTCCAGTATAGTTCATTGTCCACTTCATATACCAGTCTGACGCCATAGGTGATTCGTATAGATAGTTCAGCTATCAACAGGAAAGTTCCGAGAAAGACAAGGAGGAGCAAAATGTTCTTGATTGGGAGTTTTTTCATCTAGGAGATTGATGAGAGAGCATATAAAAATGTTAGGGGGTGCTAGGAACTCTCCAGCCGTGCCAGCTCCGCCTTGGGGTCAGGATTCGTATCGACGCTTTTGGCGACGATCTCCATGCGGTCGAACATCGCGTTCCTAGTGACGCGGCCCTGCAATTTGATGATGGTGCCCAGCAGTTCCGTCTTCTTCGGCTCGAAGGTGGAGGGATTGTCCCTGAACTGCAAGATATGGGCGTCGTCCAGCCCCAGCAGGGAAGCGGCCTGCTCACGGAAGAACACTGAGCGGATGCTCTCGGTGCCGTCGTCCAGGACGGCATTCAGCACGTACGAAAAGCCAAGGGCTCCGGTGCCATGCTCTAGGCACTTGAGCTCGCCGTTGTCCGGCTTCACTCTCCTCCCGCAGGCGGTGCAGATCTCGAAGAAGCGGGGCTCGAACAGTTGGACGACGGTGGCAAGGACCTCGACGGAAGCGTCGGCATCGGACAGTTCCTTGATGCTCTTGCGCGGGGATTCTGAGAGGGAGGAAGGCACGGCGACGTTCACCGAGACCCCGGAAGGGTTGACGGCGACCTGCGCGCGCTCGTTGATGTGCAGTTCCGTGCGTCCCTGGTTGTCGCGCACGTAGCCGCTCAGGAGGGAGATGACGTCGCCCGGCTTCAGCGTGTGGACGAGCTCCGCCTGCGCGCCCCATGCCACCACCCTGACCGAGCCGGTCTCGTCTCCCAGCATGAATGAGCAGACCTTCCCTTCCCTGCCGGATGTGGTGAAGGAGCGCAGGTCGTACACGGCAAGCACCTTGCCCTGGGTCTCCACGTCCCTCATGCCCGCGAGGATGTTCTTAATCTGCAATTTCCCGGACACGGGCTCCAGGAGCTTCACGCCAAGCTCGTTGGCCACGATGTGCGCAGCCCCTTCCCGGGATATCAGGCCGGACAGCTGAGTGAGCTTGTTCTTCACGCGCTGCTCGATCTCGTCTTTGGGAAGGCCTGCCTTCTGCTCAAGGGTGGCAAGGATCTGCTCATAGGAGAGCTTCATCATGGGAAATGGGGGAAGGGGATTCTTTATATAAGTTATGGGACTCTGGAGAGAGACCGCTCATTTAAGCGCGGGAGAGTATGATGACGCCCGCACTGGAGTGGCACGATAGTGCGCGCTGTTTTTTGGATGGCAAGGGTGCGTGGAGGGCATCTGGAAAACGTCAAGCGCACCCGGGATGTACACTCCCCAATTATTTCCTAAGCTGGCGGTGTAAAAGAATGTTATGAAATCGTCAATGTCTGGACAGTGGCGCCAATCTCCTTGGGGGTGAACTGCCCGGGCTTCGGGTTCCCGGCAGCGTCCTGCGCCACGAGGACGAGATAATAGGTATCCCCTTCCTTCGGATTTGTCTCTTTGAGAGAGATGCTCAGTCCCCCGCTGGCAGTGGACACGGGCAATGCGGAGAACAATGAAAGCGGAGTGTCTGGGGAGATGGCAATCGCGGGATTCTTCAGGCCGTACGCAGCGTACGAGAGGGGCTCCGGGGAAAGCAGGAGCGTGTTGTCGATGTTGCGCGTAGGGGGCGTGAAGGAGGGATAGGAAAGCGTCTGCGAGCCCTTGTCATACGACGAGAACAGGTTGGCCAGCAGCCCCACGATGCCTTCGGAGCGGGGCGGGAGGTCATCGACGGACGTTCCCGGCATCACGCTGAACTTCTGCTTCACGTTGTCGATCTCGTTCCCGTTCCTGTCAACGGCAGTCACCGCGAACGACTGCTCTTTCCCATTCTCCATGATGAGCAGGGGATACAGGTACATTCCCTTGCCATCCGCGGTCCTGGAGCGGTAGAGCTGGCCCTGCTCTCCGAGCCCCTTCGGCCTCTTCAGGAGCACTTTCTTCTCTCCTGCGGAGAACACGCATTGTTTCAGGGAATAATCAAAGGTGCACGCCCCGACATCAACGGCGGCATTGAGGTCCTCGGCATCTTCCGTCCTGGCAGTGATCACGGACACCCCTTCCTTGGCCGAAAGTTCCGCGATGGGGGTGGAAGATAACGCCTCTGGTGAGGAAGCGCGGTAGATGCGGTATGATGTGGTGTCAGGCGCGCTGCTCTCCTCCCAGGAAAGGATGGCCGAGTAATCGGCCTTCGGATAATCAAGCGCCTTGACGCCGGTGAGCGGAGGAGGAGGCGAGTCCGGCAGGTGCGCGGCGAAACGGATGGTGATGGGCCTCTCTTTGGTCTCTCCATCTGCAGGGTCATGGATTATGTATTTCGCGGCCGGATCGGAAACGCAGAAGCGCTGCACGGTCTTCGGCTTTGGCGTGCAGGGCCTGAGATCCGCTTTCGACAATTGCCTGCCGGCCCCGTCGGTGACCATGGCAGATGTCGGGTAGGCAAGCTTTCCATTGGACTCCATGATAAGATCGATGGCCTGCTCTGCCTTCCCTTCTTTCTGAGGGGAATGCTTGTAGAACAGGAGCGAGGGCAGGGAGACGGGAGCCGTGCCGCTGAGCGGCATAGTGGTGATCTGCGCCTCTGCTTTGGCCAGTCCAGTGTCCCCATACGTGAGCGCCAGCTTCTCGGGAAGGTACGTGGAAGCGATTCCCCGGAGGGAGGAGGCATACGACAATGCTCCGCTGTCGTCGGCAAAGGAGATGCTGTTGCCATCCTTCCGCATGGCGAAGGTGTAGGCATGGCCGGACAGCCCGTTCTTGGTAATATAGGAGGAAGAACCAAGATTCTTCTCGCAGTAGCAGTTGCTCTCGGAAGAGTTCAGGCAGTCCTCGAACGTCTCGATGATGTCGTAGAACACGCGCTCCTTGCCTTTCATGCAGTCCGGTTCCCAGGTGAAGCCGGTGGCGGCCTGCGCCGTTGCGAGGCACGTCTCCAGCGGCGTTCCCTTGTCCGCGCATGCCGAAAGGATGGGGAGCTGTGCCGCGATTTTCTGGTAGATGCCCGTGTCAAAATTCACTGTTGAGGTGATCTCCGGCTTTGGCAGGTACGCCCCGTAGAACGAGGCCCCTTTCGGCTCGGCTATCACCATGCCCGTTGGTGGTGTGGTGTCGGATAGCACGAGCATGCCAACGATGCCGAAAAGCAGCAGCATGCCGATGATTGCGGGATTCCTGAAGTGGGTCATTGAAGTCATGATGACGGGATGGAAGGTGATATCTGCGCGAGCTTCTCGTTCACCCGCTCCACATAGGCAGAGTCCGCTCCGGTGGAGCAGCCGAGGCCGTTGTACGCCCGAAGAGCAGCAGCCCAGCCGAGGTAGGAGGCGTATTTCTCCGCAAGGGAGATGTCCTTGCAGTAGCGCATGATCAGGGAAAAGGGTATGCCGTTCTGGTAGCGCAGGTACGCGTCTCTCAGGATTTTCGCGCCGACGTTGATGTTGCATTCCAGGTCGTACACGGTCTGCCCGGGCGTGCAGACCTTGTCGGCAAGGCCGCTGTTCACCTTGGTGTTTATCTGCATGACGCCGATGCTGGAGAAGTCGCTGCTGAGGACGGATGATTCCCCGCAGGATGATGAGGAAGTCCCCTGGCAGTTCCAGTCCTTGTTCTGGTTCTCGGCGGCGCAGCAGTGCTTCAGCGCGCTTTCCTGCGATGCAACCGCCAGGAGCACGGCAGTAGGCACCTGCGTGCGCTGCTCTGCCTGAATGAAGAGGGAGCCGTGGCCGACAAGGGCGGAGCTTTTCTGCCGGAGGAATGCGTCAGCCTGAGCAACGCTTGAAGATGCTGTCGGAGGAGAAGGAGTGGACTGGATGCCCGAAGCAGGTGAGGAGGGCGGCGTGCCTGGTGGGAAGGATTGCGCTGCTCCCGCTTGCTGAGGGGAGGTAGGCGCTGCGGGCAAGGGCTGCAGCGGGACGATGGGCGCCGGCATTGGCTGGGGAGCTGGCTTGGAGAGGCCGATGCTCTGGAGGAACGATGCTCCTGTCTTCGGGGTGATGTCGATGCCCTTGCCGATTGGGACGATGACGGGCAGCTTTGCCGTGAGCGACGCCCGTGTCGGCTTTCCCAAGGTGATGGGCGCATTGAAATTGTTGGCGGGGAGGATGTCCCCTAAAGGAGGGGTGTAGGCGATGAGTGATTGCTCAAGGTAGCCTGCATCAAGCGAGGAGATTCTTTTTTGCAGCGCATCGTTGGCGGGAACGCATGTGGATTGCTCTCCTGCTCCCGCCATCCACAGCGCATAGCCGAGGGAGGAGCCGCACGCATTTTTCCCGCCTCCTTCCTTTCCTGTCTCATAGAGGGCATGCTCGAGCGCCGACTGGGACGCGAGCGAAATGTAGAGCTGGGCATCTTCCGCGCGGTATAGCGCGTCCTGGAGGTAGAGCGAGGCCTGCCCGACATACCCATTGAAGGTGAACTGCTGGACGCCGGCGTAATAGGTGCCCAGGCCGAGGAAGAACGCGATGATGAGGAAATACCACTGCAATCCCATGCCTTTTCGGTTCATCATGGGGCCATCACCAGATTCGGGCCGAGGCTGTAGAGGGTGAGGGTGAGCGCGCCGTCATCGCCGAGCAGGGGGAGCTGGGCGCTGGCAATCTCCTGGATGGAGCTCTGGCCCGTCGGGATGGTGCCACCTTTCACGATCCGCGAGCCGTCTGTGGAGAAGAAGATGGTGGTGCCGGAGTTCATGGCGACAATAGTCCACCCGTAAGGATTGCTGCTGGAGAAGGTCGCTGCAAATGCGTCCGCGATGGGCTTGAGCTCCCCTTTGCCGTAGTAGGCGTCGACGATGGCTTTTCCCAGCGGTACGCCGTCGAGAGGGAGGGTGAGCGCCCTGGTGAGGTCGCGCTCTGCGCTGCTGGCGGAGATGTCAGAGCTGATGTCCTGCTGCTGTTGCTTGGCCGGAACAGAATGGAATATCAGAAACGCGAAGAGGACGAATGCGCTGCAGATGATGAAGACGATGGCCGGGACGGCCTCGTCTATCGCGATGCCTTTCCTATTTCCGCGGAGCCTGGAAGCCAAGGGAGAGTTCACCCGGTACTGTTTTGTCGTTGTATTTCACGCCTATCCATGAGCTTGAGGAGGTTGAGATGCCGGATTCCTTCCAGTTGGAGGTGGCAAGGAGCTGCTGCATGTTCCCTTCCTTGAGCTTGAGGAAAAGCCTGACGGCCGCGTCATTGGCCTGCAGGGCAGGGTAGCAGGAGCCCATCTGGCTCTTGGTGAGTTTGGCATAGTCGAGCGTCTGCGGGAGGAGCGCAGGAGAGGAGAAGCATGCTGGGGAGGTTATCCTGTCAAGGAGAAGGGACTTCTCCAGGCCCGGTGGGACGACGGTCATCTCGGCGAAGTTGGACTTTATCCAATACATGAAAGCGACGGCGACGAGTGACATGAGGAGGACAAACAGTAGCCAGGGGAGTACGCTGTCCATGGTCCAGTTCTGTGATTCCGCTTTCTTTGATGTCCACATGCTACGCTGAGGAGAGGGTGATGACATCTCCTTTTTTGATGATGATGAGGGATGAAGGCCGCTCAATAAGGGTTTGTGGGAGGGGTTTTCCGTTGAACGCCGCCTTGCCGGCGATGATGTCCGTCCTGCCAAGGCCGGCGGAGTAGATGAGGATGGAGTTTCCCGACAGCAGGATGCCATATCTGCTCACATCCTGTCCGTATGCGAGGGTGAGATCGCCCGGCATGGCCTGCATCTCCGTGAGGATCAGCGCAAGGTCGTTGGCCACTGCCTGCTTGTGGGGAGCTTCCGCGCTGCCGTATTGGTTGCCAACGGTGACAAACGATGCTACGATGATGGCAGAAAGGATGAGTGTGATGAGTGCCTTATAGACAAGAGTCCCACTTTTTTGCATGCGCATACTCCAGAAAGAGCATTTATATTAGTTTTGCTGGATGCAGGCGACTTGTGGTGGGCAGGCATTGGCGAGCAAGCCTGTCCCTGATCTCTTGCGCTCTATGGCTACTGAAGAGGATGCCACAGAAGATTGTGGGCGCGGGAGTCCGTTGCCGATGTCTCCGGCATTGACAAAGAAAAATCCTCCTTTCCAGAAAGGATAGTTTGCCAGGCTCGTGGTGTTGGGATATGCCGCCTTGAGTGGGGTTTGATCAGGGAGGTTGTTGGCCAGTTTCAGACAGGAGAGCCCAGCACAGCGCAGTTCCATCGCCTGTTCGCCCTCCCGTCCGGTAAGCTGTCCGGGAAGCTCTATCCTGATGCCCTTGCAGGAGCAGATGCAGGGGACGTTGGCGCATTCCGCCGTTGAAGGCTTGGAGACATAGGAGTAATAAGGTACGGGGGAGTAAACTCCTTGCGGACATCCATAGCACCGGAATTCTTTGGCTGCCTGGGAGAATCCAATGATGGCGTCTCCGGAGTCAAGGCCGATGCGGACAGCAGTCACCCCTTCGCCCGGCTGGTTGAGCGCATCTGCCATCTTCTTGACAGAGGCATCCGCCTGGCTTTCGCCGAAGAATATGCTGCCGACTCTCGTTCCGACCTTGAAGACGATGAAGAGAAGGATGACTGTGAGGATGATGCGGAGGAGCGCCTCGAGCACCATGCCTTTCTTTGTTATTTTTTGATGCATTCTGGTTTGGTGAGGCATGACTTGTCCTCGAGGCCTTTTTCAGAGTTTTGTATGGTATAGCCGGGGGCGCATCCTTTGTTGGAGACGTCTCCTGGCTGGCTGCTTGTGGAGCAGGGGCACTTGTCGTAGAGATTCTGCACGAGGTCGTTGTCGCAGTCCCCGAGGGAGTCAGCCTGGCCATGGAGTATCTTCCCGAATGCGCTGAAGTTGCCGGAGAAGACGCTGATGACAATGAAGAAAAAGATGGCAAGGATGACTATGGTGATTACCTGCCCAATAGTCATCTCCGCCTGTCTGCTCTTTGCCATGTGTCTTTCCAATGTCAGCAGGTTTTGATCTTTTTTGATAGCTCCGTGATGCAGGATTCCCTGATTCCGGCGTCGTCTCCCGTGCAGCCGCCGAAGAAGTCGACGGTGCGCTTTAGCCATGATGTGGTCTTGGGGATGAGGCAAAGGGTCTTGCCGTCTATCTTGTACGCGTATGGCGCAAGGTCATCCCTGGAGAAGGCCTGCTTCGTGCTCTGCTGCTTGTAGCCGCTGGCTGTTGCCTTGCATGTCGGCGGCTGCTGGAGATAGCAGTCGTAGAGCGCCTGCGGGTCGGCGAGGCAGATGCTCATGCCGGTGATGGTGTCGGACGTCCTCCTGATCGCTCCATCGGCATTCGGCTGGAGCACGCTGATGGTGGCCCCGCTTTGGGTGTTCGCGACTTCAATCTGGAAGTTTTCGAGGTTCGTGAGGCTCTGGAGGGAGACGATGCAGTCCGAGGGCGTCTTCGTCTGCGCCGCCACAGAGAGGGAGGTGGTGATGCTGCTCCTGGCATTCTCGACGCCTGTCGGCAGCGGTTCCGGGCTCTTGAGCTCCGGCTGCGGGCCTGTGGGGAGGAAGCGCTCCGCCCCGAGCGAGAGCCCAGCGAGTTTCTTGAAGAATCCCTGCGGCGAGTAGATGGCCAGGATAATGATGAGCAGGAAGACGATGAGTATCCCCCATTCTATAATCTTGCTCCATGCGAGTTCTGCCATGTTATCCCCACCTGAAGAGGGAAGTCGCAGCATACTGTATCCGGTCTCCCCAACTATATTGCAGGGCAAGATAAACCACGAGGAAGAGGAGGAGGAGGAGTATGATCCCTATGGTCCGCGTATCGATTGTTCCCCTGTCCATCTTCATGATGCCGCACCTCTCTGTATTGCGCACTTCGTCGAGACCGTGTCATAGCGCGAGACAAATATATAGTTGATGTTTCTGGGGTCTCCTGAGAATTCTGCGGTGGCGGCTGCCGCCCCTAGGCCAACGATGGTAAGTTTTGTTGCTATGGGAAGTCCGAGGAAACCGGTAAAGTAAGTGATGACTCCTGCCGTTCCCAAGGTTGCTACAGCTATTGCACCTCCCCCTACAGTGCCAGCCCAACTCCATGTCCTGCTTGGGCTTATCAGGGTCACGGCATACAGCTGTCCGGGGTTGAAGGACGTGCCGTCCTCATACACGACCATGCCGGAACCGTAGCCCGCTCCCCGCGTGCCTTGGAGGTAGTCGAGATAAGAGGCGAAGTTGTTTTCGGAGACAAAGCATGCTCTTTTGCCGGTGCATTTCCAGTCCAGGAACTGCTTGTATCCGTTGAGTGGTGTGGAGCTGCATACCCCTCCCTTGTCCTCGCATTCATTCTGCCTGTTCGTGCTCACGCAGCACACCTGGTTTGGAGGGCATGATGCCGAGGAAGCTTTATCGGGGAACTCGCCTCCACAGGAGGCCATGCATCTCCCGCCATTGCCATTGCCATTGCCTAGCGGCGTGGTGGTTCCCCCGAAGCTTGGGCTGGCTCCGGCGCCGCCGAGTGATCCTCCGCCGGCAGAGACGCTGCCGGCGCACCTGTTGGAGCTATCCTTGGCGATGTAAGGCTCATAGAGGGAGGTGACGAGGTCCGTTGAGGAGAATCCCGCCCCCTTGCCAACGGAGAACGTATAGCAGACGAAGCACCCATCGCTCTGGTAGAGCGCTTTGTCGAACATGTTCTGCTGCCTCCCTTCCAGCCACATCCACCAACAGCGGCGCATGAGGTCCCTCACTTCCGCTTTCGCCCGCGTCGCGTCATTGGCAAGGTCCTGGCGCGCCTTGAAGTCCTTGGAGGGGAGGTCTCCCTTGTCCAGCATATTGCACGCGCGTGGCGGTGAGATGAACTTGCTTGCCAGGGAACCTGCGCTTTTCTCATAGCCGAACTTGAGGGCATTGAATCCGCGGCAGAGCTGCTCCTGCGTCGATTGGTCTGCCTTGGAGGTGATGCTGAGGATGATGCCGATGAGAAGGCCAACCCCTGCGATAAGGAGGATAATTTCAATTAAAGTCTCGAATTCCAGTCCTCGCTTGCTACGGAGAAAACGCATTGTGGAGTTGCCTCGAAACAAGATAAAGCATGAGAAGGGCGACAGCGATGGCAAGCATGAATACTCCCCAGTTGTCCCAGAGTTTTGCTCTCTTGTTCATGGTTTGGCTGTGCTGGGTGTGGTAGTGCTTGCCGGCTGCGCACCAAGGGGAAAGATGCAGCATGCTTTGCCTGCCTGCTGGTTGCTGTTCTCGCAGTTCGTGCCGGAGATGACAGAGCCTCCTTTCCGGGAGCATTCCGCGCTGGTCGTGCATGTCCCGAGCTTCGCCTGGCAGCTCTCAAGGTTGGAGTTGAAGGATTTTGCCTTGCCGGTGAAGATGCCCGCGAGCACGATGAGGACCACGAAGCCGAGCACAGCAGCAATCAGGATGGGGATGGCCATATCCGCCTTCTTCCGGGAAAACATGGAGAAAAAACAGGAAAGTTCCTATATAAAGCTTTGGCTACGCGCGGGTGCAGCAGCAGATGCCGGGGTTCTGTGCAGTGATATCGCTGAATGAACCGTAGATTCTCAGCTGAGTGGTGGGATTGGAGCACGAGGGGCCTACCTGCCTCTCCCCGCTTGCATAGCCGCTCACCTGGCACTGCTGGGGGCAGGTCGTCAGCTGTTGCTGGGTCTGATCAACTCCCTTCCCGAATATGCCTATCCTGCCGGTGAACACCGCGAAGAGGATGACCAGCACCGCGAGCCCGAGGGCAGCAACGATGATGATGTTGATGGAGAGATCCCCTTTCTTCGACAGCCGGATTGCCATGGCCTCTTTCCCGCAGAACTGATATTTAAAAGTATCGAATTCTGGGAGTGTGGTTGGGAGTGTGGTGTCATGCTTGTGATGGGCACCACAAGGGTGGGTGGAGGACATCAGATAACCATAAAGGGCGCTCAGAATGTGCGCTCCCTTGCGGATTGTTTGCCAGCAGTTTTTTTGGTGAGGGTGATGGGGGTGCTCGTTACAGGGAGTCATCCGCAGATGTCNNGTCTGGTTGAAGATGAAGGCCGCGACCTCCCTGGGCTTCTCGCACGAGGTCTCGCCGTCCTGGCAGGTGATGCCTCCCTGTGCGGCGCAGTCCTGCAGCAGTTCCGTGGTGGAGAGGCCGCTGCATTCCTGGACGGACGTGCTGAGGTACGTGGAGAGGTAGTTCGAGGCCACCTGCGACTCCACCACATCCTTCTTGAGGGTGCTCGGCTTCTTCAGGGCGACGAACTTGATGACGAAGACCAGGCCGAGGATCAGCAGCACGACCACGATGGCCAGGCCGAGGATCTCCATCTGCCCTCTTTTTCGGTGGTGGTTCAGGCAGTGGCGTTGGAAACCTCGGGTGCGCTCGGGGCAGCGCCGGCTCGGCTCGTTATGTGGCTTGGGCATCGGCATCTCCCGTAGGGGGAGCGTCCCCTCTGCCGATATGTTTCTTTGTTCCGGGAGAGCCTCACGAAAGTGGCGCTGCCCTTCGTTTCCAACGGCGTTCTTGTTTTCCATAATGGGAGTTACCGTGCATAGGTGTCTATCGTGATGACGCCGAAGGCGTTTGTCCCGGTGACGGGGTCGAGGAGCGAGATGGGGGCGTTGGTGACGGACTTCGAGGAGTATTTGTCGAGCGGGGAGTTGTAGAGGGTGTAGTTGTGCGTGGAGGGGTAGACTTCCTGGACGGAGACCACGCTGAAGCCGAGGGAGTCGAAATAGTATTCCTGGTGCTGCGGCACGACGATGGAGGCCGCCTGTAGCTTCAGGAGGTCGATGCACGAGTCCTCCACGATGTTTTGCCTGCTGCACTGCAGCTCCGGCAGCGCGAGCGCCTTCTTGAG